>CAYMCD010000063.1:0-18845 GCA_964388845.1 uncultured Verrucomicrobiota bacterium
GATAGAGCGCGTAGTTCTGGAAGACCATCGCGATGTCGCGGTTCTTCGGCGGCACGTCGTTCACCTTCTTGCCGTCAATGTAGATGGCGCCCTTGGAGATCTCCTCAAGGCCGGCGACCATGCGCAGCGTGGTGGATTTCCCGCACCCGGAGGGGCCGACCAGGACCACGAATTCCTGGTCTTCGATGACCAGGTTCGCGTCGTTCACCGCCACCACGCCGCCCGGATAGATTTTCCAAACGTTCTCGAGCAATACCTTGGCCATGTTGTGTCTCCAGCGTTCCTAGCCGCGGGCACCATACCCTATACCGCGCAGCGCGGTAATTCCGGCGAGAGCACGCCCTTGATAGCACCGCACCCCGCCCGGAAGCAAGGCGGGATGCGGGCCCCAATTCCGCGCGCAAGGGAATGACAAGATGCGGCGCCGTTCATTTCCGGCACACCGGTTTGACCGGACCGCGCGTAATGCCCGACGCCAAATTATCGTGGGGTTGTTGTAGGGCGCGGCCTCCGGACGCGCCGCGCCCTGGCGGGTCCGGAGGCCCCGCCTTGCCGGATGCGCGCGGGTCAGGGGGGTGGGATCGGCGAGGCGGGGGCGTGCCGGTGCCGCCCCGCCCTGATGTTGAGCATTTCGACGACGAGCGAGAACGCCATGGCGAAATAGATGTAGCCGCGCTCGATGTGCTTGTGAAAACCCTCGGCCACGAGCATGACGCCGATCAACAGCAGGAAGGCCAGCGCAAGCATCTTGATCGTCGGGTGTTTTTCGACAAACCCGCTCACCCCGCCCGCGAAGAGCATCATCACGATCACGGCGACGACCACCGCCGCGATCATGATTTCGACGTGCGCCGCCATGCCGACCGCCGTGATGACGGAGTCGAGGGAAAACACCATGTCAATCAGCACGATCTGGACGATGACCGACCCGAATTTTGCCGCGCCGCCGGCCGCGGGCGCGTGCCCCGGGCCCTCCAGCTTCTCGTGGATCTCGTGCGTCGCCTTCGCGATCAAGAACAGGCCGCCCAGAAGCAGGATCAGGTCGCGCCCGCTGATCGCGTGTGACACGACGGCGAACATCGGCTCGGTCAACCCCATGACCCATTTGATCGCGAGCAACAGCAGGATGCGCATAATCATCGCCAGGCCGAGCCCGATGAGGCGCGCCTTCCCCCGCTGCTCCTCGGGCAATTTCCCCGTGAGGATCGCGAGGAAGACAATGTTGTCTATGCCCAGCACGACCTCGAGGCTGGTCAGCGTGAGCAGGGCGACGAGGTTCTCGGCGGTCAGGAGGTGATCCATGCCGCGGTATTTAGAGGCCCGGGCGCCTGTGTCAAGCGCCGACTGTCGCGTCTCCGATCCGCGCCCCCGATCTGCTTGCCCACGCCGCCGGTGTTCCGGTACCGTGGCCGCCCTGTAGCACCCGCCCGGATTGCTCCCATCGGGCGGGTCGTGCGCCGCCCCACGAGCAAAACGTTATGAAAAACCGCCCCGCCCCCGGACAGCCGGCGCATGCGCCGCGCTTTGAACCGGTCGCCAGACACGGAGACGTCGAGGTGTTCCTGTGGAGGGACGTCTGCAACGTCTACGTGTTGCGCGACGGCGACGCCGCCATGTTGATTGATATCGGCGACGGGAGCGCGCTCGATCAGCTCGGCACGATCGGGGTCCGGCGGCTGGACTGGGTGCTCGTGACGCATCATCACCGCGAGCAGTGCCAGGGCCACGGCAAGCTGCGGAATTGGGGGGCGCAGGTCGCCGCGCCGGAGAAGGAGCGGGCCCTGCTGGAACGCCCCGCGGAATTCCGCAAGGCGCGGCCGGCGCTCGAAGACGCCTTCACGACCCACGGGGCCAGCTACGTCCGGCCCCCGCTCGACCCGCTGGCCGTCCGGCGCGGGTTCAAGACGATGGACACGTTCACGTGGCGCGGGTGCGAGTTCTGGTGCGTCGAGACCGCCGGCAACAGTCCCGGGAGCATGTCCTACCTGCTCAAGTCCGCGGCCGGCTGGCTCGCCTTCAGCGGCGACGTGATGGTCGCCGGCGCGCGGATGCACAACTGGTTCGACACGGAATGGGACTATGGATTCGCGAAGGGATTGTACACGCTCGTCGAGGCGGCCAGTCTCCTGCAGGCCTTCGAACCGGCGCTGCTGTTGCCGTCGCACGGGCCGGTGATCCGGGAACCGGCGGAGGAACTGCGGGTCTATCAGCAGAAGCTCCGCCGCCTCGCCCGCCTGTACGTCCGCGGCTACTCCATCTTCACCTTCGAGGGATCCGAACAGGACAGGGTTTCCCGCCCCAGCGCGGTTCCCCACCTGTGGCGGACGACGCCGCACCTGTTCAAGTACAAGGGGCCCTGCCATTCGCCGAACGCCGTCTTCTTCCTCGCCGACAGCGGGCGCGCCCTGATGATTGACTGCGGCGTTGACGCGGCGACGCTCGATGCGACGATCGAGCAGATGCAGCAGCGGCTCGGGCTGAAGGGCATTGATGCGCTGCTCGTCACGCACATGCACGGCGACCATGTGCTCGGCGCGGCCCACCTGCGGGATCGGTGGGGGGCGAAGCTGTGGACGCTCGACCGCGTCGCCCCGCCGCTACAACAGCCGGAGCGATTCGACTACGCCGCCCAATTGTGGTCCTACGACCCGACCGTGAAGCCGATCGCGTTCGACCGCCTGTTCGCGCCGGGCGAGACGTTCACCTGGGAGGGCCACGAGTTGACCGTTGATTGGATGCCCGGCCAGACGGAGTACGGCTGCTGTTACCACGGCATGATAGACGGCCGCCGCGTGGCGTTCGCCGGGGACAATATCTTCGGCGACCCCGAAAATCCCGAACACGACGGCCACGAGGCCGTCTGCTGCCGCAACAGCGCGATCCTGGAAGAGGGCTACATCTACGCGGCCGACTATCTGCGTCGGCTCAAGCCGGATTTGATCATGGGGGGGCACTCGTTTGTCATGGACCGGCCCGGGCCGATGATCGAGCGATATCATCGGTGGTCGCTGGCCATGCGCGAGGCCTTCCAGGAGTTGAGCGCCGAGGACGACTACCGATACATGTTCGATCCCTATTGGGTGCGGGCCGATCCTTATCGGATGAAACTGGCCCCCGGCCGCGGCGGGCAGGCGACGCTCCTGGTGCGGAACTTCCTGTCCCGGCCCCGCTCGTACCGCGTGGCCCTGCGCCTGCCCGACGGCATCACCGCCGAGCCCCCGGTCATCGAGGGCGTCGTCCCGCCGGAGACGACCGTTCGCGTCCCGGTCGCCTTGCGCGCGGACCCGGGTCGCCGGCGAGGCGTATGTTTCGTACCCCTGGACACGACGATGGACGGCCACCGCTACGGCGAGTGGTTCGACTTCATCGTGGAAGTCGGCCCGGAAACGACAGCGGGGTAGCGGCGTCATGCCTCGAGAAAGGAGGACGCGGATGACATGACCAAGGCGATTTGTCACGTATACGGGCAACTGGGACAGGCGGGCCACCGGATCGGCGAGGTGCTGGACTATCTCGCGCAGCACGACATCCCCGCCGACATCAGTTTCGATCTGCGCGCCGGGCGGGAGCTTCTTCCCGAGGCGCTGGCGTGGGAGAAGCGGGGCAACATCGTTGCCATGGAACTCTATCCGAGTTTCGTCAACCGCCGCTGCACGAACATGAACTGGTGGGCGTATTCGACGGAGGAATGCGCCCGCCTGATCGGATTAGCCCAGAAGCGGTGGCGGGACATGGGGTTCGCCCGCGCCGACGCATTCAACACCTACACGCCGGGCAATTCGTTTGTCGCCGCCTGCAAGCAGACCGGCATCAAATATCTGCTCGGATTCTGCGCCCCGACGATTATCAACGACGGGCACTGGCAGATCACCCATTGCGGGTCACCGCTGTCGCCGTTCTTCGCCGGCGCGGAGGATTATCGCAAGCCCGAGGCGCCGTCCTCGGAGGCCGCCCTGCTCATCGCCAGCATGGAATTGCGGAACCCCATCACCTGCCGCGAGAACTGGAGCGAGGGCCCATTCTGCCCGCTGAACCTGAACATGGGCGATCGCACGATCGAGGTCGGACCGCTGCCCGTGGAAACCGTGGCCCTGTGCGAGGACTTCATCCGGCTGGGTGAGTTGACCGGCGTGCCGCGCTTCTTCCACATCAACCTCCAGTATTTCACCAGCCCCAAATGCTTCGACCTCAACGAGCGCATGCTCGACTGGCTGGTGGAGCAGCGGCGGCGGGGCCGGCTCGAATTCACCGGCCTCAAGGCCTATGCCGAACGGCTGCGGCAGAATGGCGGGCTCGTGCCGCAGGCGACGTACTGGCGCGGGGAGTGCATGGGACAGATGGTCGGCGGCCAGCCGGGCAACGGGAACGAGGCGCTGATCGTCGAGACGATCAACGGCCAGTGGCAGTTCCGTCGCGGCGCGGCGGGCGCGGAATGGTTTTACGACTACACGAAGCGCTGGAATTTCGCGCCGTTTCATCCCAAGGGCGATGAGCCGCGTTCGGACGGATACCGGGCGACGGCGCGAATCGTCGCGAAGGCGGACCGGGGCAGCGAGCGCCGGCTCACGATGCAGGTCCGCGCGCCGGCGGGGAGGACGGTTGCGGTCTGGGATGCGCTCGCCGGGCTGGCGGCGCCGTTTCGCGTGTCGGACTGCCCGGCCGGGATGACGGCCGAGATCGTGCCGCATCCGGGCGGGACCGGCGGCGTCCTGCTGCTCGGCGGGCAGAGGGTTGGCGGAACAGTCCGCGTGACGGTCGGGCACGGCGGACGCTCGGCCAACCGGCATTCGCGCCGTTTGCGGGACTTGGTGAGCATCGAGACCACGACGATTCGCGGAGAACCGGTGACGCGCCTCGCGCCGCTGGCGCCTTATGCGATGGACCTGACGGTGCGCTTCAAGGGGCTCGGCATGATCCGTCGCGAATTCATCAACGGGCGCGATTTTGGCGCCGCCGCCGCGCCGGCTTCGGAACCGGCGCGGATCACGCTGGACGGCACGCGTTCCGCGAGCATGGCGCGCTTCTGGGGCGTGACGGCCGATGCGCTGGTATTCGATGAAGCGGAACTCGATGCCATCCAGGCGCGGCTGCGCGTACAGGCGGCGGAGGATGGCGCGCCCCGGGGCGCGTCGTACCTGACCTGTGCCCCCGAGGCGGACTGCCCGGCGTGGATCCGTCGTTCCGCCGCGCGGGCGGCGGATGCGGATATTGCGCGGGTGAACGCATGGGTGTCGCAGCGGCACAAGAAGATCGTGGCGGCCTACCACATGGCCTCGGACCTGCCGTTCGGGACGAAGGGGCGCGTGCGCAACCAGTTCTATGATCGCCCCGCGCCCTCGAAGGCGGGCGAGCTGTTTCCGATCTATTACGACTATGGGCAGAGCTACGGGCCGGGCATCACCGGCTGGAACCAGTTCCTGCGCATCAACCTGGGCGTTCGCCGGCTCGTGCGCGGGAAGCGGTACGGGCTCGTGCTGCACCTGTTCGACCCGGAGGGGCGTAACACACGGCTTCGGATCGCGGCGCATGCGACCAACGAGAAAGGCGAGACAACGGACGGGCCGACGATGATGCTGCGCGAACCGTTCCTCGTGGCGCAGGGCATTCCGGCCCGCTATTCGTCGGAAGCCTTCGTGACCGTGTCGCTGCCCCGGGAGTGCGTGCGGACGGGCGCGGTGGATGTGGGAATCCACTCGCACTCGGAATACCTGATTTACGACCGCCTGACAGAAGGCTTCGGTTTCGTCTATCTGTCCCACGCCTGGCTGGTCGAACTTCCGGGCAGCCCTCCGGGCGCCGGCGCGTAGACTCCGCGGGCGTTCATGCGGGCCGCAAGCGATAACCGATTGCAATTTTATCGCACCCGCTCCACTCTGTTCCGCCATACGGGGCGATGAGCGATTCTATCAGCGTTGACATCCGGTCGGTGACCAAGCGGTTCGGCGATTTCGTCGCGGTGGACGACGTGTCGCTGCAAATTCAGAAGGGCGAGTTCTTTTCGCTGCTGGGCCCGAGCGGGTGCGGAAAAACGACGCTGCTCCGCATGATCGGCGGTTTCGAGTCGCCGACCGCCGGCCGCATCCTGATCGGCAGCCGCGATATCACGCACCTGCCGCCCTACCGCCGCCCCGTCAACATGGTCTTCCAGTCGTACGCGCTGTTCCCGCATCTCACCGTGCTGGAGAACGTGGCCTTCGGCTTGCGCTACAAGAAACTCGGTCCGGCGGACGCGCGGGCCAAGGCCCGGCATTCGCTCGAGCTGGTCCGGCTCGAGGGATTCGACGACCGCCTGCCGGGCCAGCTCAGCGGCGGGCAGCGGCAGCGCGTCGCCCTGGCGCGCGCCCTGGCCATGGAGCCCGAAGTCCTGCTGCTGGACGAGCCGATGGCGGCGCTGGACCAGAAGCTGCGCAAGGAGGTCCAGTTGGAGCTGAAGAACCTCCAGAAATCGCTCGGCCTGACCTTCGTCTTCGTCACCCACGACCAGGAGGAGGCGCTCACGATGAGCGACCGGATCGCGGTGATGAACCAGGGCCGGGTCGAGCAGCTGGACGCCTCGCACCACGTGTTCGAGTATCCCAAGACGGAATTCGTGGCCCAGTTCATGGGCGCCCCCAATTTCTTCACCGGGATCGTCAAATCGCTCGCCGAGGGTCTGCTGCTGATCGGGGGCCGGACCGGATCGGAGATCCGCGCCCGGACGAGTTCCGATTCGTGGCGGCCCGAGGAGCCGGTACGGTTCGTGGTGCGGCCCGAGAAACTCGACCTGCGGACGAAATCCGGCACCGCCGATGGCGAGGTCAGCATCGAGGTGACGATCGAGGACCGCGTCTACCAGGGCGTCAACACCGTCTGGGTCGTGCGCAGCGACGATGGGGAACGCTACTTCATCTACGAGCAGAACGACCGCCCCTTCCAGGAAAGCGGCCGGTTCCGGGTCGGCGGCCGCGCCTTCATGAGCTGGAATCCGAGGGATACCGTGGTGATGGAGAAACGGGGATTATAAACAAGGACGAATGACGAAATGACCAATGGCGGAATGGAGAATGAAGCGGGCGGCGATTTCTTCGTCCTTCGGGTTTCGTCATTTGAAATTCCACGCTGATGCCGGAGCCAACCACCAAACCGAAGAAGACGCCTTATCTCCTGATCGCCCCTTCGTGGGCGGTGTTGGGCGTCTTCTTCCTGTTGCCGCTGGCGATCATGTTTGTGATCAGCTTCGGCGCGCGGGGCACCTACGGCGGGCTCAAGCCGATCGCCGACCTCGGGGCCCACATCCTCTCCGGCGATTTTCTCGCGAACTACCGGCAATCGCTGGAACCCCTGTATGGGCCGATCTACTGGCGGTCCGTCTGGATGGCGGTCGCCACGACGGCGCTGTGCCTGGTGATCAGCTATCCGATCGCCTACTACATCGCGATTGTCGCGCCGGCGCGCTGGAAAAACCTGTTGCTGGCCCTCGTGGTGATTCCCTTCTGGACGAGCTTCCTGATCCGGACCTATGCGTGGATGCTCATCCTGCGGACCGAGGGCCTGATCAACACGGTGCTGTTGCAGGCCGGCCTCATCCAAGCGCCGCTGGACCTGCTGTACAACGAATTCGCCGTGATGGTGGGCCTCGTGTATGGGGAATTGCCCTTCATGATCCTGCCGCTGTACGCCTCGCTTGAAAAGCTGGACCTGACGCTGCTGGAGGCGTCGAGCGACCTCGGCGCGAACCACGCATCCACATTCTGGCGGGTCACGGCGCCGCTGACGATGCCGGGCATCATCGCGGGCATCGTGCTGGTCTTCATCCCGAGTATCGGCCAGTTTGTCGTCTCGGACCTGCTGGGCGGGGCCAAGAGCATGCTGGTCGGCAATTTGATCCAGAACCAATTCGCCGTCGCCCGCAACAAGCCGTTCGGGTCGGCGGTCGCCTTTGAGTTGACGGCCGTGGTCCTGGCGCTGCTGCTCGCCTACGCATGGTGGTCGAAGAAGCGCGGGCAGGAGGCCGTGTTGTAGCGTCCCCCAACTTCCACCTCATGCCTGATTCCATGGAGAACACGCCGCCGTTTGTTGGCCCCCGCGCGATCGCGCCGCGCGGCGCGGCGCCGTTCCGGTGGGAGCGCAAGCTGATGGGGCTGCATGCCGCGGCGGTGTATGTGTTCCTCTACGCGCCGATCGTGATCCTGGTCCTGTTTTCCTTCAACGAGGCGCGCCAGACGGCCCGGTGGGAGGGGTTCACCTTCCAGTGGTATGGACGCCTGCTGGAAAACAAATTGCTCCTGCGCTCGGTCAAGAACAGCCTCGTGGTGGCGGGCGCCGCCACGGCGGTCTGCACGGTGATCGGCACGCTGGCGGCGCTGGCGTTCGGCCGGTACTCGTTCCGCGGAAAGGGCCAGACCCAGGCCCTGTTGTTCCTGCCGATCATCATCCCGGAGATCGTGCTGGGCGCCGCGCTGGTCACTTTTTTCGGCGCGGTCCAGATGCGCTTGAGCCTGTGGACGGTCATCCTGTCGCACATCGCCTTCAGCATCTCGTATGTGGCCATCGTGGTGCGGGCCCGGCTGGCGGGATTCGACCGCTCGCTGGAGGAGGCGGCCATGGACCTGGGCGCCGGCCCGATCCAGACGTTTTTCCGCGTGACGCTGCCGTTGATTTTGCCCGGCGTGGTGGCCGGGGCGCTGCTGGTCTTCACGATCTCGATTGACGACTACGTGGTCAGCTCGTTCGTGGCCGGGGTGGGGGCCACGACCCTGCCGCTCCAGATCTACTCGATGATCAAGGTCGGCGTGACCCCCGAGGTTAATGCGGTTTCCGCCTTGTTGCTCCTGGTGACCGTCGCTATGATCGCCGTTGCGCAGCGATTGCAGCGGCAACACAACACGGAGGAGAAAAAATGAAACGGTTCATTTGCGTCGCGCTGTTGATGGCGGCCGGCCTGTTGATCGCCGCCGGGTGCTCCCGGCGCGCCCAGAACGAGCTCAATATCTTCATCTGGTCCGCCTATCTCCCGGACGAGGTGATCGCCGACTTCACGGCCCGGACCGGAATCCGCGTGAATTACGACACCTACGATTCCAACGAGGCGCTGCTCGAGAAACTCCAGTCGGGCGTGGCCGACTACGACCTCGTGGTGCCCTCCGACTACATGGTCACCATCCTGGCCTCCGAGGGCCTTGTGCAGGAACTCGACCACGCGAAGATTGCCACCTGGGGAAACCTCAATCCCAAGTTCCTGAACAAGAAATTCGACCCGGAGAACAAGCACTCGGCGCCGTATTTCTGGGGCACCACCGGGATCGGCTTCAACCGCGAAAAATTCCCCAACGGAGTGGACAGCTGGGCCGCCCTGTTCGATCCGGTCAACGCGGGCCGGGTCCTGATGCTCGATGACGTGCGCGAGTGCTTCGCCGTGGCGCTGAAATTCATGGGGCATTCGCTCAATACCACGGACCCCGAGATCCTGCGGAAGGCCGCCGACCTCCTGAAGACGCAAAAAAGCCTGGTCAAGACGTACAACAGCGGCGATTTTCACAACATCCTCGCGGCCGGCGATGTGGACCTCGCCCACGGCTACAACGGCCAGCTCGCCGAGGTGGTCGCCGAGGAGCCCGAACGGCTCGGCTACGTGGTGCCCAAGGAGGGCGGCACGTTCTGGATGGACAACCTCTGTATCCCGGCGAAGGCCCGCAATGTGGACAACGCCTACGCGTTCCTCTCATTCATCATGGAGCCGGAAATCAATGCCCGGATCGTAAACGGCGTCAGCTACGCCAGCGCGAACACGCCCGCCAAGGCCTTCATTGATCCCGCCATCCTCGAGGACGAGGCCATCTACCCGCCCGACGAGATCGTGGATCGCTGCGAGTTCCTCGAAGATGTCGGCGAAGCGGCCACGCTGCTCGATAAACTCTGGACCGAAATCAAAGCGCAGTAACCGCGCATCCATCGCCTCGAAACGCCCGCCGGACCTTTCCCCCGGCGGGTGTTCGTTATTAAAGGCTCTGAAATATCTCCAGATGCCGGCCCGGCTTGCTCCGCTCTGCCCGGAGAATAGACCCCGCCATTTTGATGCACCGCAATACAGACGTATTATCGGCATAGGATAATATTTTGTAATCGTATGATAGGCAGCCAAATGCGCCGAAATTCATGGATAAAACCTTAAATTCTTCGGCGATATCGTGTCAAATCGCGTATCTCACAAGAGCGCAACAAGTAGCGTGGCGCGTTTTCCTCAATCCGAAGACGGCGGGGTACAGTAGTCTCAAACCCGGAGGGCAAGGTCATGATACCGGAGCCCAAAAATTCCGCAGGCCAGACCCGGGCGGGCATCGCTGCATTGGAATCCGCGCCGGCCGACGCGCTTGCCTGCGCCTTGACCAAGACTGAAATGGTCTATCGGAAATCGTGCGACTACCTTGAACTCGTCAGTGGCCGCGATCTCAGCGCCGGGGCGAAGCAGGGCATCCTCGAAAAAACGCTGACGAATTTCGACGACTATTTCAACCGAGGGTTCCTGCACTACCGCAAGTCGGTGGCCGAGGCCGAGGATTTCGCGGCGATCGAATGGACGGGGCAGGGGTCCATCATCGAAGACCTGATGGGTCGCAAGTTCATTGACTGCCTCGGCGGGTTCGGCGTCTACAACATGGGGATCCGCCACCCGAAAATCATCCAGGCGGTGCAGGCCCAGCTGGCCCGGATGCCGTTGAGTTCCCAGGAATTGCTCGATCCGCTGCGCGGCTATCTCGCTGAACTGCTCGGCGAGCTGGCGCCGGGCGACCTGCAGGACTGCTTCTTCATCAACAACGGGACCGACGCGGTGGAGGGCGCGTTGAAACTCGCGCGGCTCTACACCAAGAAGGCCGGCTTCATCGCGGCGACGGGCGGGTTCCACGGGAAATCCATGGGCTCGCTTTCCGTGATGGGCAAGGCCGTGTACCGCAAGCCGTTCGCCCCGCTGCTCGAGGATGTGTTCTTCGTTGATTACGGCGACATCAAGGACCTCGAGCGCGAGCTGCGGAAACTCGATGCGCTGGGGGAGGATATCGCCGCGATCATCCTGGAGCCGGTGCAGGGCGAGGCCGGCGCGCTCGCGCCGCCGGACGACTACCTGCCGCGCGTGCGGGAATTGTGCGACCGCTACCGCGTCCTGTTGATCCTCGACGAGGTCCAGACCGGCATGGGCCGGTGCGGCCGGAATTTCGCCTGCGAACTTTCGAACGTCGTCCCTGACATCCTGTGCCTCGGCAAGGCCCTCGGCGGCGGCGTGATGCCGTTGAGCGCGTTCATGAGCACGCCTAAAATCTGGAAGGTGCTCGAGGACAATCCGTTCCTCCACAGCTCGACGTTCGGCGGCAATCCGCTGGCCTGCGCCGCCGGCATCGCGGCGATCAACGTCATGCTGGAGGAGGACCTGCCGAGGCAGGCCGCGGAAAAGGGCGAGTTCCTGGTCAAACGCCTGCGCGCGCTCCACGCGCTATACCCGGACATCATCCGCGCGATCAACGGAAAGGGACTGCTGCTCGGCATCGAGTTTCACGACAAGACCGTCGGCTACCAGCTCGCCGCGGGTCTGTTCAAGCGCGGCGTGCTGGTGGCCGGGACCCTGCTCGGCGCCCGGACGGTCCGCGTCGAGCCCGCGCTGAACATCAGCTACGACTTGCTGGAGAAAATGCTCGACCGGCTGGCGGACACGCTGGCTGAGCTGGACCGCAGACTCGACGCCAAATCGCGGGAGAGGGCGGTGCGGGAGGCGAAGGAGGGAACGGACTAGGCCGAACCAGACGGAGTGCCGGTTCGGGGCGGGCCCGGCCCGCCGGTCGGACTTGCCGGGGAGAATGGTCGGATGAATACGCACTGGATCAACGGCCGGTGGGTCCGGACGCGGGAGGAACGCGTGCCCGTCCGGAATCCCGCCACGGGACGCGCGCTGGGGTGGATCCCGTCCGGCGGCCCGAAGACCGCCGACCTCGCGGTGAGGGCGGCGCGCGCCGCCTTCGAGAAATGGCGCTGGATGCCGGGCGTCGAGAAGGCGGCGTTGCTGCATGAGGTGGCGCGCCGCATGCGCGCGATGCGGAAGCCGCTCGCGACGAGGATGACGAAGGAGGGCGGCAAGCCGTGGTGCGAGAATCGGGACGAGGTGGAGTGGACCGCGGCGTGCTTCGACTACTACGCGGAGATCGGCCGCAACGCGCGCGGGGCCTCGCTCCCGCCGGTGGCGCATCACCAGGTCAATTTCACCATCAAGGAACCCTACGGCGTCGTCGTCGGCATCGTGCCTTGGAACTACCCGCTGCTGCTCATGTCGTGGAAGGCCGCGCCGGCGCTGGCGGCGGGCAATACGTTCATCCTCAAACCGAGCGAAGAAACGCCGCTGGCGACCCTGATGCTGGCGGAGGCCTTTTCCGCCCTTCCCCCGGGCGTCTTCAACATCGTTCTGGGCCGCGGCGGGCAGATCGGCGAGGCGCTGGTCCGGCATCCGCGCACCGATCTCGTCGCGCTGACGGGATCCGTGGCCACCGGGCGGCGCGTGGGCGGATTGTGCGCGGACCAGGTGAAGAAATTCCACGCGGAGCTGGGCGGCAATGACCCGTTCATCGTCTGCCCCGATGCGGATCTCGATGTCGCCGTGCGCGGCGCGTGCTGGGCGGCGTTCCTGAACGCGGGCCAGGTGTGCACGAGCGCCAAGCGCATCTACGTCTTCGAGGAGATCGCGGACGCCTTCGTCCGGCGCGCCGTCGCCTTCGCGAAGTCCCTCCGCGTGGGCGACGGCCTGGACCCGAAGACGGATATCGGTCCGATGATCAATGCGCGCCAGCGCGACGACGTGCACGCGCGCGTGACGGATGCCGTGGCGCAAGGCGCGCGGCTGCGCTGCGGCGGGCGGGCGCCGCCCCGGCTGCCGCGCGGCTATTTCTACGAGCCGACGATCCTGACCGGCGTCACGCATGACATGGAGGTGGTCAAAACCGAAACGTTCGGCCCGGTCATGCCCATCATGCGCGTGCGGGATTTGGACCACGCCATCGCCTGCGCGAACGACTCCACCTTCGGGCTCGGCGCGAATCTCTACACGAACAACATGGAATGGGCGATGCGGGCGATGGAGCGCATCACCGCCGGCACCTTCTGGATCAATGACCCGCTGACCGACAACGACGCGGGGCCGTTCGGCGGCATGCGCCAAACCGGCCACTGCCGCGAACTCGGGGAGGAAGGGCTCGATGCCTTCCGCGAAACGAAGCATGTGCACCTGGACTACAAGCAGGAGGTGAAGCCGTATTGGTATCCGTACGCGAAATACAATGGAGTTGGGCGATGAGAGCAAGAAGGGCGGTTATCCGGAAGCTATGCCGGCACGCCGGGGGCCAGGACGTTTCCGGGATAGCTTCCGCTGACTGCGTTCTCCCGGCTCCAATCTCCCCCCGAATGCCATGAAAACCTGGAAGAACTTCATCAACAACGAGTGGGTGGCGGCCGCCGGCACGCGCGCGGTCGTGGATCCGGCGACGGGCAAGGTGTTGGCCTGCGTGGCCGAATCGAATCGCGCGGATGTGGAGCGCGCCGTCGCCGCCGCGCGGGAGGCGTTTGACGCCGGGCCCTGGCGGCAGTCCACCGCCCAGCAGCGCGGCCGCGTGTTGTTCAAGATGGCCGAACTCGTGCGCGCGCATGCCGCGGAACTGGCCGAACTGGAGACGAGAAACTGCGGGAAACCCATCGTCGAAAGCGAATTCGATCTGGCCGATGCGGCGACCTGCCTCGAATATTACGGCGGACTGGCGACAAAGATCCACGGGGAGACGCTCCTGGTCCCCGACAACGCGATCAATCTCACGCTGAAGGAACCGGTCGGGGTGGCGGCGCTGATCGTGCCGTGGAATTATCCGTTGCTGCTGACCCTGTGGAAGCTGGGGCCCGCGCTGTCCGCGGGATGCGCGGTGATCGTTAAACCGGCGGAACAGACGCCGCTCACCCTGTTGAGATTCGCCGAGCTGGTGCAGCGGGGCGTGCCCGAGCTGCCGGGCGGCGTTTTCAACGTCGTCGCCGGGGACGGTCCGGTGGCGGGCCGCGCGCTGGTCGAGTCCATGCGGGTGGACAAGGTGGCCTTCACCGGCGGCACGGAGACCGGCCGCGAGGTGCTGCGCGGCGTGGCCAACTCCAACCTCAAGAAGGTGTCCCTCGAATTGGGCGGGAAATCGCCCAATATCTATTTCGCCGACACCGATCTCGACGCCGCGACCGACGGCGCCCTGTTCGGCGTGTTCATCAATCAGGGCGAGGTGTGTTCCGCCGGCTCGCGCGTGCTGGTGCAGGAGCCGATCTACGTGAAGTTCCTTTCCCGCATGAAGGAGAAGACGAAGCGGATCAAGCTGGGCGACCCCATGCGGCGCAGCACGAAGATGGGGCCGCTGGTGACCGAGGAGCATCGCGAGCGGGTGTTGCGGTACATTTCGATGGGCGTGAAGGAGGGGCGGCTCGTGGCGGGGGGCGGGGTGCCCAAGGGTCTCAAAGGGGCCTTCGTGGAGCCCACCATCATCGAGACGGACAACAGCGCGCGGCTCGCGCGGGAGGAAATCTTCGGACCGGTGGTCGCGGTCATCCCGTTCAAGGACGAGGAGGACGCCATCCGCATCGCGAACGACACGCCGTACGGGCTCGCGGCGGCGGTGTGGTCGCGCGACATCTTCCGCTGCCTGCGGGTGGTCAGGGCGCTGCGCGCGGGGATTGTCTGGGTCAATACGATGCAGCCCTGCTACGTGGAGTCGCCCTGGGGCGGCTACAAGCAGAGCGGGCACGGCCGCGAGATGGGCCTGCACGGGCAGGAGGAATTTCTCGAAACGAAGCAGGTCCACATCAACCTCCACGAGGCGCCCATCGGGTGGTACTGAACGGCGCGCGGCCGCATGAAGACCATTGACATCCGGACACCGATTCCCGGTCCGAAATCCGTCGCTTTGATGGCGCGCCGCCGGGCGGCCGTCTCGGACAGCCCCTTCATCGTGACGCCCGTCTTTGCCGGGCGCGGGTCGGGCGCCGCGCTCACCGATGTGGACGGGAACACCTTCCTCGACTTCGCGGGCGGCATCGGCGCGCTCAACGCCGGTCACGCGCACCCCAGGGTGGTCGCCGCGATACGGGCCCAGAGCGAAAGGCTGATCCACACGTGCTTCAACGTCGCGCAGTACGAACCGTACATCGCGCTGGCCGAGCGGCTGAACGCGCGGGCGCCCGCGCGCGGGCCGCGCAAGACGGTGTTGTTCAACAGCGGCGCGGAGGCGGTGGAGAACGCGGTCAAGATCGCGCGGCGCGTGACCGGGCGCCCCGCCGTGTTGACCTTCGAGCATGGCTTCGCGGGCCGGACCTACCTCGCGATGACGCTGACCGGCAAAGCCGTTCCCTACAAGAACGGCTTCGGCCCCTTCGTGCCGGAGGTGTATCGCCTGCCATACCCCTATGCGTACCGGGCCGCGCGGGATGGCGAAGACGAAGACGCCTTTTCGGACCGGATGCTGGCCGGCGTGCGCGAGTTCTTCCACACCCAGGTGGACCCGGGCCAGGTCGCCTGCGTCTGGATGGAATTGGTGACGGGCGAGGGCGGTTTCATCGTGGCGCCCCGCCGTTATGTGCGGGGTCTGCGCGCGCTATGCGACGAGCACGGCATCGTGCTCATCGTGGACGAGATCCAGACCGGTTTCTGCCGGACGGGCAAATGGTTCGCGTGCGAGCATTACGGCATCGAACCGGACCTCGTCACCCTCGCCAAATCGCTCGCCGGCGGGCTGCCGCTGTCCGCGGTGGTCGGCCGGGCCGATCTGCTGGACGGCGTCCACGTGGGCGGGCTGGGCGGGACCTTCGGGGGAAATCCCGTTTCCTGCGCGGCCGCCCTCGCCGCGCTGGAGGTGTACGAGGAGGAACGCGTCGTGGATCGCGCGGCGGCGCTCGGCGCTCAGCTTTTCCAACGCCTGGAAAAATGGGCCGCGCGATTTCCAAGGATTGGAAATGTCCGCGGCCTCGGCCCGATGGCCGCCGTCGAATTTGTGCGGGATCGCTCCGACAAGGAGCCGGACCGGGCGTACACCGCCGACCTGCTCAAGCGCTGCCTCGCGCGAGGCGTCATTCTCCTGTCCGCCGGCACCCACGGGAATGTGCTGCGGTTCCTGTTCCCCCTGGTCATTTCGGCGGGGCAGTTGGACGAAGGACTGGACGTCATCGAACGCGAGCTGGAGGCCCCGTGAGCCGCTCGTATGTCGTCCTCGGCGGCTGCGGCGCGATGGGGCGTGTCGCCGCGCGCGACCTGCACGGCGCCGATCGAACGGCCCGGATCGAGATCGCGGACCTCGATGCGGACCGGGCGCGGCGCGATGCGCGCGGATACGGGAGCGCGCGCGTGCGGGGGGTGGCGGCGGACGCGTCCGACGAGACCGGCCTCGCCCGGCGCCTGCGCGGCCGCGACGTCGTGGTGAATTGCACGCAACACCACTTCAACCTTCACGTGATGCGGGCGGCGCTCGACGCCGGTTGCCACTATGTGGACCTAGGCGGTCTGTTCACCTGGACGCGCCGGCAACTCAAACTCGACCGGGCCTTCCGGCGCGCGGGGCTGGTGGCCGTCCTCGGCATGGGCGGATCGCCCGGCATCACGAATATCCTCGCGCGATGGGCGCTGGAGGACCTGGATTCGGCCCGCTCGGTCCGGGTGCGCTCCTGCTGGCACGATCCCGGGGCCCGACCCGGAGATTTCCATTTCGCTTTTTCGCCGCAGACCGTGATGGAGGAACTGACCCTGCCGGCCTTCGCGTTCAGGCGGGGCCGGTTTGTCCGCGTCGCCGCGCGCTCGCGGTGGGAACGGCGCGCGTTCCCCAGGCCCTTCGGGACCGTGTGGTGCCTGGCCACGCGCCACAGCGAAGTGGCGACGCTGCCCGTCAGTTTCCGCGGGCACGGCGTGCGGTGGGTGGATTTCATGCTGGGCTACGACCGCGCGTTCGTCCGCGAATTCGAGCGACGCTGGCGGGCGGGCTGGCGCCTGCCCGAATTCAAGCCGCTGACGGCGCCGCGCGACAACCCGCGCGATGCCGAACTGCTGCGCGTCGAGGTGGACGGGCGCCGGGCCGGGAGGCCCGTGACGGTGATCGCCGACTGCGTCGCGCGGGCGAAGCCGGCGTGGTGCGCCGGCGCCGGGGATGTGGACACCGGTTGCCCGCCGGCCATCGTGGCCCAAATGATCGCGCGGGGCGAAATCGAGCGGGCGGGCGTGCATCCGCCCGAAACAATCGTCCCCGTCCGGCCCTTCCTGGAGGCGCTCCGGGCGCGGGGCATGCGCCTCCATCGCGCGGCGGCGCCGGCGGCGTGATGTCCTATTCCGCGCCCGGCGCCGGTGAAGCGCGTTCGCCCAGCGCCTCGCGGATGCGCGAGGCGAGGGCCGCGTCATCGAGCGCCGGGTCCACGCGCAGCAGCGCGATGGACAGGACATTCTCGACGCTCTCACCCGGCTGCATCGCGGCCTCCTCGCTCAGGGTTTCGATCTCGCTGTACCCGAGGCCGCGGTTCGAATACAGCTCCGTCCGGCTGCCGCCGTCGGGAAAGCGCGACGCGTCCGGATCGCCGGCGGCCTTCTCAATCACCAGCAGGGCGCCGCGCTGGGCGGCGATCCAGCCGCGGGGCGAGTCGCTGCCGATCTTCAACTCCGTTGCGCGCCGGACATCCACCGCCAGCGCGCCGGGTTCGTCCGCATTCACGATCTCCGCCGGGGGCGGTTCGAAACCCAGGACGCGATATCCGCCGGTGAAGGACGAGTTCGTTTCGACGGCGAGGGCGACGCGCTCCGCGCCGCGAACCTGGCTGATGTTCCACAGGGTGACCGGGATCGGCGATTCGGCCGTCCGTTCGATCCGCTGGCGGACGAGCAGCGTGGCGGTATCCGGCGCGAGGACGAATTTGCGCTGCACCCGTATGTGCAACGGTTCGCCGATGGTCAACTCCATCAGCACGCACTGCGACTGGTCGTCATTCAGCCA
Source organism: uncultured Verrucomicrobiota bacterium (assembly GCA_964388845.1). Classification (GTDB taxonomy): domain Bacteria; phylum Verrucomicrobiota; class Kiritimatiellia; order CAIVKH01; family CAIVKH01; genus JAMLJG01. The sequence continues at coordinate 18,003 of CAYMCD010000063.1, forward strand.
GCCGTGCGCGGTCCATGGCGCGCCATCCAGGAAGGCCGGCGGCGGCCAGTTCGCGCCGAAGTGTTCCGCCCAGTGCGCCTGGGACACGGGCCACAGCCAGTCGCCGCCATAGTTGCGCCAGCTCCCGGGATCCGCGCCGGCCGGGTCTTCGGCGAGGGCCTCATCGAAGCGCAGGATATTGTCGCCCCCGCGGAAGGCGAGGCGGGCCACGCGCCCCAGCGCGGGGAAGATCAGGACCTCGATCTGCCGGTTCTGCAGCAGGTAGACGTTGGTGTGGCCGTGCAGCGAAATGGGGGATAGGGGATTCATGGGAACGGCGGTCGGTTCGGCCGGCAGGCGGCCGGGCGGGGCGAGGAGCAGGGCCGCGACGGCAATAGCGAACGGTTTCATGTCACGACGCATAAACCTTTCGCACCGGATAGACGCCGAGCGTCTCCAATCGGGCGGCGGCGCGCCGGGCCTCCGCAAGGGCCGCCTTCACGTCCGGGCGGCTTGGCGCGCCCTGGATATCCACGACAAACAGATAGTTCTTCGGCTTTCCAATGATCGGGCGGGAGAGAAGCCGGGTCAGGTTGACATTGTGCGCCTTGAACGCGCTCAGAAAATCGAACAGCGAGCCGGGCCGGTTATCCAGCATCACCAGGAGGCTGGTCTTCAAGCTCCGCGGCGCGGGCATGGGCGAGGCGCCGACGACCAGGAACTCGGTGATGTTCGGGGCGTCCGTATCCACCGGAAAATGAAGCACATCCAGGCCGCGGCGCCGGCCCGCGTCGCGGGCGCCGAGGGCCGCGGCGTCCGGCTCCTGGGCCGCGCGCTCGGCGGCCTTCGCCGTGCTCGCGACCT
>CAYMCD010000064.1:0-18371 GCA_964388845.1 uncultured Verrucomicrobiota bacterium
CCGGCGGGCGCGACGCTCGCACCAGCGCGAAAATGGGTTATGGGATAGCCTCTAATCGCCGCCCAGATACGCCCGCTTCACCTCGGGATCGGCGGCGAGCGAGCGGGCGGGGCCTTCGTGGGTGATCGTCCCGGTCTGCATCACGTACGCGCGCTGCGCGATCTGGAGCGCCTGCCACGCGTTCTGCTCGACCAGCAGGATGGTTTTTCCCGCGCGGTGCAGGGTCTGGAGCGTCCCGAACAGGGATTCGACCAGGGCGGGCGCGAGGCCGAGCGTGGGTTCATCGAGCAGGAGCAGGGCGGGGTCCTGCATGAGGGCGCGGCCGATGGCCAGCATCTGCTGTTCGCCGCCCGACAGGGTTCCGCCATCCTGCCCGCTCCGCTCGGCGAGGCGCGGAAAGAGCGAAAAGACTTCCTGCTTGCGCCGCGCCCTGACGGCGGGGTCCCGTTCCAGATAGGCGCCGATCTCCAGGTTTTCTCCCACGGTCAGGCGCGGAAAGATGCGCCGGCCCTCCGGGGCGTGGCCGATGCCGAGCGCCGCCACCTCGTGGGGTTTGCGCCCGTGCAGGGGCGCGCCCCTGAAGAATACGGCGCCGGCGCGCGCGGGCACGAGGCCGGAAATGCACCGGAGCGCCGTGCTCTTTCCCGCGCCGTTCGAGCCGATCAGCGTCACGATTTCGCCTGACCGCACCTCCATCGAGACGCCCTTGAGCGCGTGGATGTGCCCATAAAACGCCTGGACGTCCCGGAGCTCGAGGAGCGGCGCCGCGATCGAAGTCGAGACCGAGGCGGGAAGGGGCGGAATGCTCATCGTTGAGCCTCCAGGGCGCCCTTGCCGAGATAGGCCTCGATCACCTCGGGCACCCTGCGGACGGCCGAGGGCGCGCCTTCGGCGATCTTCCTGCCGTAATCGAGCACGACGACGCGGTCCGATATTTCCATGACGACCTGCATGTGGTGCTCGATGAGGAGCAGCGTGATGCCGAGATCGTCGCGGAGTCGCCGGATCAGGCCTTTCATCTCGTCCGTCTCCCGCGGATTCATGCCCGCGGCGGGTTCGTCGAGCAGCAACAGGCCGGGGCGCAACGCGAGGGCGCGGGCGATTTCAAGCCGGCGCTGCGCGCCGTAGGGCAGGTTGCGCGCAAGCTCAAATGCGCGGTCGCTCAGCCCCAGGTATTCAAGCAGCTCGTGCGCGCGTACGCGGGCCTTCTTCTCCGCGCGGAAGTAGCGGAAGGTGCGGAAAATCGCGTCGAGGTAGGTGTAGCGGAGCTGCGGGTGCTGGCCGACGAGCACGTTTTCGTAAACGGTCATCGCGCCGAACAGGCGGATGTTCTGGAACGTGCGGCCGACGCCGCGGGCGGCGATCCGCTCCGGCGGGTGCCCGGACAATTTCCTGCCGCGAAAAAGCACCCGGCCGCCGTCCGGCCGGTACACGCCGGTCAGCATGTTGAACAGCGTCGTCTTGCCCGCGCCGTTGGGGCCGATCAGCGAAAAGATCTGGTTCGGCTCAACGCCGAAACTCACGTCGTTCACCGCCACCAGTCCGCCGAAGCGCTTGGTCAGATGTTGGACTTCAAGGAGTGACATCGGTCATGAAGGAGGACGGGATATACGGGATTTACCGGATGGAAGAGTTCGCAGTTTTCGGCGCACCTCGTCACGCTGTTCGCCAAAGTTGATCAACAAACCGATTTCAACGCCCGTTGCCGTCAGATAATTGACGCGTTGCATCTCGTGCGCCTCGTTGAGTGCGCGAACGGATTTTAATTCAACGAGCACGCTATCATGGACGAGTATATCCGCCACAAAATGCCCGACTTCTTCACCGGAATACGTGACGACGATGGGGCTTTGGAGGTCGGCCTTCAGGCCGGCTTTGCGCAATTCAATAGCCAGGCATTTTTCGTACACCGATTCGAGGAAACCAAATCCGAGTTGGTTGTAGACCTTGAACGCGCAACCGATGATCGTTTCGGTGAGCGCTTGATGTGGCCCCACAATTCCCGGTTCCCGTATCCCGTTCATCCCGTTATCCCGTCCTTTTCTCCGGAATCTCTTCCAGCCGGTGGCGGCTTTCGGGGATCAGGCCGCTGGGTCGGAAAATCATCATCAGGACCAGGATGATGCCGAAGATCATGCGCTCGTATTTGGCCGGCTCGACCTGGTCCGAGAGATGGGCGAAGTTGAAGGACGCGAAGCCGAGGTCGAGCACGAATCCCGCCTGGCGCAGGCGCGCGACGAAGTCGGAGAGGCTCTTCAGCACCTCGATGTTCAGCAGTGTCACCGCCATCGCCCCGACGATCGCGCCGCGAATGGAGCCCATGCCCCCGAGGATCACCATCGCGAGGACCATGATGGACTGGAGCAGCGTGAACGATTCCGGGCTCACGAAGAGCTGCTTGGCGGAGAAGATGGCGCCCATCACGCCGGAGAATGCGGCGCCGGTGGCGAAGGCCTGCAACTTGGCGCGCGTCAGCGAAATACCCGACGCGCGGGCCGCGATTTCGTCCTCGCGGATGGCCACCCAGGCGCGGCCGAAGCGGGAACGGTCGAGCCGAACGTTCACGAGCACGACGCCGCCGATCACGGCGAGCACGAGCAGGTAGAAAAAGATCGCGTAGCCGAGGGCCGGATGGTCCTCCAGGCCCGCCGCGCGCAAGAGCGCCAGCAGCGCGCCGATGGGCGGGCGCTCCACCGGGGTGATGCCCTGCGGGCCGTTGGTGATGTTCACCGGCTGGTCGAGGTTGTTCGCGAGGACGCGGACCGTCTGGCCAAGGCCTAGCGTGACGATCGCCAGGTAGTCGCCGCGCAAGCGCAACGCGGGCAGGCCGACCAGCGTGCCGGTGATCGCCGCGGTGATGATGGCCAGCGCGGAGAAGAGGTAGAAGTAGGGCCAGCCGGGCAGCGGAAAGGAGCCGCTCATGAATTCGGCCGCCTGGCCCGAACCGAAGATGGCCCAGGTGTAGGCGCCGATGGCGAAGAACGCCGCGTAGCCGAGATCGAGCAGGCCCGCCATGCCGACCACGATGTTCAGGCCCAGCGCCATGGCGGCGAAAATCCCCATCTGCGTGATCAATTCAAACAGGAACGTGTTCTGTACGCCGGCGGCCGGGATGAAAACGAGCAGCAGGACGAGCGCGATGCCGAAGCGAACGGGCGTCCGCCCGCGCGCGCCCAGGCAGGCGAAGAGGACGCCGAGCGCCGCCAGCAGCGGCCACGGACTGCGCGGCGCCGCCAGCAGCGCGAGCCCGCTGCCCGCGCCGGCGATGGCCAACAGCCAGAAGACCCACGCCGGCGTCATACCTTTTCCCCGTGGGCCTTCCCCAGAAGCCCCTGGGGCCGGAAGAGCAGCAGGAGGACGAGAATCACGAACGCAAAGACATCCTTGTATTCGTTGCCCACCGCGCCGCCGGTCAGGAAATAAAGATAGGTGCCGCCCAGCATCTCGAGCGTGCCCAGCACGAGGCCCCCGAGCATCGCGCCGTAAATGTTTCCGATGCCGCCCAGCACCGCGGCGGTGAAGGCCTTCACGCCGGGCACGAAGCCGGCGAAGGGATTGATCTGCGAGTAGAGCAGGCCGAACAGCACGCCGGCCACGCCGCCCAGCGCGCCGCCAATGAGGAAGGTGCGGGCAATGATCCGGTCGGGGTCAATCCCCATAAGGCTCGCCGTGGTCAGGTCCTGGGCCACCGCGCGGATGGCCCGGCCAAGTCGGGTGCGCCGCACCAGGTGGTCGAGCCCCAGCAGCATGGCCGCTGTCACGACGATGACCACGATGGACTTGTTCTGGATGTTCATGCCGAACGGAAGCGCGTGCGCGGCCTCCATGTGCGCATCCGCCGGAAAGTTCATGTAGAACTCGCCGTGCCACAGGCCTTCCACGAGGCGTACGAAGTCCTGGAGAAAGAACGACACGCCGATCGCCGTGATCAGCGGGACGAGCCGGTTCGTGCCGCCCCGCCTCCGCAGGGGCCGATAGGCAAGCCGCTCGATGGCCACGGCGAGCCCGCCGGACAGCCCGGCCGCCACCCCGATCGCCGCCAGCGCGAGCGCGTACGGGTTCTCGATGTGGGGCCCGAGATGGCGGTAGACCTCGACGCCGGCCACGGCGCCCACCATGAAGACCTCGGAATGGGCGAAATTGATCAGGCCGAGCACGCCGTACACCATCGTGTAGCCGAGCGCGATCATCGCATACACACAGCCCAGCAACAGCCCCTCGAGCAGCACGCTCGGCAACAGATCTAGCAGCGCTTCGGACAAAACAGGAATTCCCCCCGCTGAATGGCCGGAAAATAACAGGGAGGGGGGGAGGGGGGAAGCTGGAAGAGGAAGCTGGAAGAGGAAGTGATCCGCGACCGGTGACCAGTAACCGGTTACTGAACACTGATCACTTCTTTGAAGGCGGCGCGGCCGTGATGGATTTGACCGCCTTGCCAGGATATTTCGCTTCCTCGAAGTGAACGATCCAGTAGTCCGCCTGTACGCGGTCGCCATTCTCGTTGAACGCGATGGGGCCGGTGATGCCATCCTGCTGCGCCGAGCGGACGGCCTGCGCCACCTGCGCGCGGCTGGGTTTGCCGCCCTGCGCCTTGATCGCCGCTTCGATGCCGGCGAGAATGACTTGGGCCGCGTCATAGGAGTAGAGGGCAAAGGCCTCCGGCGTGCGCCCGAAGCGCGACGCGAATTTGTCCGCGAAAACCCCGGCGGCCGGATATTTTTCGACCGGGCCGGCGACAGTCGTATAGTAGGCGCCCGCCGCGGCGTTCTGCGCGATGTCTATGAAGGCGGATGACTCGAGGCCGTCCGGACCGAGAAAGATCGCTGCGATTCCACGCTCCCGCATTTGTTTGAGCAGCACGCCGGCCTGGTCATAGATGCCGCCGAAATACACGAGGTCCGGCTTCATTACCTGCATCTGGAGGATGAGCGATTGGAAATTGGTCTTCTCCTCGGTGCCCAGGTATCCGACCACCTTCGCGCCGAGCTGCCGCGCCTTGTCGCGGAACGCCTGGGCGATGCCCTGGCCGTAGGCCGTCTTGTCGTGGATCACGAGGATATTCTTCGCCTTGAGATCGTTGACGGCGAATTCCGCGCCCACCGGCCCCTGCACGTCGTCGCGGCCGCACACGCGGTTGACGTTGCCCAGGCCGCGTTCCGTCACGCGGGGATTCGTGCTGCCGGGGGAGACCATCGTCAGGTTGAAGTCCTTGTAAACCTCGGAAGTCGGGATCGTGACGCCCGAATTGAAATGGCCGACGATGGCCAGCACGTCGGGATCGTTCACCAACCGCCGCGCGACCGCCACGCCGACATCCGGCTGGGCCTGGTCGTCCTGCGGGACGAACTGCAGATCGAAACCCAGAGCCTTGAAGCGCGGCAAGGCTTCCTCAATAGCGATCTGCGCGCCGAGCTTGATCATTTCCCCCAGACTCGATTGAGGGCCCGACAACATGCTGCCCGACGCGATTTTGATGACCTCGGCGCGAGCCGCGGATGCCGTCAGAACAGTTGCCAGGACCAGTGCGACTCGTGTTTTCATGCGTGTTTTATGGCGCTGGCGCACGCCGCTGTCAAGCGTAAAAGGGGTCAGTCCGCACATAGTTGCAGAATAATGAAGCTGAATGAATGACGAAGCGCCGAGTGCGTAGGCGAGTCAGGTTGGAACTATGTGCGGACTGACCCCTGCAGTTCTTCGGCTTCGGACGGATTGGGAGAGCGTTCGGCGGGCGATTGAGCGGGTTCGGGGTGAGACATGGAACGACTTTGCCGATCGGCATGGCGACTGGGGGCGCGACGTGGCGTTGTATGTGTTGAGGATGCGGGGTGGTCTGACCTTGAGGGAGGCGGCGCAGTGCGTGGGGATCGCACATTATCAAACGGCGTCGCAGGCGCTGTGCCGCTTCGGGCGTCGGCTGCGCCAGGACGAAACCCTGCGCGCGAAGCACGAGGCCCTGATCAAATGTATATAAATAAAGACCTGACCCCATTCGTACACTGACCCCATTCGTACACCATAAAGACCTGACCCCATTCGTACATTCGTAGCCCATTCGTAATTCGGACCCATCATTCGTACCATTCGTAATCCATTCGTAAACTGGTGTGGGGCGAACATTTTGATATGTTAACCGGGGCGTGGAGGCGAGAGTTCTTCTTGAGGAACGGCGCAAGCCGTGCCTGGCTCCTGGCCCGGGTGGCGGAACGGCAGACGCAAGGGACTTAAAATCCCTTGGCCGAAAGGTCGTGCGGGTTCGAGTCCCGCCCCGGGCACCGCCCCATCGCGATGCGGGCGGCGGGTCGGGCGTCAGACGAAGCCCTCCTGCTGGAGCTTGTCGAGGAAGTCCGTGGGTTCCTTTCCGCCGCCGGCGCGTTCGGGCATCTCGGGGGCGACGCGATCGAGTTTTCGCCGCTTGATCCAGAAATACGGCTGGCTTTCGGCGAGCGCTATGTTCTTCGAATGGCGGACGATGCGGTCGAATTCGGCGATGTATTCGCTCAGGAAAATCCCGACGATCGGCGACCATTCGTGGTTGATGATTCTGTCCGAGAACAGGGCCTTCGCGCTCAAGCTCAGGTCCGCGTAGAGGTCGCGCTGTTGCAGGATCGCGTGTGCGGTGGACTGGAAATCAAGCTGCTCCGGGTCCAGCGAGGAGATGACGAGCCGGAGCACCTTGTCTGCCGACCCGAACAGCTTGAACAATTCCTGCTGGGCCTCGCTCGGAAAGGCCGCGCCCCTCGTCCGCAGCCGCTGTTCGGTCAAGTCGGCGATGTTCTCGTTGTGATCCCCGATGCGCTCGATGTCTATCATGCAGCGATTAAGGTGCTGAATCATGATGGACTGGCGCCGCGACAGGTAGCGGCCCGTCAGCTCGCGCAGGAAGCGGCGCAGCGCCCGCTGGATCTCGTCCACCGCCTCCTCGTTGCGCCGGATGGTCAGCAGCGTGCGCGGATTGAGCCGGAACATGATCTCGGCGTTCTGCCGGAAGGTCTGCGCGCAGATCGTGGCCACGCGCTGCAGCTCGCGCAGCGAGAGATAGATCGCCTGCTCGGGCTTCCGGAGGGCGGAATCGTCGAGGAAACTCGTTGCCGGGGGCAGTTGCTTCGTCGGCGTGACGGCGCGGACGGTCCAGACGAACGGGGCGCGCAGCGGCAGGACCACCAGCGCGGTCAGGACCATGACGGCGGTATGCAGGTTGGCCGTCTGGCGCACGAGATCCGGCGAGGTCGCCTGGATGAAGGGAATCAGGAAGGGCTCCGCGGCGAGCGCCAGCACCGTCCCCACGAGGTTGAACGCGACGTGCGCCACCGCGCCGCGCCGCCCCTCGATGGACGTCCCGATGGCGCCAAGGACGGCCGTCATGCAGGTTCCGATGTGCGCGCCGAGCACCAGTGGATAGACCGGTTCGATCGAGTGGAACCCCCCCGCGCCGATCAATGCGAAGAGGATGCCGATCGTCGCCCCGCTGCTCTGGATGATGGCCGTCGCGCCGGCCGCGAGGCCGACGGCCGCCAGTTGGCCCGGCAAGCCGGCGCCGTGCGGCGCGGCCAGGATCGGCCGCAGCAATTCGCGGTGCGGCGCGATCGCGCCGCTTATCAGATTCATACCGAGAAACAGCAGGCCGAAGCCCACCAGCGCCTGTCCGGCGGAGTCCCACGGGCGGCGGGGCGCCAGCATCATCAGGGTCACGCCGAGCAGGATTGGAACGAAGAAATAGTCCCCGAGCTTGAACGAGATCAGCTGCATGGACAGCGTCGTGCCGATGTTCGCGCCCGCGATCGGGCCGACGACCTGCGGCAGGGTCAGCAGGCCGGCGTGGAGGAAACCGACCAGCAGGACCGTCGTGGCGCCGCTGTGCAGCAGGAACCCGAGCAGCGTGCCGAGCGCGCCGCCGATCCAGCGTCCGCGGGTTGCGCGGCGGATCAAGGTGCGCAGGGCCCGGCCGGCGGCCGCCTGCAGGCTGGCGGTCATGATTTTGATGGCGAAGATGAAGAGCGCCAGTCCGCCCAACAACTTCAACACGGTTAGAACCATCGAATCGGCATGCATGGTCAGGCCGGCGTTTCCGGCGCGGCCCCCGCGTGGAGCGCGTAGCCGAGCATCGCGTCGCCATCGAACAGGAAGCGGCCGGTGAAGGGGAGGCCGCCCAGCATCAGCGGGATCCAGATCCGGTCGTCCGCCCACATCTCGTCGTAGGGGATTTGGTCGAGCGGAGTCCAGAGCGGGTCCGCCTCGTGCGTGCTTTGCGGGTGGCCGTCAATATCGGTGGCCGTGAACACATACCCGTGGATGGAGTGCCCGTCGGCAAATTGGAACAGCAACTCGCCCGCCGGCTTCACCCCGGTCGGCGTGACGCACAGTTCTTCCTGGACCTCGCGCACGGCGCAGGCGGAGGGCGTCTCGCCGGGGTCGAGCCGTCCGCCGGGTCCGTTGATCTTGCCGGCGCCGAGCCCGCGTTTTTTGCGGATCAGCAGCACCTGCCCGCCGCGGATGACAAACAGGAGCGTGGCGCGCTCGACCGGTCGCCACGCGGCCCAGTTGACCTCCTCGAAACGTCCGTACTTTTTCACGCCGATTCTTGACCCCGCCGGAAAACGGGCCTAGCTTGCACCGAAGACACCGCCATGACCATTCTTTATTACGCCGTAGCCGTCCTCGTCGTCCTGGGGCTTTGCGCGCTCGGCCTGTCCATCGGGCTCCTCCTGCGCGGCCAGGCGCTCCAGTCCTGCGGCCGCGCGCCGGCGCGCACCGGCTCCGGCGAAGAGATCGCCTGCCCCGCCTGCGGACAGGGCGGGTGCGGGCGGAAGAAGGACGAAGAGGCCGACGCGCGCGTTTAGCCCGCGGGGCGCACGCTTCGCGCGCGCCGGGCGCGGATCTCGGAGGCGCGTCGCCACAGCCAGAGGGAACCGGCGGCGAGCGCGGCCCCCGCCGAATCCGCGAGCAGGTCCCGCCCGTCGGGCGTGCGCGAGGGGACGAACATCTGGTGGATTTCGTCGGCGCCGCCGTACAGGGATGCGAGCAGCCACGCCCCGAGCGCCGCGATGCTGGCGGAGGCGCGGTGCCCGGTTCGCAGCGCGAAGAACACCAGGGCCGCCAGGGCGCCGAATGCGAGCGCGTGCGTGATCTTGTCGTGCGCCAGGAACCAGGGCGGGATGCCCGGCCCGGCCGGCCGGCTGCTCATCCCAAACAGCGTGCCCGCCCAGAGCCCCGCGGGGAACCAGGCCGACCACCGCGTGATTGAAAGTCCGCGCATACGATGCGATGGTGTACACACTCGAATTTCCAACGTCTGTAAAAAATGTCCGCGGCGACTTCCAACGTCTGTAAAAAATGTGTCCGGGTCGCGCCGCTGCTCGCGTGGTTTCTCGCGGGGTGCGCGGCGATTGGACCCGACCTGCCGCCGGCGCATATGGGGGGCGTAACGGAAGACGTAAGAACGGAAGACGGAAGAACGGAAGACGGAAGAACGGAAGACGGAAAAAAGGAAGACGCAAGAGCGGCGCCCGTCCGTCCTTTGTCATTCCCTCCAGTCATCCTTCGGGCGAACGTCCCGGACGATGTCCTCGGGCTCCAGGTGATGCTGGACCGCGCGAATTTCTCGCCGGGCTGCCTGGACGGGCGGATGGGGCCGCTGACCCGCGCGGCGCTCCTCGCCTGGCAGGGGCGCGAGGGGCTCGAGGCGACGGGTGAACCGGACGATGCGCTGCTGGCGCGCCTGCCGCCGGCGGAGGGGCTTTTCACAACACACATTGTCTCGGGCGCGGAGCGCGCGGCCCTGCGGCCGTTCCCGGCCGACTGGCCGGCGCGCGCGGCCCTCGATCACCACGGCTATGCCACGATCCTGGAGGGCGTGGCGGAGCGGTACCACACGACCGAGCGCGCGATGCGGGAATGGAATCCGGATGTCGCGTGGCCCAATCCCCCGGCGGGGACGGCGCTCCGGGCGCCGCTGGCGGCTCCGGTTTCGCGCGCGCGGGCGGCGCGGATCGAGATTCATCTGGCGGGCAAGTACCTGCAGGTATTCGACGCGCAGCGGCGGCTGGTGGCGCACTTTCCCTGTTCGATCGCGCGGGATGTGGAGAAGCGGCCGGTGGGCGAGCTGCGGATTGTGAACGCGGCGGAGGATCCGAATTACACCTTCGATCCCGCGTTGTTTTCGGGGGATCCCGCCGCCTCGGCGATGAGTCGCCGGCTGCTCATTCCGCCGGGCCCGAACAATCCGGTGGGCGCGGTCTGGCTGGGCCTGGACCGGCCGGGCTACGGCATTCACGGCACGCCCGCGCCGGAGGAGATCGGCAAGACCGAGTCGCGCGGGTGCTTCCGCCTGGCGAACTGGAACGCGCGCAAGTTGCTGGGGATGGTTTCGATCGGGCTTCCCGTATTCGTGCGCGAGTAGGTTTCAGATCCGTCAAGCAACCGATGATCAAACGCGTCGGTTCATTTCGCGCGGAGTTGGCGTTGACCACTTTGCTTGACGATCGCGCGGCTTTTGCCTACCTATTGTGCTCGTGACGATTGCGCTGCAGATTCCGGCTCGGGATATTTCATGACGCACTTTCCGTTTTCCCGCCCGCTCCGCCGGGTCGTCCTGGCGATTCTTTTGCCGCTGGCGCCGGTGTCCTTGGCGCGGGCGCAGACGGTGGACCAGGACTTTGAATTCGCCGCGAAACTGGTGGAGAAGGGGTTCCCCGATTTTGCAAACAAGCTGATGCAGCAGGTGGTGGAGCGGAACCCGGATCAGCGCGGGCGCGCGCTGGTCATCAAGGCGGAGGGGTTCATCGCCGCGCGCAAGTTCGCCGACGCGGAGAATGTGATCAAGGAGCTGCCGGCGAACGACCCGAAGGCGGACGCGATCCGGCTGGCCCTCGCGAACGGGTACTACCGCATCAACGAGCTCGAACGTTCCAAGCAATTGTACCAGGAGTTTTTCGGGCGGTTCCAGCAGCCGCCGACGGATCCCGACCTGGTGAAGTTCTACCGCGAGTCGGCCTACCGGTTTGCGCAGATGTTGCAGATGGCGGGCGACCTGGGCGGCGCCGCGGAGGCGCTCGGCAAGGTGCTGGCGACGAATCCGGACCGCGACGTCGCGCGATCCATGATGGCCGAGCAGGCGCAGTTGCTGGTGGACCAGTCCGTGAAGGGCGGCGGCGACCGGGACAAGCTGCTCGCGCAGGCCACGAAGATCTGCCAGGACATCCAATGGGGCGGCGTGGACCTGTGGTTCGGCCAGTCCATCATCACGCTGGCGAACATCGAGCTGGCGAAGGGCAACCGCGCCCGCGCGAAGGACCTGATCAACAAGCAGTACCGCGACATCCTGCGCGAGATTGACAAACAGTTGAAGGAGCGCGGGGACGAGGGCGCGCTCAATCCGACGGCGGGTTCGCGCTTCCTGATGGGGCAGATGTATGAAGCCGAGGCCAACGAGATCCTGAAGGACGCGGCGCGGCGCGACGAGGGGATTGAGCTGCTCGGCAAGGCGCTGGGCGAGTATTACAACGTGTTTGTCCGCTATGGCGAAAGCGACCGGGGTCCCGAGGCGGGCGTGCGCGCCAACGCGCTCAAGGTCCAGCTGGAGGGGATGGGCAAGACGGTGGACATAGATCTCGGCGCGCAGGCGGAGAAGGCCGCGGCGACGCAGTTCCGTCTCGCGGACAACCTGTTCCGGCAGCAGAAGCACGGCGAGGCGGTTGTCGAATATCTCAAGGCGCTCAACGCCTATCCCGAGACCAGCACCTCCCTGCGTTCGCTCGGCTATCTCCTGCAGGCCTACATCAACGTCGGCGACACGCTGATGGCGCGGGCCGTCGCGGGGTATCTGGCCGAGCGGTTCGCGGGGAAGGAGCCGGCCGCCGTCGCGCTGCTCGCCGCCGCCACGATCACGAACTCGAAGAAGGACGAGGCGGCGACGATGGCGCTGTACGACCTCTATTTGAAGCAATTCCCGGAGCACGAGAAGGCCGGCACCATCCTGTTCTTCCTCGGGTCGCAGCGGCGGAAGGCCGGCGACAACGACGGGGCGAACCACTTTTTCCAGCGGATCGTGGACCACTATCCGAAGGACCAGTACTACCCGCAGGCGCTGCGGCTGATCGCGCGCAGCTACTACGACCTTGGCCAGTACGAGCCGGCTATCGCGGCCTTCGCCAAGCTGGTGGGGGATATCCCGCCGGGCCCGGATCGCGCGTCGGCGCAGTTCACCCTCGCCGATGCCTACGTCAAGATGGGCCAGTGGCCGAAGGCGGCGCTGGAGCTGAAGACGCTCATGGACTGGCTGTCGCCGAAGGACAACCCGTACGCGGCGACCGACGCGGACCGCGAGAAGAACCGGACGCTGCTCGAGCGCGCGTCGTTCCAGCGCGCGAACGCATTCGCGCGGATCACCGAGCCGGCGGAGCGTGTGCCCCAGTTGCGCGCGGCGGCGCAGCAGTTGTACGAGCAGTTCCTCTCGCAGTTCCCGAAATCCGAGCTGGCGCCCAAGGCGATGATGGGGCTGGGGCAGATGCAGATGGGCCTGGGCCAGATGGATGCCGCCGCCCGGACCTTCGACCGGCTCGCGGCGGACTATCCGGAATCCGAGGAGGGCAAGAACGCGCTGTTCTCGCTGGCGCGCAGCGCGATGGAGATCGGCCAGTTCGACCAGGCGCGGATGGCCTTCGAGAAGATGGCGGCCGCCAGGGACAACTACACGCCGGACGAGTTCGCCCGGATCGGCCAGTTGATGATAGACGCGAAGCTCTACGACCAGGCGCTGCAGGCGTTCCGCTTCGTGAGCGAGGATCCGAAGATCCTGACCACGAAAGACGCGCCCGAGTCGCGCGGCCTCCTGGAACGCGCGCTGTTCGGGGTGGGCCGCGCGAACTTTGTCCGCCGGAATTTCGACGAGGCCATCAAGGCGCTGGAGCAGCTGTTGCAGGAATATCCGCGCAGCGGCCTGTTTTTCGAGGCGCGCTTCATGCTGGGCGAGGCCTACGCGATGCTGGGCAACTTCCTGGCGGCGAGCCAATCGCTCAGCGACATCTTCCGGTTTTCCAACGATCCGATCCAGATCAACCAGGCGAGCCTGAAGCTGGCCGAGGTCCAGTTGAAGGCGGGCGACAAGACCGGCGCGCTGGCTTCCTACCAGCGCGTCGCGCTGCTGTCCGATCCGAACAAGCAGGAACAGCGGCCCTATATCGAGCAGGCCCTCCGGGCGGGCATCGGCGTGGCCCTGGAGATCGGGCGCCACCAGGAGGCGGTGGAGTCCTGCGATCAATACTTGAAGCTGTATCCGACCAGTGAGAAAGTACCGGAGGTCAGGCGCCAACGCGCCGAGGCCAGCCTCCGGGCGAGCACGGGCGGCGAGACGCCGCCGGCGGCGACGCCGTGAGGGGGATGAGGACCATGAGCTACATCCGTATGACCGCGTATCGCTGGCTGCTGTCCGCCGGGCTCCTGGCGGCGTGCGCGGCTCCCGCCTTTGCCCAGGGTCCGTTTGTGATCCTGGCGAATGACGCCCGCGTGGACGGCACCGACATCCGGGCTCGCTCCGACGGCACCATCATCCTGACCACGGCGCAGGGACAGCGCGAGTTCGCGCGCGGGCAGTACAAGCGCGCGGTCGCCGCGCGCCCGCCGGAGATTGACCGGGCGCGCCAGCTGGCCCAGCAGAAGAATTACGACGAGGCGCTCAAACAGCTCGAGCCGGTCATCCAGAATTTCCGCTTTCTCGACTGGGACAACCAGGCGCGCCTGTTGACCGCCCAGATTCAGGCGCTGAAGGGCGATGCCGCCGCGGCCATCAGCAGCTACGAGCGCTTGTTCCAGGCCGCGCCGGACCAGCGCAAGGAGAGCGCCGTTCTCTGGGGCTATCTTTCGGCGCTCGCCGAGGCCAAGCTGCTGGACAAGTTGAACCCGCAGCTGGACGAGCTGATCACCAAGGGGTCGCGGGCCGACGCGGCGCGCGCGCAGGTGTTGCGCGGCGACGCCCGGATGGCGCAGGGCCAGGTCGAGGGCGCGGTGCTCGATTACCTCCGCACCGCGCTCTTGTTCGAGTCGGAGCGCGCGGTGCTGCCGGAGGCGCTGTTCAAGGCCGCCGAGGGGCTCGAGCGCCTGCGGGACCCGCGGAGCAAAGATCTCTATCGCCGCGTGGCGCAGGAATTCGGGGGAACGCCGTTCGCGCAGCGGGCGCAGGGCAAGTTGTAGGGACGGGATGTACAAACCATGAGGAGTACGCACATGCAGAAGCTCAAGAAACTGGCGCTCGGCGGGTTGCTGGTCGCCGCGATGACGCTTTCGGCCGGCACCGTATGGGCGCAGGAAATGGAACTGGCGCCCGAGGCCAAGGAGGCAGAAGCGGCGGCCAAGGGGAAGAAAAGCGATCCCATGTCGTTCATCAATGTCGTGCTCAGCTCGGGCTGGCTCGGCGTACTCCTGTGGCTCGGCCTGGGCGCCAGCTCCGTGGCCGGGTTCGGACTGATCATTGATTCCTTCATCACCGTGCGCGAAAAGAAGATTTCTCCGGACACGCTCGTTCAGAAGGCGCGCGAGGCGATCGAGCAGGGCGATGTGATGAAGGCGCTGAAGCACTGCGAGGAGGAGCCGGGTCCGCTGGCGAACATCCTCTCGGCCGGTTTCAGCAATGTGTCCGAGGGGTTCGAGGCCGTGCAGGAGGCGGTCGGCGTGGCGGCGGACCTCGAAAGCGAGAAATTGATGCAGCGGGTCACGTACATGAACGTGGTGGGCAACCTGGCGCCCATGCTCGGCCTGTTGGGCACCGTGCAAGGAATGATTTTTGCCTTCGCGAACCTGGCCACAACCCAGGCGGGCGCCGCCCAGCAGCAGATGCTGGCCGTGAACATCGCGCAGGCGCTGTATACCACCGCGGGTGGGCTGATCGCGGCCGTGCCCGCCGTCGGGTTCTTTTATTTCTTCCGCAACAAGGCCACGAGGATCATCCTGGGCATGGAGGCGCTGACGACGGACCTGGTGAAGTCGCTGCGCAACGTCGAAGTGGTTTCGGAATAGCCTCCGCGTGGAACGACGGACATGAAGAAACGTCCAGAAGAGCCCGGACCGAACATGACGCCGATGATTGACGTCGTGTTCCAGCTCATCATCTTCTTCGTCGTGACGGCGGATATGCAGCAGAAGTCCATAGACGAAAGCATCAAGCTGGCCATGGCCCCCCATGCGAAGGCCGTCGAGCAGAAGGATCCGCGCGAGGTCGTCATCGAAGTGGACGGCAAGGGGCGGCTCTCCATCGCCCGGGTTTACATGTCGCCCGAATATCTTTTCACGATCATGCGCAAGACGGTGGCCGACCACGGCCAATCCGTGCCGGTCGTCATCCGGGGCGACGGTTTGACCCGGCACGAGTCCATTCGGGCCGCCATGGATGCGTGCACGCGGGCCGGGCTGTGGAAGGTCAAGTTCGCGGCGGTCAAGGAAAAGGCGCAATAAGTCATGTCACGCAGACGCAAAGGCATTGTGGACGCGGGCGCCGAGTTGAACATGACGGCGATGATTGACGTCGTGTTCCAGCTGCTGATCTTCTTCCTCGTCACCCAGAAGCCCATTGACACGATGGCGAATCTAGACGTGTTCCGGCCCTCGCCCGAGAAGAAGCAGGAACAGATGCAGACGCCGCCGAAGATGATCCGCATCCAGATCTATGCGGACGGCTTCACGATCAACGACCGGCCCGTGGGCCTGACCGAACTGGATCGCCTCCTGGCGCGGCTGGCGGGCATTGACCGGAACCAGACCATCATGATCATGTGCGCCGCGCTGTCTAAACACGAGGATCTGGTGCGGGTACTCGATTTGTGTGCGAAGACCGGCCTGGTGAACCTCTCGGTCATCAGCACCAATTAATGGAGCAGCGGTATGGACGCACAAGAACGTGAAGCGTTCCTGAAGAAGTACAAGCTCAAGCGGATTCTTGAGCACCTGACCGGACCGGTCGGCTCGATGATCCTGCACGTGCTGGTCATCTACCTTGCGCTTCATTTCCTGGTCTTCGAGTCCGCCGAGAAGGCGCCGGACATCGAGGTGATGATGGTCGAACCCGACGCGGTGGACCTCGAGGAGTTCGAGAAAGAGCTCGAAAAGATGGAGGAGCTCACCGACATCACCGACATGTCCATGCCGACCGACATCCAGATGGAGATGGATGCGCCGGTGGCCGAGGCCCCCGGGCCGCAGGAAGACGTGAGCATGGACATGGCCCAGCTTAACGTGCTCAACGATTCAAGTCCCCTGGTGATGAGGGGGCTCTTCGCCGGGCGCTCGGAGGGCGGCCGTTCCAGCGGCCTCAACCAGTACGCGGGCCGATGGGCGCAGGTGGTGGAGCGCTCCGTGATCCGCGCCCTCGAGTGGCTCAAGCGCAACCAGGCCGAGGACGGATCGTGGGGCCCGAACAAACCGGCGATGACGGGGTTGGGCCTCCTTACCTTCTTGGCGCACGGCGAGACGACTTCGTCGAAGGACTACGGCCCGACGGTTGAGAAGGCGATCCGCTTTCTCCTCAAGGTGCAGGCGGACACCGGCGTTTTCGCGGGGGGCGAGGCCTACGCGCACGCCATCGCCACCTATGCCATCAGCGAGGCCTATGGGTTGACGCGTATTCCCGATTTGAAGCCCGCGATGGAGCGGGCCGCCGCGGTGATCGTAAACGGCCAACAAACCGGCGGGCTCTGGGATTACAAATACGAAAAGGGCGCCCGGTGGGATACGTCCGTGTCGGGCTGGCAGGTCCAGGCGCTCAAGGCGGCCTACATCGCGGGCGCCGAAGTGCCGGGCCTGAAAGAGGCGCTGGACAGGGCGGTGGGCGGGTTCGTTCGCTCGCAGAAGATCGAGACGGGCCGTTTCGGTTATTCGTCGCAGGGAGCCGGGTCGGACGGCGTCACGGGCGTTGGCGTGTTGTGCCTCCAGATGCTGGGCCAGCACCGCGGCCAGAACGTGCAGGCCGGCCTCAACGCGATGCGCGAATTCAAGTGCGACTATTTCGATCCGCCGGGCTTTCCCATGTATACGTGGTATTACATCACGCAGGCCAAATTCCATGAGGGCGGGCAGCTTTGGAAGCGGTGGAACGGCATGTTTGCGGACCAATTGACGAAGAACCAGAACGAGGACGGAAGTTGGACCACGGCCGGAAAGAATATCAAGGGCGAAGGGCACGGCAACGAGGTCTCCCTGGGGCCCGTGTATTCGACCACGCTCGCCGCCCTTACGCTACAAGTCTATTACCGGTTTCTCCCGACCTACAAGCCGATCGCGGTCGAGAGCGAAGATGAGCAGGACACGGAAGACGTTTCCGTGAAGATCATCTGATCCCCCTGTTTGCCGGGTGCGGCGCCGGGCGAACCCTGCTACACTCCGCCCATGCCGCGCCCCTCCAGCATCCACGTCCTCCCGGATGAGGTCATCAACAAGATCGCGGCGGGGGAGGTCGTGGACCGCCCCGCGTCCGTCGTCAAGGAGCTGGTGGAAAACGCCCTCGACGCGGGCGCCCGCGCCATCCGCGTGGATCTGGTGGGGGGCGGCCGCCAGGCGGTCGTCGTATCCGATGACGGCTGCGGGATGGAGCGGGACGACGCGTTGTTGAGCGTCGAGCGGCATGCCACCAGCAAAATCCGGGATGTGCACGACATCGAGCGCGTCGCGACGCTGGGTTTCCGGGGCGAGGCGCTGGCGGCGGTGGCGGCTGTTTCGCGCTTCTCGCTCGTCACCCGCCCCGCCGAGCGGGAGGTGGGCACCGAGATCGTGATTTCGGGCGGCCGCATCCTGGAGGTGCGGGAGACCGGTTGCGCGCCCGGCACGACCATCGCGGTACGCAACCTGTTTTTCAACGTGCCGGCCCGGCGCAAGTTCCTCCGCGCGGAGCAGACGGAGCTTTCGTATGCGCGGCAGGTGTTCCTCGTGCACGCGCTGGCCCATGTGGCCGTGGGCTGGACCCTCCGCGTGGACGAGCGGGAGGTCTACCAGCTGCCGCGCGACGCCTCTATGGAGGAGCGGATCGGGCAACTTTTTGGCGACGCCTTTGCCGACGGCCTTCGCCCGATTCTCCACACGCGCGACGGGGTGACGATCCGGGGTTTTGCCGGACTGCCGCAGATCACCCGCGGCGACCGCTCGGAACAATACATCTTCGTCAATGGCCGGCCGGCCGGCGCCCCGGTCATCGGCTTCGCTACGAACGAGGCGTATCAGGGCAGCATCCCGCGCGGTCGCCACCCGGTGTTATTCCTGTTCATTGACCTTCCGGCCGAAGAGGTTGACGTGAACGTGCACCCGACGAAAAAAGAGGTGCGGTTCCGGCATGCGGCGCGGATCCGCGATGCGCTGATCGAGGCCCTGCGCGGCGGCGTGGCGCTTTCGACCGGGGC
>CAYMCD010000065.1:0-18301 GCA_964388845.1 uncultured Verrucomicrobiota bacterium
GATGAGCGCCACTTCCGCGTCGTCGTCGTCCGTGTACTCGTCCCCGTTCGGGTCCCCGCCCGTCGCCGTCACGGTGTTCGTCAGGTCGGCGGATATAACCGAGGCCACTTCAACGGTCACACTCTGGCCCACGGCCAGTGTGCCGACATTCGTCGTGTACGGGAGCAGCGGATCGTTCACGACTACGTTCGTCAGCGCCACGTCGCCTTCGTTGCTCACCACGAACCTGTAGGTGACGGGGGTGTTGTTGGTCCCCTGGACCAGCTCGACGCCGTTGACTGTCTTCGCGACGCCGATTGCCGGGGCGATGAGGTCAACCTCCGCGTCATCGGTATCGCTGACACTTCCGGTTCCAAAGTAAAGACCGGTCGCGTTGACCACGTTGGTGAGATCGGCGCTGATAACGCTGTCGGCGGTGACGGTTTTGCTCTGTCCGATTAGCAGCGTGCCGACATTGGACGATAGTCCGAGCGCGACATCCGAAAGTGTCACATTGGTAAGAATGATACTGCCCGGATTGGAAACAACGAACGCATACGTCACGGGGGTTCCATTCGTACCCACGACAAGCTCCTGGCCGTTGACGGTCTTCTGCACATCAATCGCCGGGAATTGCGCATCGAAGAAGTCATTTCCGCTGTAGGACGTGAAGGCGAGCACCGCGACTGGTATGCGGTTGTCATTGGGGCCCGCCGTGTCGCCCGTGCTCACGAAGCTCAACGGATCGGTCTCCACGACCACATACGACCCCGTGCCCAGATTCAGAAATTCATAGGAGCCGTCAGCCAGCGTCGCAAGCAGGCCGACGAGGACGCCGTCGGAGGGATCGCCGTTGCCATCCGGATCGGTGAATAGACTCACGGTCACGCCGGCCAATCCCACATCGCCGCCCGTGAACGTGCCGGACTGGTCAAAATCGTTATACACGAAACCGCTGATTCGGGCGGCGACCGTCGTGATCGAAGCCGAACTGGTGACCGGCGGCACGGGATCCCCATACTCGTCAACCGCGTATGAAACCGGGGAAACGTTCGCCGCGGGATCGCACCCGCCGGACGCGGCCAGGGTCACCAGCACGGTGATGCTGGCGCCGGGCGCGAGGCTGCCCGCGCCCGTCAGATCGTTCCAGAGCAAGCTGCCGTAACCCGACCCATCCGGCGACGGCACGGCGGAAACGAAGTCGAAACAAGCGCCGCTATACGTGTCCTCCAGCGGCAAGGTGGCGACGGCGGAGCTCCCGACATTCGTGATGGTGATCTGGAAGAGCACATTGGACCCCAGGGGGGCCGGACCCGGCACCGGGCTCAGCACGGCTTTATTCACCGTGACCGCGGGGTCGGAAATAATCACCGTCGCGACGCCCGTCGAAACGACGCCGCCGCCGGCATTCGCGATGGCGATGTTGGTGGACGGATCAGCCACGGACAACGCAGTGAAGTTCACGAAAATATCAACGCTATCGCCCGGCGACATCGGACCGATATTGGTCCACACCAGGCTGCCCGCCCCCACGCTGTCCGGAGACGGGGTCGCGGAGCCGTACGCCAATTGTACCGCCGAGAAGGTGTCGGTCACGGAAACCGGATCGAGCACCGTGCTGCCGACATTCACCGCACGCAGCCGGAATTGGACGCCCTCGCCGATCACGGCCTGTCCATCCGCCGGCGCAAGCAACGTCTTCACCAGCGACAGACCGGGCGTCCCGGGCGCGGTGGGCACCGTCGCGGTGTCCGAACACGGGTCCGTCGGATCATCCGGATCCACATAATCGAATGTCAGCAACGAGCCTTCCGGCGCGCTGATAACACCGTTCGATGAGACGAAACCCGGCAGGGAACTCGCCGTGATGCAGGCCGTAAACACGCCGCTATTGGTCGCTGTTTCCGTCAGCACGAGGGGCTCCACATCGCCGCTGCTGCTGGTGAGCACAGCGGAAACGGTATCGGACGCCAGCGAGTTCGTGTTCTGATCCAAATCCGCAACGCGCACGCAAACGGTGGCATTTGTCGCGAACTGATTGGTGGTCGGGCCGTTGTCCCCGAACGTGAACGCGGCGGAGCAGGGCGTTCCGAGATCGAGGTTGTTCAAAGGAATGGACGTCGCGCGTGTGTCCGTGATGCCTTCCGAGCCTTCCTGCGCCGTGGCCGCGATGCTGTAGTTGCCCTCCGTGGCGCCGGTGTTCCACTCATACTCGTAGGTCTTTGAACAGGCGTTGCTGGCAACCACGTCGGCGTCATCGAGCGAGACCGAAACGTCGTCCGCCACACCGGGCCCGTCAATGTCCAGATCGAGTCCGGTGATATCATAGGCGCCGAACGGATCGCTCACCGTAGCCCTGATGTACAGGGTGTTACCGTTGTTCGCGGACGGCACGATACTTCCGCCCGGGTACGGGGCATCGTAAATCTCAAGCGAATCCACCGAGATCACCGTCGTCACCGGCAATCCCACATGGGACGGCCAGTTGGATGCGTCAAAGCGGATGGCGAAGGACGCCCCCTCTTCGCTGGTCACCTCAAAGACCAGGGCAGAACCGGCCGCGATATTGGTTGCCGCGGGCAGCACCGCCGTCCACACCAGGTTGCTGGCGGCCGTCCCAAATACCGGATTCGACGACACCGCCACGACGTCCGAGCCGTTGAGGATGCGCGCCGTGATGGCCGGATTCGTGGGCAGGCTTCCGGATGTCACGATCAAGTGATTGGTGATCGTGATCACCCCGCCCGCGGGGAAGGTCAGCGTGTCGCACAGGACCGGCGTTTGAGTGAAGCTCGTGCGGTTTGTACCCGCCGGCGCGGGATTGATCGAAACCGCGCACAGCGCCCAGGAATCCGAGGACAACGTCCAGCTGTTGGTAACGCGCGGCGACGACCCGGGCTGCGTGCTGCCGCCACCGCGAATGCCGTCCGAGGAGGCGGTGCCCGCGAACCCGTTCCACCGGTGGGTCTGACCGGCGACATTGGTGGCCGTCCGGGCGTCATCGAGGCCGAACGTGTCGAACACCAGCTGCCCCACTTCGGACGTCACGATCACGGAAGCCGGCGATGTCGTGCCGGTGGTCCCATTGGAGGAGGCGATGGGCGCGCTCTGCAGGACGCCGCTCAGGGTCGCCACCCCCATGAACAAGGCGTCCTCGCTGCCGGATGTGGAATCGGCAAGCTGCACGGTCACGGTGCCGCTTCCGGTGCCGGGGTTCGCCAGCGCCCAGATTTCACTCAACGCCTCCTGGGAGGAGACCCGTTGGATGACGCGGCTCAACGCCTGCGTGACCGTGCCGACCACATAAAAAACCGACGTCACGGCCGTGCCGTTCTCGTCGTCGTCCTCCAACGAAATACCGGCCAGCATCAGGCGATTGGCGCCGGATCCGGTGACGTGCGCGACCCGGGCAACGGCCAGTAGATCGGCGTTGCTGGAGACCGCGGTGACATTGTCCACCGTGATCGCACCGCTGCCCGCCGTCAAGACGACGCTGGTCGCCGCCGCCGTGTCGCCGACGGCCCGGGGGTCTATGCGGTCAAGGTCCTGGTCCGGACTGCCCGCTCCGTCCGTGCTCAAATACAGCACCTTTATTTGGGATGGCGTCGAAATCAGCGCCGTATCGCCGCAAGAATCCCCGAAAACCGGGTCGGTATAGCTCACGCTCAGCGTGTGGCCCGCGGCGACATTGAGCGTGCCGTCCTGCGCCAGCAGACCGGCGGTGGTTGAAGACGGCAACGCCGCCAGGTTGCGGAAGAGGTTGGTGTCCGCGCTCAGCTCGGAAAGCGTGATGGTTTCCACATCGCCGTTCGAGAGATTCTGTACCGTGACCGAAAGGGTGTTCACGGCGCCCGTATCCGTGTTGGCGTCGGCATCATCGAGGGTCACATAGATGGAAGCGCCCGCCGCGTAAGCCGCGAGCGGCGTGCCCGCCCCATCGGTGAAGGACAGGCCGCAGGCATCCGCTCCGGCCGGAGGCGGAATCTCCACGACATTGGTCACCGTCGTGCCGCCGCCCAGGCTCGCGCCGTTGACGATGGTCCCGCTGGCCAGGACGCGCGCATTGTACCGCAACGTTGTGCTGCTTCCGCGGGGAATGACGGGAATCACGTAGCCGGACTCGTCAAACGGGAACAGGGTGTCGGGCAACACATCGTCCGGAATCGAACTAAAATCGCGCGACGAACTGTTCGTGATGTACAGCAAGCTGGGCGGCGGCGCGTCCAGCACAATAACGTTGCCGAGCACGATCAGGCTGTTGTTGTCAATGGTGATCGCATACTCGAGGATATCGTTCGTGCTGAGGCCGGCGGGCGGATTGTCCACGAGCAGCGTGGAGATCTTGCGAATCACGGCCTCGGGGAACGGAAGCACTGTGGTGCCCAGATCAAGGTAGGGATTGCCCGCGCCCGCCACGGCGGGATCCTGCCCCCACGCCGCCGTGATCAGCGTGCCGTCCAGCGTGTAGACCCGCATGCCCGTCTGGTCCTTGTCCGGGTCGTAGATCACACGCGACTGCAGCGCGGCCATTGTATACGACACGTCATAGCCATCCCCGTTCGTATCCAGAAAGGGCCCCAGCTTGTCGCCGTCGTAATCCACATAAAGGGTGGTCGCATCAATGGCGGTCACCCAGACGGGGCTGCCGTTTTGCGAGAGGTCGCTGCTGCCGGGCCCCCATCCGACCTGGGCAATGGGCGTCAGATTGCCTTCGGGCACCAGCGAGAATCCCCAATCGTGCACGTTGTTCGCCGAGGGGCGCGCGCCCACCGCGGCAATGGCGAAGAACGGCAGGCCGTTCGTGCTCTCGAATTTCGCGCCGGAATTGACCGGCATGAGATATTGCACGGATCCGTTGGTCGCCACGGAAAAATTCGTCGTGCCGATCTGGGTCGTCACCAGGACGGGCAAGGCGCTCGTGCCCGGGTTGTACACGAATATGTACGCCTCGTGTCCGTTCGACGCCGAGCCGACCGGCGTGAAGTACGTGTCGGTCCACTGGTCGTACGGATACAGCGTGTACCAGCGCGATTCATAGTTGGCGCCGATGTCGCCCGTGATGATGTGCGCCTGGATCGGCTTGTTCGACACCGCGCGGGCGCCGCGCAAGACCCCCCCATTCACACGGTACGACTCGCCCCGATTCAGGTTGGCTACAGTCTCAAAACTGCCGTTGGCGTCCTTGTCTATGTTGACGGTCGTCCCATCCTCCGCGGCCATGACATAAAGATCAACGACCTCGAACATCGAGGAGGCCGAGACGTTTTCGCCCACCGGCGAAATGAACTCCGTTCCGTAGTCGAGGACCGAGCTGATCTCGACCGCGCCGGCCAGCACGCTCCCGGGTGTGGTGGCCCACGCCGCCCGAGAAACCACGATCGCCCTCGTCGCGCCAACCCGATCCCGGCCGTCATACCGTATCTGCGACGGATTGCGGGGCAACGTCACCAGGTTGCGGAGCGGCAATATGGTCCCCGCGGGCAAGCCGGTCGGATCGTTCACAAATCCGGGCGGAATGCCGTTGGCGTCATTGCCATCGCCCCAGACCTGCGACGTGGATTGAACCGGCGCGTTGAGGTCAACCTCGTATCCGTCCTCCCAATGGTCGTAAACGAACTCGGTCCCATCGGAACTGATAACGACTGAAATGACGGAATCGAACGTGGTCCCGGTTGACGGATACAGCTTAAGCAAAGAGCTGCGGACCTGTTCCTCGGGCATCGGGATAAAAAAATGCTGGACGATAGATTGGCCGCGCGCAATCCCCGCAGCTGACAGCACGGCACCCGCCACCCAACTCGCGAACCGTCGGCGTCCCATCATGATACTCTCCCTGCTGGCAGCGCGTAAAACGCTGTACCCTCACTTCGCCACCCTGAAATAGACAACGAAAAACCGAGGCTTGGACAGTTTTGGCCGATCCGCCGGAAACACCCGTCCGCCCCGGAATTCAAACGTGCTCCCACAAGATGCTCATTACTATGCCTTAATACAACCACGAATGTTCTCACCATTTTGACTGCGCCTTGGCCGAAAAAACGATTGACATAGGTAGCAATTATCGCGCCATATTTTGGCCAACAAGGCCAAACGGCATGGCGTTCGTACGGATATTTCACGTGGTCCTGTTGACGCAGTTGTGTACCGCCCGTAGGTTTTGACTCGAACTTAATGGATAAGAACGTCAAACCATCTGGACTGCCTGATTCGTCGCGTTGGGCGCGCTCGCCCGGAGTGGTTGCGCGCACGATTCGCGGCGAAGCGCTGCTGATTCCCATCCACCGGACCGCCGACGCGCTGGGCGGATTCTATGCCTTGAATCCGAGCGCGTCGCACATCTGGCAATGCGCCAGCGAGGGACGAAGCCTGGGGGAAATATCCGGGGCACTGGCCCAGTTTTATGAAGTCTCGCCCGAAACCGCGCGGGCGGACACCGAACGCGTCGTGGCGGAACTGGTCGAGTTGGGCGCACTCATACCCTCCGAAAGACCGGCCTGACATGGCCTGCCCCGATTGCATCCAGCACCAGATCAGCTCCGCGGAGCTGGTGAGCCGGCTGTCCGGGCGGCCCGGCGCGTTCCCCATCGCCGGCAGTCTCGAACTGACCCTGCGCTGCAATATGCGCTGCCGCCACTGCTACATTCTCTATCCCGGCGCGACCACGGGCGAGATGTCCACCGACGAGGTGAAGGCCATCCTCGACCGGTTGGCCGGCCAGGGCGTGCTCTTCCTGCTGCTGACCGGCGGCGAGATCTTCGCGCGCTGCGACTTCCGCGAACTCTACCTGCACGCGAAACGGCTCGGCTTCCTGCTCACGCTCTTCACCAACGCGACGATGATTAAAGAGGATATCGCCGATTTCCTCGCGGAATGGCCGCCGCGCCGCATCGAGGTCACCGTCTATGGCTACACGGAGGAGACTTACGAAAAGGTCACCGGCGTGCGCGGCTCGTTCGCCCGGTTCCGCCGCGGCGTGGAACTCCTGCGCGAACGGAATCTGCCGCTCGCGCTGAAAACCGTGGCGATGAAGACAAATCGCCACGAATTCGAACAAATCCGCGAATGGGTCGGGGCCCAGGGCCTTCCCTTCCGGTTTGACGCGCTCATTAACCCGCGGCTCGACGGCGGAACCGGCGTCCTTCAAGAGCGCCTGGACCCCGAGGACGTCGTCCGCCTGGATGGCACGACTGAGGCGCACCGCGCGCTCTACCAGAAACTGCTGGACAAGGCCATGGACCACCCGCGCGGCGAAAAGGCATTCTCCTGCGGCGCGGGGATCAAGACCTTCCACGTGGACCCGCGCGGCCACCTGCACCCCTGCATGATGTGGCGCGCGACACCCTACGATCTGCGGACCGGCTCGTTCGAGGGCTGGGCGTCCCATCTGGCCGCGCTCCGCGAAACGCGCGTGCCGGCGGATTCCGAATGCCGCACGTGCGGCCATCGCGTCGCCTGCGGCAACTGTGCGGCGACCTCGGCTTTGGAGAACGGCGGCGCGCCCGGCCGGCCCGTCGGCTACTATTGCGACATCAACAACGCGCGGGAACGGATGCTCAACCTGCGCCGATTCGAGATTCCGGAAGCGAATCGCGTGGACGCGGAGAAGATGAGCGTCTCCGCGGTCGGGGTTCCTCCGATTCCCGCCTCGACAATATCCCCGATTTCCGGGATTGTTCCCGCCCAATAGGAGACGGTATGAGCCACGAGACCCGCAAACCATACGAGGCGCCCCGCATCACGCACGTGAAGCTCGAAGATAAACCCGTCGTAGCGCAAACGGCGTGCAAAGACAGTATTGATACGAACGCCTGCGCGATCATTATCACGGACGACATCGGCACCGAAAT
This sequence comes from uncultured Verrucomicrobiota bacterium, assembly GCA_964388845.1. Lineage (GTDB taxonomy): Bacteria > Verrucomicrobiota > Kiritimatiellia > CAIVKH01 > CAIVKH01 > JAMLJG01. Next base: position 7,827 of record CAYMCD010000065.1, read on the forward strand.
CAAGCGGCTTCCGGCCTTCGACATCTCTCCGTCATGAACGCCGGCGTGGGGCGCGACCTTCGGGCGCGCCGATGAATGTTCCGGCGGGTCCGGAGGCCCCGCCCGGCCTGCCTCGAATGATTGCTTCCTCTCCTTCCCTCTCCCTCGCGGGCCACACGTTTACCTTTGAATCCGCCGGCCCCGACCCGGTCCACCTGCCGCCCGCATTCGATTCCTTTCGCGCCCCGTCCGACGCCGCGCCCGCCACCGCGCACTATCGCATCCACCCGCCCGACGCCCGGACCGGCCTGTTCGCCCCGCCCGTCGAGTGGATATGGCGGACGGACACGTGGCGGATGGGCCGCGGCGCGGACGGCGGCCACGTGCTCGCCATCCATGTGCTGCCCCATGAGGCGCCCCTGACCGTCGCGCGTTTCGATCCCGACTTCAGCGGCGGCGATTTGCTGCGGCGCTCCGGCCGGCACGGCGCTCCCACGCTCTTCGCCTTCAACTACCCCTGTGACCAGGTCGCCGTCCTAAACGCGCTGGTTCCCCACGGCATTGCCGTCGTTCATGCGGGCGCCGTTTCCATGGACGGCCGGGGCATCCTCTTCTGCGGGAAATCCGGCGCGGGCAAGACCACCATGAGCCGCTTGTGCCGGGCGGCGGGCGCCACGCTCCTCAATGACGACCGGCAATTTGTCTGGGCGGAGAACGGCACGGCCTGGCTGGCCCCCACCCCGTGGCATGGCGCGGAGCCCGAGATCAACCCTCTCCGCGTGCCGCTCCGCGCGATCTTCCACCTCGCGCAGGCGCCCGCCAACCGGGCCACGCCCCTCGACGGCGCGTGGGCCGCCGCGCGCCTGCTCGGCAACACGGTGGCCCCGTTCTATAGGGCGGACGCCATGGAACACAGCCTGGCGGCGATGGAGCGCATCACCTCGCTCGTGCCAAGCTTCCACCTCGGCTTCACCCCCACCCCCGATGCCGTCCATCTCTGCGCTTCCATTGCGCGCGGCAGCGGATAATGTTCAGGCATCCGGAGACCCCCATGAAATCAACCGCGTTGTTGCTGGCCGTTCTGTCCGTGCTCGGCTGCCAGGGCTGCGCCAAGCCCGGCGGCCCCTTTTACGCCGAATCACCGGGGCTCGCGCGCGGGGCGTTTGCGATGGCGGCGCCGCCCGCCGCGCCGGCCATCGGGGACCGCAAGATCATCTGGCGCGGGACCCTCACGATGGAAGTCGGCCACATCAGCAACACGATCGCCCGCCTGACCGCGCTGGTGGAGGCGCAGCGCGGATTCGTCGAATCCACGCGGGGCGGCGAAGAGGAGGCCTGGCTCATCATCCGCCTGCCCGCCGACGCGCTCAAATCCGCCATCGCGGAAATCGAGCGGGCCGGCCGCGTGACCTACCGCGACCTCTCCAGCACGGATGTCACGGAGGAATACGTGGACATCGAAGCGCGCCGCACGAATCTCGTGGCCCTGCGCGACCGGCTGCGCGCCCTGCTCGACCGCGCGTCGGAGGTGAAGGATATCGTCGCCATCGAAACCGAACTCAACCGCGTCCAGTCCGAGCTCGATTCGCTCGACGCCCGCATGAAGGCCCTGAAAGGGCAGATTGACTATGCCACGCTCACCGTGCGCCTCGCCCGCGAACCGATCCTCGGCCCGCTCGGCTATGTGGCCAAAGGCGTGTGGTGGGCGGTCGAAAAGCTCTTCGTGATCCGGCGCTGAACGGAACCGATCCGCCCCAGCCGGGGCAGACCCCTATATCCGGCGGAGATGGACCGCGTCACGTCACGGATTCAACCGCCAGAGCGTGAAATTCAGCGCCGCCGCAAAACTCACCCACGCGAGATAAGGCGCCAGCAGCCAGCCGGCGGGGCGACTGACCCGGAGGAACGCGCGCATCGTCGCCGCGATCGCCGCCCACAGCAACAGAATCTCTCCGAACGCGATCGCCGGCAGTTGCAACCCGAAGAAAAGCGGCGTCCACGCCGCGTTGAGCGCAACCTGCGCGATGAACAACACCAGCGCGCGCCGGTTAGCCGCGAATCCCCCGCGCAGCCAGATCCGCCAAGCGGCCACGGCCATCATCGCGTAGAGTGCGGCCCACACCGGCCCGAAGATCCAGGCCGGTGGATTCCACGATGGCTTGTTGAGCCCGGCATACCAGGCGCCCGGCATGAACAGCGCTCCCACGAGCGCCGGGCTGAAACACACCCCCAACCATGCCGCAAGCCCGATCCAGCCTGCTGTCCCACGACCCGTCCAAATCCGTTTCTCGCGCATGCGTGGCTTTCGTACTCCATTCAAAAAGCTTACGGCCGGACCGCAGCCGCACCGGCGCCGGGACCGGCGGAACCAATCATGCCCCGGAGTCCAAGAATCGGCCACGCGAGGAGGGCGCGCGCAAGATGGACCAGCGCGAGCCGTCGCGAGCGCCGCACCGGGCTTCGCGCCCCTTCGGCCGTGACGAGCGCAACGGCCACGCCGAACAACTCATCGCGACGCGGCGGAGGGCGGTCCCACGCCCAGCGCGCGTCCCCCTTCGTCGCGCAGCGGTCGCCACAACGAAAAATAAGGCGATGCGCATAGATCCGTCCGGCGCAGTCGAACAGGACGACTTCGCCCCATCGCGGCGCGCGGCGCGAAGCGGCGGCGGCGACGAGGCCCTTCGATCGGGCCCATTCCGCCCCCATGCTGCTCCCCTCCAGCGGAAATACCAGCTCGCCCGCCGTTTCCAGTGCCGCTACATACAGCGATGTCGGACACGAATTCATCCCCGCCAGCCTAACCGAAAATGACCGGCTTCACAGCCCAGATCGCCGACGCGCTTGCCCTGGCCGCCCTGATCTACCTTCCGGGCGCCGCGTGGGTCTGGGCGTTGCGCCCATCGTCGCGAACGGAAGCCGCGGCGCTCGCCCTGCTGGTGAGCCTGATCGCGATGCTGGCGCCGGTCCTCCTGCTGGCCGGGGCCGGGCGCCTATCCGCCGGGGCGCTATGGGCCGTCGCTGCGGCCGTGTTCGCCGCCGGGGCGTTCGCGGGCCGCTTTCGCGGTATCCGTGCCGCGGCGCCCGGCGCGCTTCTCCTCGCGACGGGCATGGCGATCCTGCTCGCGATTCCCCATCGCGGTGAATGGCTGGCCGGCGGATGGGATCCCGGCGTGAATCTTAACCTCGGCCTGTTCCTCGGCCGCACGGGCGCCCTGCAGCCCACTCCGGATCCCGCCTACGGCGCGTTGGCCCCCGAGGCCCGCGCGATTTTTTCCCGTCAAGCGGGCGGCCTTCTCGAGGCGTTTCCCGGCTGGCCGGTGGACCCCGAAACCGGCGCGTACCGGCCCTATTTCTACCGGGGCACGCCCTCGCTCATCGCCGCCATCGGCCTGGCCGCCGGCCCCGCGGCAGCCATGCGATTTCCCCTGCTCGCGGGCTTCTGGAGCATGGTCCTCGTGTTCGCCCTGCTGCGAAAGGAATACGGCCCGCGACCGGCCCTGCTCGGCGCGCTCACGGCCGCCGCCCAGCCGATGTTCCTGCATCATCTGCACGTACCGGCGTCGGAAATGCTCGAACTCGTCTTCGTTTGCGCCCTCGGCCTGCTGATGGCGGCGGCGCCCGGCCGGGCGAACGCGATCCTCCTCGCGATGGTCGTCGGGCTCGCCATCGTAAACCGGTTCAGCTTCCTGTTCTTCGCCCCGGTGCTCTTGCCGATCGCGGCCCTCCATGGCGCCGGCGCTCCAGCCGATGATGCCCGACGATGGAGGACCCGCGCCATCGCGGCCGCCATCGCGGCCGGCGGGCTCTGGTACGCCTTCGTCAATCCGGACGCGCCGGCCAAGGTCTCGCATCTCATTCCCGATTTGCGTCTGCTCATCGGCGCCGGTTTTGCGGCCGTCCTGGCGGCGGAGGCGCTGTCGTCCAGGATGCGGCCGATGCCCGCGCGCGCCGGCCCGGCACTGCTGCTTTTGCTCCTGCTCGCCTGGCTGGCGCGCGAATGCACGAGAAGCGCGCCGTTCGTCGAATTCGCCGGGAACGCGTCCGCATGGACGGGTTACACGGGTTGGCCGATCCTGGCGGCGGCGGCCGTGGGGTGGGTCCTTTGGGCGCGGCGCGCGGGCGCGTGGAACGGCTGGCACGCGATGGTGCTGCTGGGTCTATCGGTGGTCCTGCTCCACAAACACGCCGCGGACCTCTATCCGTGGGCCACGAAGCGCTGGCTGTCCTTCTCCATCCCGATCCTCGCATTCGGCGCCGCGGGGCTCGCCGCTTCTTGCGAGGCCCGGTTCGCCCGTCGCGGCCTGGCGGCCGCCGGACTCCTGCTGCTGGCGGCCCTCGCGTGGCGTTTGCCGGCGGTCCGCGATGCCTGGCGGAACACGGAGTTTGACGGCGCGTACGCCGCGCTGGCGGGCGTGGCCGCGGAAATTGAACCCACGGATATCGTCGTGGCGGACCATTTCAGATGGGGCCTCCCGCTCGCCGCGACCTTCGGAAAACCCGTTCTCAACGGCGAACCGCTGTGGGCGCGCGCGCGCGGCCCCGAGCCCGCGCGCGCCGCGGAGGCGCTCGCGCGTCCGGCCATGGAGGGCCGCCGCATCCTGCTGTTGACCAGCACGGCGCGGGGCCCCGCCGTCTTTCCGCCGCCGCTGGACACGGCCCGCCTGCTGAAGAAATGGCCCGCGCTTCCGCTGCGGGAGATCCGGCACCACCGCGCGGGCCGCGGATTTCCGATCCGCGCGACGACGGCGGAATTCGCCCTCCACACCTGGGAACCGGACCGCTGAATCCGCCGTTATCGTCCCCGGCTTTCCGCCAGACTTCAGAACCATCCCCGGTTTTCGGGCGGGAAGATGTGCGAGTCGTTCGCCCGACGCGAAAGAAGGGAGTCGGCAGGCAAAACGACCCCAACGGCCTTGCGCCGTTGGTGAAGAAGTTGCGCCCGCGTTATCCGCATTTTCGAGAGTCCGATCCCGATCCCGATTTCGAGGATGAGGTTCCAATTTGTGGTAATTCGCGATAATTCGCGGCGTCAGTTGAAATGATCAATGGCCATTTTCTCAACTTTCTCTCTATTGGTCGGGGAGCACACGCACCCCCGCGTGTGGGGCGAGGCGCCCACGCCTCGCCGGCCGGAATTCAGGCCGCGAAGGCGCGGCCTCCGGACACGCCGCGCCTTGGCGGGTCCTGCCTGCCCCGCCGAAGTGTCCAACGAAGGCGGGAGACCCCGCCCAACCTGGAAAATTGAACCCGATAGTTCCTGCGCGCGGCAGTGACGCGGGAGACCAGGGGCTATCCCAGAACCCATTCTTAGCTGGTGCGATCGCCGCGCGCGCCGGACGGGGGTGGCCAGTCGTGCAACGGACGGCGTAGCTGACAGAACTTTCGCTCCTGCCGCGCGAGGCGGCAGGGGGCGGGCCGGAGGGGCAGCGACCCCTGCCGGCTTGCCCGGCAGGTGAAGAAGTTCGCGGGCTACGCCGGGCGAGCCGGACCAGGCGCGCCGACGGCGGCGATGCCCCATCGCATCGTCGAGGAGGCGCAACACCGGCATCGAAACGAGGTCCCGGATAACCTCCCGCTTGCATTCCGCCGCCGGCGGTATATGTTCAAGCCATGAATAGTTCACAATCTGAACTATTGAGCCTGTCCGCCTTCGTCAATCGCGTCACGTCCCTCACGCCGCACCTGTGCCGGGCGATGATGCGCCAGGAGGCGACCTGCCTTTCCCGCGGGGAGATCACGGTGCCGCAGATCTGGGCGCTGGAGATCATCGCCGAACGCGGCCAGTGCCCCCAGCAGGCCGTGCTGGACCTGCTGCGCCTGAAGGCCTCGACGGGGACGATTTTCGTGGACCGCCTGTGCCGGAAGGGCTGGGCGCGCCGCGCCCGGAACCCGGCCAACCGCCGCGAGGTCCTGTTGCGCATCACGCGCAAGGGACGGGGCCTGATCGCCGAAGCGCGTGCGCAGCGGAAGCGGGCGTTCCACCTGCTGTTCAAACCGCTTCCCGCGCCGCAGCGGGGCGCGTACCTCCGCGTGCTGAATGAAATGATGGAAAATTTATCAACCGAATCGGGAACTCAGACATGAACATCCGCCTCTATCCGGTACTCGCCATGAACCTGGCCCTCGCGAGCCTGCTGACCGCGTGCGGCGGCGCCCCCCCCGCCGGCGGCGGTCCGCCGCCCGGGACCCAGATGCGCGTAAAGGCCGGCCCCGCCGGCCTGGAGCGCATCGAGGAGCGTTTCCCGCTCGTGGCGTCGGTCGCCGCGAACGAAAGCGTGCTCATCAAAAGCGAGATAGACGGCACGGTGGAGACGATCGCCTTCCAGGAAGGCCAGCGCGTGCAGGCCGGCGACCTGCTCATCCGGCTGGACACGAGCAAACTGGCGGCCGCCGTCGCCGACGCGGAGGCCAATTTCAGTCTGGCGGAATCCACGCGGGAGCGGGCGGCGTCCATGTTCCGGGAGCGGACCATCTCCGCGCAGGAGCACGACCAGGCCCTCAGCGCGCACGCCTCGCGCAAGGCCGCGCTGCAACTGGCGCGCCAACAGCTCAAGGACGCGGAAATCAAGGCGCCCTTCGAGGGGGTTGTCGGGGCGCGCCTTGTCAGCCCCGGACAGGTGATCAGCCGGACCCTGACGCTGACCTCGCTGGTGGACGCCGATCCGGTCAAGGTGGAATTCCGCATCCCGGAACGCCTGGTCGGGCGCGTGCGGACCGGACAAACGGTTGTCTTTCATGTCGCCGCCTACCCCGGGGAGGATTTCCGCGGCGACGTGTATTTCGTTTCGCCCGAGGTGGACCCGGCCACCCGCACGGTGCTGGTGCGCGCCCTGCAATCCAATGCGGACGGGCGCCTGCGCCCGGGCATGTTCGGCAACATGGACCTCGTGCTCGAAACCCGCGCGGACGCCGTGGTCATCCCCGAAACCGCCCTGGTCCACCGCGGCGATGCCGTATTCGTCTTCCTCGTGGACGAGTCGGGCGCGGCGCAGATGCGCCCGGTGGTCCCCGGCCAACGGCTGCCCGGCCGCGTCGAGATCCGCGAGGGTCTCCAGGCGGGTGACCTGGTGATCCGGGAAGGGTTGCAGAAACTCGGACCCGGCGCGCCGGTCGAGGTCGTGCCCGACGCCGAGACGCCGGCGGGGAACGGGCCATGATCCTGTCCGAGATCTCCATCAAGCGTCCGGTCCTGGCCATCATGATGAACCTGGCCCTGGTCCTTTTCGGTCTGGTCGCCCTCTCCCGCCTCCCGGTTCGCGAATTGCCCGACATTGACCCGCCGGTGGTCAACGTCCTCACGGTATACCCGGGGGCCAACGCCGCCGTCGTGGAAACCGAGGTCACCGAAAAACTCGAGGAAGCCCTCAACAGCATCGAGGGCATCAAACGCCTCACCAGCGCGAGCCGCGAGCAGGTCAGCGACATCAACATCGAATTCGATCTCTCCCGCGACATCGAACTGGCCGCGCAGGACGTGCGCGACCGCGTCTCCCGCGTGCGCGGCACGCTGCCCGACGACATCGAGGAGCCGGTCGTGGCCAAGCAGGACGCCGACGCGAACCCGGTCATCTGGATCGCGCTGTTCAGCGATCGCTACACCCCGATCGAGCTGACCCAGATCGCGGAGAACCAGATGAAGGACCGCCTGCAGACGGTCCGCGGCGTCAGTTCGATTTTCATCGGCGGCCGCAAGCGTTTCGCCATCCGACTCTGGCTCGACGCCGAGCGCATGGCGGCGCGCCAGGTGACCGTGCAGGACGTCGCGCGGGCCCTCCAGACGCAGAACGTCGAGCTCCCGAGCGGGCGCGTCGAGGGGCGCGAGCGCGAGTTGACCATCTTCACGCGGGGCGAATTGAAGACGCCGGAGGAATTCAACCGGCTGGTCCTCCGCCGCGACGGGGAGGCGTTGATCCGGCTCGAGGACATCGGCCGCGCCGAGATCGGCGCGGAGGACCTCCGCTCGCTGGCCCGTTTCAACGCCAAGCCGGCGGTCGGACTCGGAGTCGTCAAGCAGTCGAAAGCCAACACCATCGAGGTGGCCCGGGGCATCAAGCAGGAGCTCGAACGGTTGATTCCCCAGCTGCCGCCGGGGGTCGAGACGTTCATGCCCTACGACGAATCCATCTTCGTGGAGGAATCCATCGAGGAGGTCTGGATCACCCTGTTCGTCGCGTTCCTTCTCGTGCTGGCCACGATCTTCATCTTCCTGCGCAACGTGCGTTCCACCGTCGTGCCGATGCTGACCATTCCCGTCGCGCTGATCGGCACCTACCTGGTGCTCGCGATCATGGGCTATTCGGTGAACATCCTGACCATGCTGGCCCTGGTGCTCGCCATCGGCATCGTCGTGGACGATTCCATCGTCGTCCTCGAGAACATCTACCGGCACATCGAGGACGGCGTGCCGCCGATGCAGGCGGCGTTCCGGGGCATGAAGGAGATCTCCTTCGCGGTCATCGCCACGACGTTGTCGCTGGTGGCCGTTTTCATCCCGCTCGCCTTCCAAACGACCGTGACGGGCCGCCTCTTTGTGGAATTCGCCATCGCCCTCAGCGGCGCTGTCGTCATCTCGTCGTTCGTGGCCCTGACCCTGACACCTTCCGTTTCCGCGCGCCTGCTGCGGCCGGTCGGCGCGGTCCGGCACGGCTCGCTGTTCAACCTCTTTGAGCGCGCGTTCGACCGCTTCCAGCGGCATTACGACCGGTTGCTCGCGCTCGCGCTGGATCATCGCCGGCTGGTCGGGGTGGCCAGCGCGCTGCTGCTCGGCGCGACCGCCCTGCTCTACACCCGGCTCGACAGCGAGTTCCTGCCCGACGAGGACAAGGCCCGCCTGCTGATCTTCACCATCACGCCCGAGGGTTCGACGGTGGAATACACCGACCGCATGTTGCGCAAGGTCGAGGGAATCGTGGGGGAAACGCCCGAAACCATGGCGTTCTTCGCCGCGATCGGGCTCTCGCGCAGCGGGCCGGGACAGCCCAACCAGGCCTTCATGTTCATGCGCATGAAAGACGAGCGCGCGCGCAGCGTCTCGGATGTCGTCGCGGGGCCGCGCGGGCTCGGCGCCCGACTGATCGGCGAGGTGGAGGGCGCCCTCTCCTTCCCCATCGTGCCGAAAGCCGTCACGCGCGGATTCGGCCAGCCGTTCCAGCTCGTGATCCAGGAGCAGAACCTCGAGCGCCTCGACGCCCTTTCGCAGCAACTGGCCAACCGGCTGCGCCAGTCCGGCCTGCTGGCCAACGTCCGCACGAGCTATGAAGTCACGAAGCCGGAGCTCCGCGTGAACATTGACCGCAACCGCGCGGCCGAACTCGGCGTTTCGGTGGCCGATCTCGCCCAAACCCTCCAGATCCTGTTCGGCGGGCTCGACCTCAGCCGGATGAAACTCGACGGCAAGGAATACCAGGTGATCGCGCAACTGGACCGCGAGGCCCGGTTGAGCCCGGGCGACCTCGAGCGCCTGACGGTCCGCAACAACCGGGGCGAATTGGTGCAGATCGGCAACATCGTGACCCTCGAGTCGGGGGCGGGGCCCACCGCCATCAACCATTTCAACCGGTTCCGTTCCTCCACGCTCGAAGGCACGCCGATGGGCGTCACGCTCGGCACGGCGGTCCGGCAGGTGGAGGAGATCCTCGCCTCGGAATTTCCCGACCTGCGCTACGACTGGTCGGGCGAGACGTCGGACCTGCGGGAGGCCGGCCAGGGCTTTATCTTCGTGGTGCTGCTGGCCCTCGCGATCGTCTACATGGTGCTCGCGTCGCAATTCGAGAGCCTGCTCCACCCGTTCACCATCATGCTGACCCTCCCGCTCGCGGCCTTCGGCGCGTTCGGGCTGCTGTGGGCGCTTAACGGCGTCAACCTGCTGGGCCAGATGATGTACGGATGGGCCCACTACTCGCCCGATCCGCCGGCCATCGCCCACACGCTGTCCGCCATCATCCCGAGGATCCCCGCCATGAATATCAACTTGTTCAGCCAGATTGGAATGGTATTGCTCATCGGCATGGCCACCAAGAACTCCATCCTGATCGTTGAATTCGCCAACCAACAGATGAACCGAGGCCTCTCCGCACGCGAGGCGATGATCCAGGCCGGGCGTATCCGATTCCGCCCGATCCTGATGACCAGCTTCTCCACGATCCTCGGCATCCTGCCGATCGCGATCGGCTGGGGCGCGGGCGGCGAACGCCGCCGGCCCATGGGGGTGGCGGCCGTCGGCGGCATGTTGACGGGAACTTTTCTCACGCTGCTGGTCGTGCCGGTCGCCTATACGCTCTTCGCCGAATGGAGCGCGCGGCTCCGCGGCCGCCGCCGCACGGGCGCCTCGGCCGGCGCCGTCGCGATGACCGGGTTGGCCCTTCTGCTGGGCCTTGCGCCCCCCGCCGGCGCGCAGCCCGCCGAGCCCGCGGAGCCCGGGCGGCGCGGCAGTTTTGACCTCGCGCGCTGCCTCGAAACGGCCGTATCCCGCAATTTCGACATCCTCGCCGCCCGCG
>CAYMCD010000066.1:0-13136 GCA_964388845.1 uncultured Verrucomicrobiota bacterium
AAAAGCGGTCAGATCACTTGCTACAAAAAGCGGTCATTTTGATTTGCTACGGACATGGCGATATCGGCGATGGCGATATCGGCGACATGGCGATATCGGCCCTCTTGCTCAAGCCTTTTACCGCCGGCGACGGCGATGTGCCTATTGACAGGGACGGGTGTTCGATATATCAATCATCCATTAGCTAGTCAAAGCATGAGCGCGCCCGAACCAGTCCTGCCCGCCCCGCCCGGAGTCATCCCGCTGCCCCAACTGCCCGTCGGCCTGTGCGCGGTGGTCCACCATGTCGAGGCCGCCGATGACGACATGCGGCGGCTCATGGCCCTCGGCATCTGCGCCGGGCGCCGCCTGGAACTGGTCCAGCGGGGCGATCCGATGATCCTGCGCGTGTACGGATCGCGCCTGGGGGTATCGCGCCGGCTGGCCGCCCGCGTGCTGGTCCGGTCCTGCGACCCGGTCGCGTGTCCCCGGTGACCCCATGCCGATCGCGCCACCAGCCCCGCCCGACCTGCGCCGCCCCGTCGCGCGCGTGGTGTTGATCGGAAATCCCAACGCGGGGAAAACGACGCTCTTCAACGCCCTCACCGGGCTCCGGGCCAAGACGGCCAATTTCCCGGGGACAACCGTCAGCCATCGCGCCGGCGTGATCGAGACGGGCGGCGCCACCCTGCACCTGATGGACCTGCCCGGCATGTATTCTCTCCTGCCCACGACGCCGGAGGAGCGCATCGCGAGCGATATATTCCTCGGGAACGGCGCGCACTCCCGCCGGCCGGACGCAGCTATCCTCGTGGCGGACGCCACCAACCTGGAGCGGAACCTCTTTCTGGCCAGCCAGGTGCTCGAACACGACACACCCGTTGTGCTCGCGTTGAACATGATGGACGTCGCGGAGGCCGAGGGCATCCAGATTGACCTCGCGGGGCTCTCCGCGGAGCTCGGGTGCCCGGTGGCGCCGGTGAGCGCGAGGTATGGACGCGGCCTGGACGCGCTCCTCGCCGCGGTCGGCAAGCTGGTGGAGGAACGGCAGGCGCGCATCCCCGTCATCCAGCAGCAGATCGCCTGCCACGCCTGCTCCACTTGCCCGTTCCAGAACCGATACGCGTGGACGGAACAGGTGGCCTCGCGAAACCTCCAGTCGCCCCGGGCGACGCGCAACCGCCGGACGGAGGCCCTCGACCGCGCCCTCACCCACCCGGTGGGCGGCATCGCGGCCTTTTTCGCGGTGATGGCGCTGATGTTCTATCTGATCTTCCAGCTCGCGACGGTGCCGATGGACCTCATAGACCACCTCTTCGTGACGATCGGAAACATCGTCGCCCGGTGGATCCCGTCGGGCGATCTGCAGAGTCTGGCGGTCAACGGCATCATCGGCGGCGTCGGCGGCATCCTCGTGTTCCTGCCGCAGATCTGCATCCTGTTCTTCTTCCTCGCGCTGTTGGAGGACACCGGCTACCTCGCGCGCGCCGCCTTCGTCATGGACCGGCTGATGCGGCGCATCGGCCTGCCGGGCAAGGCGTTCGTGCCCCTGCTGTCCGCGCACGCCTGCGCGATCCCGGCGATCATGGCCACGCGCGTGATCGAGGACCGCCGCGACCGGCTCATCACCATCCTCATCGCGCCACTGATGTCCTGCTCGGCCCGCATCCCCGTCTACACCATGGTCATCGCCCTGCTTTTTCCCGCGCGGCCGGGCCTCGCGGCGCTCACCTTCCTGGGGGCCTACGGGGTGGGGATCGCCGCGGGGCTGCTGGCCGCGTTTGCCATGAAGCGGACGATCCTGCCCGGCGAGACCCGCCCGCTGGTGATCGAATTGCCGAACTACCGGCTGCCGAGCCTGCGCACGGCGGCGCTCCAGATGGTGGACCAGGCCGCCATGTTCGTGCGGCAGGCCGGTTCGCTCATCCTGCTGATCTCGATCGTCCTCTGGGCGATGGCGACCTATCCCAAGGTGGAGCCTCCGGCCGGGGCCGCTGAACTGCGCGCGCGGGCGGCCCAACGGGCGGACGCCGGCGAGGCCGAAGCCGCCGCCGCGCTCGACGCCGAGGCGACTCACATGGAGGAGCAACACGCGCTGGCGCATTCCCTCGCCGGGCGCCTCGGAAGGCTGATCGAGCCGGCGATCGCGCCGCTCGGTTTCAACTGGCAGATCGGCATCGGCGTCATCACCTCGTTCGCCGCGCGCGAGGTGATCGTGTCCACGCTCGCGGTCGTGTACGGGGTCGGCGCCGACCGGGCGGATGACGAACCGCGTTCATTGCTCGACCGGTTGCGCTCCGCGCGGCGCGCGGACGGCTCGCCTGTGTTCACGACCGCGACGGGGTTCAGCCTGCTGATGTTCTACATCCTCGCCGCGCAGTGTCTGCCCACGCAGGCCGTCACGCGCAAGGAAACCGGCAGCTGGAAGTGGGCCGCCTTCCAACTGGTTTACATGTCCATCCTCGCCTATGTCGCGGCCCTCGCCGTCTACCAGCTCCTTCGCGCACTCGGCATCCCGTAGCCGCGGGTGTGATCCGCGGGTCAGCCCTTCAGGCCAATCATCGGGGGAACGCTCGCCGGCCAAACACGCGAACGACGCGAACGGCCGGGAGGGACAGGCGCCCGCCCGCGCGCGGTTCAGCCGTTGAAAACGAAATACTTCCGGCAGACGTAGTTGATCATCAGCGAGGCGAACATCTTGCCGATGTAGGAAAAGCTCGTGCTGAGGTGCATGTAGCGGATCAGCGCCCAGCCGAGCGCGGTGCCGATGAAGATGCTGACGCCCGAGACCGCGTAAAACAGCGCCAGCTCGACCGCCCACGTGTGGCGGCCCGGCTGGAAGACCCAGTGGATGTTGATCAAATAGGCCGTCAGATTGGAGAACACGAACGCGATCAGCGTGCAGAGGACGAACCGGCGCGACCGGTCCCCCTCCTCCACGTGGCGCACCTTGAGATGCAACCGCGCCGCCAGCGGGTCGTTCTCGCGCAGCGCCGGAAAAACCCGCCACGCCAGGAAGAAGAAGACCAGCATGTCCACGCCGGTCGCAACGCCGCCCGCCAGGGCGTACTTCGCGAACTGCGCCAGCGGGCCCGCATCCCGCTGCAGAAACTGCTGGAGAATCTCCTGCATGGCGGCGGGGCTATTCCGCGGCGATCCACGCGAGGATGGAGGCCGGCAGCGGCTCCACGGTCACGAGGCGCGCCGCGGTCTCGCCGTGCTCGGAGGGCACGGTCAGCGCCTCGCCGGCCACGTGGCCCGACAGCGTTTCCGCCATGCGCGAGGTCGAGGAAATGATACCCATCGCGGGGTCGCCATCCCATGCGCCCAGGATATGGTAAACCTCGCGCCGCCCATCGCCGTATTCGATTGTCACCGTCGTCGCCACCCCCGCCTTGTCCGCGGAAAAGTCCTTGAAATCGCTCGGGACCACGCGGCGCAGTTCCTGCAACAATTCGTCGCGGCGGCGGAACAGGATGGTCTGGGCTTCTTTCGCGGCCTTGTATTCGTGGTTTTCCCGGAGATCGCCGTAGCTGCGGGCGATGGCGATGTCTTTCGCGACCTTGGGGATCTCCACCGAGACGATCCTGTCGAGCTGCCGTTGGCGCTCCCTGTAACTGCGCTGCGAGGTCACCGGCCCGCGCGAGGCGACGGGCTGGTCGTCCCGCGCGGCCAGCAGCGGGGCCAGTTCGGGTTTCAGTTTCACGATCTGGCCCAGCACGGAGGCGCGATCGAGGGCCGGCCAGCCGCTCGATTCCCTGATGCGCAGCACCAGCTGCTCCTGCTCCGCCGGATTGAGCGGCCCCAGGATTTCCCTGAGCCATTCCGGCTTGGCGAAGCGCTCGCGCAGCTGGTTCTGGGCCTTCAGTCGCTCGCCGCTCGCGTCCTGTTCGAGGGCCTCCACCATGAACGCGACGACCTGCGCGTACGGGCCCAGCCCCCACTCCGCGCACTTGCCGATGTACCGGCCCAGCCAACTCAACATTTCCAGACTCGGCGCGCGGGCATCGAAGGCCCGCTTGAACCGGCCGGCCGCGTCCGCCTCCTGCCCCGTCTCCTGCAAGTACAGGAGGGCCTCGTTGAGGACGCCGATTTCAAAACGCGCGACCCGGTCCAACAGGAGCGCGCGCAGCGCCTCGCCGTTGCGGTTCTGCAGATAGCGCAGGAAGGCGCGCAGCGGCCGGGCCGGCAGTTGCCGCAGCGCCTCATCGAAAATCCGGCCCTGGAAAAAATCCGGCACGCGCGCGGGATCCATCCGGTCGGCCATCTGCAAGGCATCGGCGGCCATCAGGACCCGCGCCGGCGTGGCGAGGTCCTGGCCGGTCGCGCCCTTCAGCGCAAAGGCGAGCCGGTCCATCAGGACTTTCCGCTGCGACTCGTTGAAGGCCGGGCGCGGTTTGCGCGCGGCCAGTTCCTCCACCGCGGATACAATCTTGGAAAGTTCGCGCTCGCGGGCCAGCGCGTCGAACCACTGATCCTGCTGGGAATGCCCGCCTTCGACCAGCCGGATGAGTTCGGACCGCGCGGCGGGCATGTGGATCGTGCCGTCGGTTTTCAATTTCTTCCGGGCCTGGTCCCAGAAGCGCTTCCAGTCGGATTCCTGGACGACGCCCGCCGTCAATGCCGCCTGCAACTGGGTCAAGGTCTGCGGGCCGAAACTCCGCAGGGCCATCCGGACGACGGCCGCGGCATCGTCCCGCACCAGCGCCTTCAGTTCATCGGGACGCCGCCGCTTCCACATCAAGATGTGGTCCTCGCCCACCAGCGCCAGACTCTCTCCGGCGTAGCTGAAGGACATCTGGTGTCCGCTCCGCCGTTCGAAATCAATCTCCACCTTCTTGTTGAGCGCGTCGAGGCGATTGACGACGCCCAGTCCCCAGGTGCGGTCATGGACCAACACGCCCACTCCGAGGGCCAGCAGCAGGCGGAGGCGCCGCACCGCCTCGACGGGCGCGACGGGCCGGTTGAATCCCGATTCGTCTATCAGGGCCTTCTGCTCCCACGCCCCGCCCAGGATGTCGGCGGCTTCCTCCGCCCAATTGACCGCCCCGCGCGTTTCAGCGTTCGCCCAGCGCGCGCGCTGTTGCAGCGCCTCGAGCGCCTGCCCCGCGCGCTTCCGCTCGGCCAGCGTGTCCTGGAGCAGCTCCACGCGCTGTTCCGCCTCCGCCGCGCGGCCGGCATCGCGCAGTTCGCGCAGCGCCCGCAACAGGCCGGGCGTGTCAATTTCCGGTTTGGCGATCTGGGCCAAAAACCATTCTTCAGTTTGCTGGTCGGTGGGCGGGACATCGGTCCGCGATGAGTCAGGCATGCGGGCTAAACCTCCAAAGCCGGATAGAATAGGCCCTCATCCCCGCGAAACAAGCCTTGATCCTGCGCGACGTTCAACGGTTTTGCTTTCCCCCCGCGTCCGACGCCGGGCACATTCCCGCAAATTGCGCGTTGATTTCGGAAGCGGCGCCGGTCTTCATCCCCCGGAAGGAGGTGCGACGATGATCCCGAATTGCCGGCATCGCTTGTTGAGACGGGCCGCCGCCTGCTTCCCGCTCCTGCTGTTCACGGGGGCCGCGCAGGCGGGCGTCCGCCCGTGGGAATTTCCACCGGTTGCGCGCTGCTCGCGCCCGGTCGTCGTGGACGGCCATCTCGACGAGTGGGCCGGCGTCGAGGGCTCGCTCTACCGTCCGCTGGACGCCCGGCAGCTATCGGGCGACGAGGCCGCGCTGGATTCCCTGCGCCGGTGGGATCTCTCGGCGGAAATCCGATGGACCCATGATGCCGGGGCGCTCTATGTGGCGGTGCGTTGGTCGGATCCGAATCCGGCGGAGGCGGGCGACTCGCTGGCGATCCACCTGCGCGCGGACCGACACACCCACATCGTGTGCGCGCCCGCTCCGGACAGCCCGGCTGTCGCCGTGACCCTGGCCGGAGACACGACGAATGCCCCGGGGGCCGGACCCGCCGCCGCGCTCATCCGAACCCCCGGTGGTTATACGGAGGAAGTGCGCATTCCCTGGACGTTGATCACCGGGGACGGCCGGCCGCCGGAAGCGGGCGGCATGGACGTGATGCTCGACCTGGCCTGGTCGGAGCTGACGCCGGACCTGCTGAAGGCGCTGCCTTTGGGGCTTCTGCAGGCGAAGGTGCACACCACCATGGATTTCCTCACCTCGCCGGCGAAACGGTACGATCGCGCGTATCTTCCGGAGCCGGCCGACTGGGGCGCGCTGCGCTTCGGCGGCGGGCAGCCGGTCGCGGTGACCCGTTCGCCGCGGGACGGCACCACAGGCCTTACGGAAATGATCGTGCCGTCCACTGAAAAGCCGCCGACGATTGACGGATCCCTGACCGACTGGCCGGATGCGGCATTCCACGCCGTGCAGCTGGCGCCGGACATGCTCGGGGCGCGCTACAGCGGGCGATTGGCCGCCCGCTACGACGCGGACAAACTCTATCTCGCCGGCTGGTTTTCCGGGCCGCGCTCTCCTTTCAACCTGGCGCGGGAGGAGTCGCAGGCGGGCTACGGCGGAGGCGACGCCCTGCAAATGCGCCTGCATACCGGAGGCCGGACGGTTAATCTCTGCGCCTGGTACGATGCGCAGGCCGGCAGGCCGGCACTGACCGCGGATGGCAAGGATCTGAGAAACCCCATGCTGCTCGAGGCGGGGGCCGAGGCCGCATACCGTCCGGGATCGGACGGACACGCGTATGAACTGGCGGTCCCCTGGGCGGCGTTGGGCTGGCCGGCGCCGAATCCGGGCGATGCCTGGCAGGCGACGTTCCAACCCTGGTGGTTTGCGCTCCATGGCGGGATGACTCTCGCCGGCGCGCTGACACTGGCCAAACAGGGGCCGCTGGCGCTCGACTATTCGCTTCCGGCGGACGGCGAGGTCACGCTCGGTCTTTTCGATCCGCGAGGCCGGCTGCTTCGCTGGATCACCCGCGGCGACTACCGCCAAGCCGGGGCGAATCGCGAGCGGTGGGACGGCCTGGATCAATGGGGCGCGCCCCTGCCCGCCGGGGATTATGTGATCAACGGCATCACGCATCCGCCCGTGACCCTCGACTATGCCATGTCCCTGGGCAACCCGGGCACGCCGGCCTGGCCCACCGCGGACGGGCGCGGCGACTGGTTGAGCGACGAAGCCCCCGCCCAGGCGGCGGCGACGGACGGCAAGTGGGTCTTCCTGGCCGCGCCCGGATCGGAGAAGGGATGGGCGATCATCGCCGTGGATGAGCGGGGGCAGCGGCAATGGGGCAAGGGCGTCGAGTTTTATCCGCG
Organism: uncultured Verrucomicrobiota bacterium; assembly: GCA_964388845.1. Classification (GTDB taxonomy): domain Bacteria; phylum Verrucomicrobiota; class Kiritimatiellia; order CAIVKH01; family CAIVKH01; genus JAMLJG01. Next base: position 7,256 of record CAYMCD010000066.1, read on the forward strand.
CGCCGTCTCGCTCGCGCTGAGCGGGCCGTATCTGTACGCCCTCTTCTCGGGGCCGGAACTGACGGATTCCGCGCGCACGTATGTGGGCGGAACGAATGCCGAGGAGCGCGCCATCCTGATGTGCCTGGACGCCCGCACCGGCAGGCCGGCGCGCTTTTCGCGGGAGCGCCCGCAGTTGAAGGTCGCCAGCTGGCCATACCGGGAAGAAGTGGTCAAGCTGGCGACGCTGCGCGCCCGGCGCGGCTTCACTCCCGGCGTCTATGGCGGCCAGCCGAGGTATTTCTGCAATGATTTGGGGGAATCCACCGGCGCCCTCGGCCTGGCGGCGTTGGGCGACGCGATCTACCTGTCCATGCACTATGAGGACAAGCTGCTGGTGCTCGACGCCGGAACCGCGAAGCCCGTCGGGGAGATTCCGCTGGCACAGCCCGTGGGGTTGACGATCGCAGACGGAAAAATTCTGGCCGTGAGCGGCACGCGCGTGGTGAGCCTGGATCCGGCAAGCAAGCGGGTGACCCCGCTCATCACCGGCGATCTGCTGGCGCCGCACAGCCTGGCGACGGACCGGCAGGGCCACATCTACGTCAGCGACTGGGGCGCGTCATTCCAGGTCAAGGTCTTCTCCCCGGAGGGAAAACTGCTGCGCGCCATCGGCAAACCGGGCGGCCGGCCCTGGATCGGCGCGTGGGAAGCGGACGGCATGTTGGCGCCGCGCGGCATCGCGGTCACCGAGGCCGGCGAGCTCTGGGTGGCGGAAGATGACGCCTCGCCCAAGCGCGTCAGCGTCTGGGATGCCCGCTCCGGCGCCTTCCTGAAGGACTACATCGGACCCGCGCCCTATGGCGGCGGCTCGTTTTTCTGGGTGGATCCGAAAGACCCGACGATCGCCTACACGCTCGGCACGCGTTTCAAGCTCGATTACGCGAAGAAAACGGCGACGCCGCTGGCCATCGTCTTCCGCCAAATGGATCCGGACCAGCTCTTCGTCCCCAACGGGCACAACTGCATGGCCAACGGCGTGCGCACCTTCTATCGGGACGGCAACGAGTACCTGGCCGTCAACGACCTTCATATGGTTTTCGTGCTGGCGCGGCGCGGCGATTTCTACGTCCCGGTGGCGGCGGCGGGCGGCATCAGCCGATTGATCACCGACGACGGCACGGGAAAGACCCTCTGGGACAGCGACCTGCGCACCCACCTCTACCGGAATTACTACCCGGCATGGTTCAAAGGGCATGCGGGCGACAACTTTTCCTGGGCGGACGCCAATGGGGATGGCCTGGCGCAGGCGGAGGAGATGACGTGGGTCAAGACGCTGTCGCGCGCCGATCGGTACGCCGACGGCCGGCAGCCGGAATGGATCGGCTTCTGGGGCGCCGGCATCGGCCCGGACGGGAGCCTGTACTACAGCGGGTTCTGCCGCGACAGGACGGCGTGCTATCGCCTGGACGCGCAGGAGTGGACGCCCGGCGGCGCGCCGGTCTACGACATCGCCAGACCCAAGCTGCTCTTCACGAACGACACGCCGGACTCCGTCGGGGGCTACTATGTGAGCTCCGGGAACAAACTGTTTGTCAGCTACCGATGCACCCGGGGCCCGACGGACATCAACACCGAATTTCCCACGGCGCTGGATTGCCGCGATCGCGACGGCAACCTGCTGTGGAGCGTGGCCAGGCCCCGGACGATGCTGCGCAAGGAGTTCTTCGCGGACAACGTCTTCGGCGAGTTGACCATCCCCGGCGTGGGCCAGGTGCTGGGCACCTCGCTGTGGTGGGCGAATTATCGCCCGCAGTTGTTCACCTCGGACGGTTTGTTCCTCACAACGATGCTGGAGGACACGCGGGTCGGCCCGCTGTCCACCTGGGATGAATCCTACTCCTATTACTTCCAGGGACCGGACGGCACGCCGTACCTGGTCAACGGCGCCAATGACGCCCATCACCTGCTGGCCATCCGCGGCCTGGAAAAAAGCGAGCGCTTCACCCAACCGCTCCGGCTGACCGAGGCCGACGTGGCGGCCGTCGCGGCCACGCGACAAACGACCGGCGCAAAGGCCGCGCCCAAAGCGGAAATCGGCATCGCCTGGGCGGCATCTCCCCCGGAAGTGGACGGCAAACTGGACGATTGGGACGGGATCCACCCCGTGTTGCTGCGCACGGATGACGGGAGCGGCGCGGAAATCGCCCTGGCGCGCGACGCGGACGCGCTGTACCTGGCCTATCGCGTGCGGGATAGGACGCCGCTGCTGAACAAAGGCACCGACTGGCAGAAACTGTTTATCACGGGCGACTGCGTGGACCTGATGCTGGCGACCGACCCGGCGGCCGATCCGCGCAGGATCGAGCCCGCCGCCGGCGACATCCGCCTGCTTCTGGGCGTTTTCCAGGACCAACCCATCGCCGTGCTCTACCGTCCGGTGGCGCCCGGCGCGAAGAACCCGGTGCAGTTCATGGCCGCGCGCATGGACGAGGTGCGCAAGCTGACCGGCGCACGCGTCGTCTGCAGCCGCGGCGCGGACGACTACACGGTGGAAGCGACGGTCCCCCTGCGCGAGTTGGGCATCGCTTCCGCCCTATCCGGCGCCCTGCGCGGCGACGTGGGCGTGATCTACTCCGACGAGACGGGATACAACCGCGCGCGGCGGCTCTACCACTTCAACGCGCACACCGCGGTGACCTCCGACCTGACCACCGAGTCAACCCTGGAGCCGGCCGAATGGGGCGTCCTTCAATGCCTCCAATGAATCGGGGCGGACACCGATCAGCGCCGCCCCGCGGTTTCAGGCCGGCGCCTTCCCCTTCTCCGCGCGGATGAATTCGTCCAACTGCCGCGCGGCCCCGTCCACCATGGCGCGCCGCGTTTCCACGGCCGCCCAGCCGATGCGGGGCGTGACCAGGCAACCGGGGGCGCGCAACAACGGATTCCTGTCGGACGGCGGTTCGAGCGACAGCGCGTCCAACCCGGCCCCGGCGATCCGCCGGCTGAGCAGGGCCTCGGCAAGGGCGGACTCGTCAACAAGCGCGCCATGGGCGGTATTCAGGAGATAGGCCCCCGGTTTCATCCGGCCCAGCGTCGCCTGGTTGATGATGCGTTCGGTGGCCGGGGTGAGCGCACAATGCAGGCTGGCCACATCCGACTCTCCAAGCAACCGGTCCATGGGAACCGGACTGAATCCGTCGGGAAGCTGTCCCTCGTTCGCGGGATCGCTGAACAGGACGCGCATTCCGAATCCGGTTGCGATCGCCGCAACCGCCCGCCCGACGGGACCGGCCCCGATCAGGCCCATGACTTTTCCGGAAAGCAGCGTGATGGCCTGGAAACGGAAGGTGAAATCCGGCGACTTCGCCCATCGCCCGTTGCGAACCGCGTGCGCATGGCGTCCGCATGCGTTCGTAAGTTCGAGCAGGAGCGCCAGGGTGTGCTGCGCGACCGATGCGGCGTCAATCCCCGGGCTGTGCCGGACGGTGATGCCCCGTTTGCGGGCCGCCTCCGCGTTGACCGACGAGGCATCGGCGCCCAACACGCCGATATACCGCAGCGCGGCCAAGTGGCGGATGGTCTCGCGGTTGAGCGGTGTCCGGATGGTCAACAGCGCCTCCGCCTGCCGCGCGCGAGCCTCCACGGCGTCAGGCGGCGTCCGGTCGTGCACGGTCAGCTCGCCGAGCGCGCGAAGCGGCGCCCAGTCCAGGTCGCCGCCGCCCAGGGGGTATCCGTCAAGGACAACTATTTTCATGGAATCGTTTCTCGGTCAGGAGCGACATCATGGCAAAAACATGTTCGGCCAGCGGCCACAAATTCCGGGCGTCTTCCGCGTTGTAGGCCTTCAGGAGGCGCAGCGCCTCGGACGACCCCGCGCGCGATTCCCGCCAGAGCCGCACGGCATCCCAACCCGTGAGTCCGTCCGTTTCGGGCGGCCGCGCGAGATTCAGCGCTTTTTCGATCTGTTTCAAGCCGCCGCGATAGCCGAGGCGATGCAGCGGAAATCGCAAGTCCAGGTGCAGGTGGTTGCGCAGCCGATGCGTGAAGCGCTGACGGATCAGCGGCATGTCGAAAAAGACCCCGTTGTACGTCACCAGCAACGGAAAGCCTTCCAGATGGTCGGCCGCGTCCTGGAGATTTTCATCCGCGGTGAAAGTCCGCGCCGTTTGCCCGTCATACGTGCCGATCATCGTGATGGATTCCGGCCCGTACCCGCCGTCGGTCTCGATATCCACGCATAGCGCGGATTTCCGCAGATTCGGCCAGGCCCGCCACTTGTGGACATTCCCGATGACGCGGTCGAAGTAGGCCCAGTCCCCGTGCGCCCAGGCGGCGAGCGTCGCCCGCAGTTCATCCTGTTGATCCGCGCGGCGGGCGGCCGCCAGGGCGTCGGACCAGTCGCGCACTCCATTCCGCCACCAGCGCAGTTCGGTGGCCTCACCCACCCCCGGCAAATGGAGAAAGGTGCGGCGCAGCATCCGGTCAGATGCCCGACATCTGGACGTTGTGGCCCTTCTCGAACTCGTCAATGGCCGGGGCGTGATCGAGCGTCAGCGCGATATCATCGAGCCCGTGGCGCAGGTGCTTCTTGACCACCGGATCCATCTCGAAGTGAAACGCCACCTCCTCCGGCAGGTGCAGGACGACCCGCTGCTCGTCAAGGTCTATGGTCGCCTCGAGCCCTTTGTTGCGATCCACCAGATCGAAAATCTGGCCGACCTCATCGGCGGCCAGCTCCACGGTCAGCAGGCCGTTCTTCACGGAGTTGTTGCGGAAAATATCGGCGAAACCCGGAATCATCGCGCCGCCGATTTCCTGGCGGGGGGCGATCACGGCCTTGAATCCATACTGGAGTACCGCCCAGACGGCGTGCTCCCGGCTGGATCCGCACCCGAAGTTGTTGCGCGCGACCAGAATGGAGGCGCCCCTGTAGCGGGTATGATTCAGGACGAACGCCGGATCCGGATCGCCATCCTGCAGATAGCGCCAGTCAAAGAAAAGGCTCTCGCCGAAACCGGTCCGCTTGATGGATTTGAGAAATTGCTTCGGGATGATGGCGTCCGTGTCCACATTGGCCCGGTCCAGGAGAGCCACCAGTCCGCGATGAGAAGAAAAAGGTTCCATGAATTCCTTTCTACGCGGTCAGGGCTTTGAGCCCGTCCCACCTGCGAATATCTACAAAATGGCCTTCCACCGCGGCGGCGGCGGCCATTTCCGGGCTCACCAGGTGTGTGCGGCCGCCCTTGCCCTGGCGGCCCTCAAAGTTGCGGTTTGAGGTCGAGGCGCTGCGCTCGCCTGGCTTCAACTGGTCGGGATTCATGCCCAGACACATACTGCATCCGGCGTGGCGCCACTCCGCGCCGAAATCGAGGAACACCCTGTCCAGCCCCTCGGCCTCCGCCTGGCGGCGGACCTGTTGGGAACCCGGCACCACGAGCACGCGCAGGGTGTCCGCCTTGCGCCGGCCTTTCACCAGCCTGGCGACCTTGCGCAGGTCCTCGATGCGGGCGTTGGTGCAACTGCCGATGAAGATCGTGTCCGGCTTGATCTCCGTCATGCGCATCCCGGGCTTCAGGCCCATGTAGTCCAGCGCCTGTTCGACGTCGCGCCGGCTGTAGCCCGGGACCTTGTCGGGATCGGGCACCGCGCCGGTCACGTCGGTCACCATGCCGGGACTCGTCCCCCAGGTCACCTGCGGGGCGATCTCCGGCGTATGGATCGTGAGCGTCCGGTCGTATTCCGCATCCGGATCGGTCGGCAGCGAACGCCAGCGGGCGATCGCCTCGTCCAGGGCCTTCCCGCGCGGCGCATACGGCCGTGCGCCGGCCCCCGGGAGCAGGGAGGGCGGCGCGACCGCCGCCACACAACCGCCGCCGGCGCCCCCCCCCAGGCAGCGCGT
>CAYMCD010000066.1:13146-18199 GCA_964388845.1 uncultured Verrucomicrobiota bacterium
GAAGGTCGTCTCGTCCGGCGAAATCAACCCGGCGCGGGCGCCGCCTTCGATGCTCATGTTGCAGATCGTCATGCGCGCCTCCATGGACAGCGCGCGGATCGCCTCGCCGCAATATTCCATGACGTAGCCGGTGCCCCCCGCCGTGCCGATCAGCCCGATCAGCTTGAGGACCATGTCCTTGGACGTGCACCCGGGCTGCAGCAGCCCGGTGAACTCCACCTTGAACGTGCGGGGCTTGGTCTGGCGCAGCGTCTGCGTGGCGAGAACGTGTTCGACCTCGGAGGTCCCGATGCCGAACGCCAGCGTGCCGAACGCGCCGTGCGTCGAGGTATGCGAGTCGCCGCATACGATGGTCAGGCCGGGCAGGGTGATGCCCATTTCCGGGCCGATCGTGTGCACGATGCCCTGGTTGCCGGTCGAGTAATCGAACAGCTTGATGCCGTTGTCGCGGCAATTGTTCATCAACGCCTCGACCTGCGCCTTCGAGATCGGGTCCTTGATGTTGAACGGATCGTCGGTCGGCACATTGTGGTCGAGTGTCGAAAAGGTCAGCTCGGGACGGCGCACCGCGCGCCGGGTGAGGCGCAACCCCTCGAAGGCCTGCGGACTCGTCACCTCGTGGACCAGGTGGCGGTCTATGTAGAGCAGAATCGTCCCGTCCGTCAGGGTCTTGACGACATGGGCATCCCAGATTTTTTGGAACAAAGTCTTGGCCATAGGGTCAAGACTTATAGGGACACCCCGCCCGCCTTTCAAGGCCGGAGAAAAACGGAATACGGGATCGTCCCCCGCTCACGTGCGCGCCGACAGGATCCGCCAGGAGCGGGCCGGGACGCGGAGCGGCGCGCCGGCGGGCACGGGTTTGTCCGACCAGAGGTCGTGGTAGGCGCCGCGCGGGGGCCGCGCGATGTACGCGCGGTCGCCGGCGTTGAACCACGCGAGGATCCGCTCGCCGCCCAGCGCGCGCTCAAAGGCCAGCACCCGGTCCGAGCCGGTCCGAAGCCACCTGAACGCGCCGCGCCGGAGGGCCGGGTGCGCGCGGCGCAGCCCGATGGCGCGCTTCACGAAGGCCCGCAGCGCCCGGTCGGGCGCGCGGCGCCGGCGCGGGCCGAGTCCGTCCGCCGTGTGACGCTCGTCGTCGTAGAGGAGGTCGTCCCACAACATCGGCTGGCGGTCGCACGGGTCGTTCGCCCCCCACATGCCGGCCTCGGCGCCGTAATACAGCATCGGCGCGCCGAGGCCGCACATCTGCCAGACCGTCGCCTGCCGCAGCGCGCGCCAGACCTCCGGGCCGGGCCGGCCGGTTCGGAACTCGGGCCGGTGCCGGACCCGCGCGCATTCGAAGTATTCGGCGAACCGCTCGATGGGCGCCCGCATGTTCGCCATCATGGAGGCGGCCCGCGCCACGTCGTGCGAATCGAGCAGGTTCTGCAGGACCGGCAGGCACTCAGGCGCATAGGCCCGACGCAGCTCGTCCAGCCGGCGGCGCACCGCGCCGGCGGGAAAACCCCGCACATGGGGCGCGAAGAAATTCACGGTCGGATACATCCACATGTAATTCATCACCGCGTCGAACGTGTCCCCGCGCAGGTAGACGTCGGCCCGCTCCACGATCTCCGCCGTCAGGTAGGCGTCCGGGTTGATGCCCTTCACGAGCCGGCGCCATTTCCGCCAGAAACCGAGCGGCACGCAGTACGCCACATCGAGCCGCCACCCGTCCACGCCATCCGACGGATCGCCGTCGCCGTCGGGATCCATCCAGCGCCGCGTGATGTCGAAGATGTAGCGCCGGACCGGCGCGGCGAGGTCGCTCTTCGTCCGCGCGAACTCGGGCAGCGCCTTGTGCCCGAACCAGCCGTCGTAGTCGAAACTGCCGTCGTCATTCCATTTCTTGATGTGGAACCAGTCCGCATACCGGGAGGCGCGCCCGTGTTCCAGCAGATCGCGAAATCCGAAGAATTCGCGCCCGGCGTGGTTGAAGACGCCGTCGAGGATCACGCGGATGCCGCGCGCGCGGGCGTCCCGCAGGAAATCGAGAAAGTAGCGGTCCGCCTCGGTCCATATCCACGAGCGCGGGTCCTCCGTCTCCCGGGCGCGCGCCAGCCTCTTGAGGTCGCCGGCCCGGTCGGGGCCGAGCGTGGGATCAATGTGGTGCAGGCTCGAGGCGTCGTACTTGTGGAGCGACGGCGCCTGGAAGACCGGGTTGAGGTAGATCGCGTTGATGCCGAGGTCCTGCAGGTAGCCGAGCTTTTTCCGCACGCCGACGAGGTCGCCCCCGTAGCGCCGCAGGAAGACGGTCTTCCAGAAATCGGAGGTCGCCTGTTCCCAGCGGTCGAGCGCATACCAGTCCATCCCCCACGGCGTAACGCGCCAGCCCGGCACGCGGCGGCCGGCGATATCGGACACGCGCGGATCGTTCCGCCGCGTCCCGTTGCGGAAGCGCTCGGGAAAGATCTGGTACCAGACGGCGTCGTGCGCCCAGTCGGGCACGCGCATGGGCTTTCTATTTTCCGGCATCACGCACTCCCGGGAGAATTTACAGAGGCTGGAATTTACAGACGTTGGAAACCGCCGGGAAGTGTTTTTACAGACGTTGGAAATTTGCTGACGGGCGCGGGGGCGCGCCCTATCCTTCGCTCCCAACAGGAGGTTTGCATGTCCACTCCGTTCCCGCCGCCGCCCCTGCCGGGCGGCGGACGCACAGTTCCCCGGGCCCTTCCGCCGGCCGCGCGCGGCGCGGCGATCGGGATCGTCCTGTTCGGCGCCGCGCTGGCCGGCGTCGTGTTCTGGTGGTTCTTCTGCCGGATCGAGCCGGGCCCGGACCAGATCGCGATCCTGATCCGGAAAACCGGAACGGACCTGGCGCCGGACCGGATCCTGGCGACGGAGCCCGCACAGAAGGGCATCCAGCTCGAGGTGTTGCCGGAGGGCCGCTATTTCCGGAATCCCTATGCGTGGGGCTGGCGGTTCCACCGCGTGACGGACATCCCCGCCGGCAAGCTCGGCGTGCTGACCCGGCTCTACGGGCGCGAACTGCCGCCCGGCTCGATCACGGCGCAGGCGGACTCCAAGGGCATCGTCGCGGAGGTGCTGCGGCCGGGCAAATACCGGATCAATCCCTACGCCTACAAGGTGGAGCTGTTCGACGCGACGTCCATCCGGCCGGGCAGCGTGGGCGTGGTGACGTCGCTGGTCGGGCTCGACATCCTGCACGACGAGATTCCCGGGGGCGAGCGGAACACGTTCCTCGTGGCGGCGGGCCGGAAGGGCGTGATCGGCGAGGTGCTCGACCCGGGCACGTATTACCTGAACCCCTACCTCGTCAACGTGGTGGAGGTGAACCTGCAGAGCCAGCGGTTCGAGTTGAGCGGGGAGGACGCGATCACCTTCCTGACGATGGACGGGTTCACGGTCACGGTCGAGGGGACGATCGAATTCAGCATCGAGCGCGCGAGCGCGGCGCGGATGACGCACCGGATCGGCGACATGGACGACGTGCTGAAGAAGATCATCCTGCCGCGCGCGCGGGGATTCAGCCGGATCGAGGGCAGCAAGCAGCCCGCGATCAACTTCATCGTCGGCGAGACGCGCCAGCAGTTCCAGAACAACCTCGAGACGCACCTGCGCGACAAATGCGAGCCGTGGGGCGTCTCGGTCAAGTCCGTGCTGGTCCGCAACATCCAGCCGCCCGACCAGATCGCGAGCGTGATCCGCGAGCGCGAGGTGGCCGTGCAGAACGCGCGGATGTTCGACCAGCAGATCGAACAGGCGAAGTCGAAGGCCGAGCTGGTGCGCCAGGAGATGCTCGCGGTGCAGAACAAGGAGAAGGTGCAGCAGGAAACGGCGCGGATCCGGGCCGTGATCAAGGCCCAGCAGGACCAGGCGGTCCAGCTCACCGCGGCCGAGCGCGAGCTCGATGTGGCGCAGCTGGAGCGCGACGCCGCGGCCTTCCAGGCCCAGTCGCAGCTCGCCCGGGCCGAGGCGGATCGCGACGTGATCCGGCTCGACAACGAGGCGCAGGCGGCGGTCCTCGCCAGCCAGGTCGCGGCCTTCGGCGGCGGGCAGAATCTCGCGCGCTACGCGCTCTACCAGAAAATCGGCCAGCGGATCGGTTCGATCCTGTCGAACGACCGCGAGGACGGATTGGGGGATATCTTCAAACCCTTCCTGCCGGCCGGGAAAGGAGGCCAGCCATGAAGAAGGCGATTCTGGCTCTCGCTCCGCTGGCGCTGGCGGTGGCGGTCCTCTGGGGCGGATGGCTGTGGTTCTTCTGCCGGTTCTACGTCGGACCGGACAAGATGGCGATCGTGACGGCCAAGACGGGCGCGCCGCTGCCGCCGGGCCAGTTGCTCGCGCAGCCGGGCCAGCAGGGCATCCAGGCCGCGCCGCTGGCCGAGGGGCGTCATTTCCGCAATCCGGTCTTCCACGACTGGGAAATCCTCCCGGCGCTCATGATCCCGGCCGGAAAGGTCGGCATCGTCACGGCCAAGGTCGGCGACGAGCTGCCCGAGGGCGTCTTCATCGCGGACGAGGGCCAGAAGGGCATCCGGCGCGGGGTGCTGGGCCCGGGCAAGCACCGCTTGAATCCCTACGGGTATTCCGTGGACGTCGTGGACGCGATCAGCATTCCGATCGGCTACGTGGGCGTCATCACCAGTTTGTCCGGCACGCAGCCGGACGACGGGGCGTTCGCCGGGCCGGGCCAGAAGGGCGTGCGGAGCGACATCCTGCAGCCGGGCCTGTACTACGTGAACCCGAAGGAACTGAAGGTGGACGTGCTCGAAATCGGCCTCAACCAGGTCTCGCTGCTGGGCAAGGTGGGCGGCGCGGTGATCACCAAGGCGCCGCTCGCCTCGCAGAATGTCGCGGTCGAGGCGTTGAGCCAGCGCGCGCTGGCCGAGCAGCAGGAGAAGCGGCGCGACTACCTGGCGCGCGAGCGCACCTCGGGCCTGTCGGTCCAGTCCATGGCCGCGGAGATGGATTACGCCACCACGGACAAGCCCCATCCCTCGGCCGCGCCCGGACGGCGGCCGCCGGCCGCGCCGGCCGCCGG
>CAYMCD010000067.1:0-17225 GCA_964388845.1 uncultured Verrucomicrobiota bacterium
TAAATACGGCTCCCTCTACATCAACAACTTGCAGATATCAATCAGAGCGCCCTACGATACGTGTCGCGATTCCCGGCCCCCGGCGCAGGTCCGGCGTCAGGCGAGGCGCACCTTGGGTCTGTTGGCCGGAGCGCGGCCGCCGGGGCCCCCGTCGCGCACCTGGATGTAGCGCTCGTTCAGGGTGCGGTGTTCGCGGGTGAGTTCCGCGAGCTGGCCCTCAAGCTCCGCGATGCGCTTCCGACTCCGCTCCGCATCCGCCGCCGCCTTTTCCAGGGCGGCATGCAATCCGGCGATGGTCTCCTGCTGTCCGGCCTGCGCCCCGGCGAGCTCCCGGCGGAGGGCGCGCAGCGCATCGTCCTGCTCGCGCGCGCGGAGCAGCAAGGCCTCGTAGCGGCGCGCCAGGTTTCTTTGGAAATTCCCCCCTTCGCCCGCGCCGGCCTCCTCCGGCGGGCGCTCCGGCGGGCTCGACTCCGCCGAGGCCCGGTGCGCCTCCAGTTGGCGGGCCAGTTCGTCGAGGGCGAGCTGCGCCGTGGTCTGGCGGGCGGCGGTTGCGCGATGGCGGACGGTTTCGTCTCCCGCGAGGATCCGCTTGCGCAGGGATTCCGCAAAGACCCGGGCGGAGAACGGGCCGATCAACGTTCCGTCCGGCCGTTCCAGGAGCCAGTCGAATTCCAGCGCGGCGACGTCCGCGGCCGGTTGCCAGGGCCCGCCGTCTTCCGAGAGGCCATCGCCGGGAAGGACGCGCCCCTCGTCGGCCCAGCGCCGCACGACCTCCCACGGGACCGGACCAAAGACACGTTGGTCCGGTTTGCGTATGCGCCAGAGGCTCATGGCGCTCACGGGGCCGGTATGAAGAGTTTCTGGCCGACGCGCAGGGCGTCCGGATTGGAGAGGTCGTTCGCCTCGACAATGCCCCTGGGGCTCACGTTGTAGGCGGCGGCGATGGCCGAAAGCGTCTGGCCCGATTCCACGACATGCTCGTAGCCTTCCTGCGCCCCGCCGCGGCGCGTGCCGGACGGCGCGGCCGGGCGCGACCGGGCCGCCGGCGTCACCATCTGGCTGATCTTGCCGGTGAGCGTCTGGATGATTTCCTGGCGATCCCGTTCGCGCGCGGTGTCGAGGGCGCGCAGCTGGCCCTCGAGCGCGGCGACCCGTTGCTGGAGGGCCTGGACATCGGCCGGCGAGGGGCCGCCCGGCGCGCTGCGGAGCGCGTCGAGCGCGCGCTGGACCTGCTCCATCTGCATGTCGAATCCCTCGACGCGCCCGCGCAGCCGCTGGTTCTCCTCCTGCAGCAGGCGGATATCCTCGTGCAGCGAGGCCTCCAGCTCCGATGCGCCGCCGCCCAGGGTGGCCAGGCAGCCGGTCCACAGCGGGAGGGCGGAGAGCAGGAGGGCGGCGGCGGGGCGAAGAAGATGTTTTGCGCGGCACATGGCAATCTCTGCATAATCCATGGACGCGGTGTTCTCAAGAAAATTGCTCGGCGCCCGGCGCCGGCAGAAAGGTCCATCCATGGCTCGCGATCTGCTCATCAAGAACGCCCTGGTCTGGCCGGCTGCGGGGCAGCCGGCCATCGAAAAGGGATCCGTGCTGATCCGGAACGGGCGGATCGAAAAAATGGGCCGCTTCACGGCGCGCGCCGACGAGGTGGTTGATGCGGACGGCCAGTTGCTGATGCCGGGGCTGGTCCAGGGCCACATCCACCTCTGCCAGACCCTGTTTCGCGGGGCGGGCGAGGACCTGCCGCTGCTGCCGTGGCTCCGCCATGTGGTGTGGCCGCTTGAAGCGGCGCACGACGAGGAATCCATCCGCGTGTCGGCCCAACTCGCCTGCGCCGAGATGATCCGCGGCGGCACGACCGCCTTCCTCTCCATCGAGACGGTCCGGCATACGGAACATGCGTTCCGCGCCGTGCACGAGGCGGGCCTGATGGGTGTGATCGGACACTGCCTGATGGACATGACCGGCGGCTATCGGCCGCTGGCGGTGGACATGGAAGACGCGCTGGCCGATCTGGACCTGCTGCGGGAAAAATGGGACGGCCATCCGCGCCTGCGCGTGGGGGTCGCCCCGCGCTTCGCCCTGAGCTGTTCGGGCAGGAACATGCGCAAAGCGGCCGATTACGCGCGGGAGCACGGTCTGTTGTTGCACACCCACGCGTCCGAACAGGTCGCCGAGGTGGATCTCGTCCTCGAGCGCACGGGCAAGCACAACATAGACTACCTGCATTCCGTCGGCCTCTCGGGGTCCGATGTCTGCCTCGCGCACTGCGTGCATACGCAGCCCGGCGAGCGGCACCTGTTGCAGGAGACGCGGACGAAGGTGCTGCACTGTCCGTCGGCCAACCTGAAGCTCGCCTCGGGCATCGCGCCCATCCCCGAGTATCTCGACATGGGCATCACGGTATCCATCGGCGCCGACGGCGCGCCGTGCAACAACCGGCTCGACTTGTTCATGGAAATGCGCGAGGCCGGGCTGATGCAGAAAATCCGCCTCGGCGCCGAGGCGCTGCCCGCGCGGGACATCGTGCGGATGGCCACCGAAGGCGGGGCCCGGACGCTGGGATGGGAACACGAGATGGGCGACCTCGCGGTCGGCAAACGGGCCAACCTCATCATCGTCAACCAGGACGGCGTGCACACCGTTCCTTCCGGCGATCCGGCGACGAACCTGGTCTATTCGAACACGGCCTCGGATGTGCTGATGACGATCGTGGATGGCCGGATCCTCTACGAGGACGGGGCGCTCAAGACGATTGATGAGGAGAAGCTGCGCGCCGAGGCGCGCCGGCACCGGCAGCGGTTGATGCGGCGCGCCGGGCTGGCGTAGTCCCGCGGCGTTAACCGGGCAGTCGCGCGATGTCCGCGTCCCGCCCGCAGACGACGAGGGTGTCGCCCGCCTGGATGCGGTAATCGCGCCGCGGGATGGAGGGCTCGATCACGTCCGATCCGCCGTGCGCGCGGTGCTTGATGAGCACCACGCTTGCGTTATAGCGCGCCGGCAGGGCGGCCTCGCCGAGGGTCTTTCCCCAGTGGTGGGCGGGCGGCTGCCATTCGCGCAGCGAAAAACCATCCCCCACGGGGATGGGTCGGCCGGTCCCCGTTTCCCGCATGCTCTGGGCCAGGATGTCGCCGGTCTCGCGCCGGATAATTTCGTCGTTATAGACGGCCGCGACGTCGGCCTGTCGCAGGACCCCCACAAGCCGGCCGCTCGCGGCGTCGTCCACGACCGGCAACTCGGCGAGGGAATGGCGCCCGAACCGATGCAGGGCCTCGCGGAGGTCGTCGCCGGCGCGGCAGAGCGGCGGATGTTCGTCCGCGAGGTCGAGCGCGAGGACCCCGTGGCGCAGGCCGTCCCGCTTGAGCAGCACGCCTTTCAGGTCCGCCAGCCGGATGGCGCCCGTGAGACGGTTGTCGTCATCCACGACGTAGAGGGTGTCGTGCGCGCCGGAAATCAGCCGGTCCAGCACCTGCGTGGCCGGAGTTTCCGGCCGGAGGGTGGCGGCGGGGGCGCGCATGACGGCGCGGACCGCATGGTGATGGAAAACATCGAGCGAGCGGCCCCGATAGAGATCAACCCCTTGCCGGGCGAGCTTCCACGTATAGATGGACTCCTTGCGGAATCGGCTGGAGATCAGGGTGCTGATCGAGCAAACGGTCATGAGCGGCAGGATGATCGTGTAGGTGCCGGTGAGTTCGAAGATCATGATCATGGCGGTGATCGGGGCGTGCATGGCCCCGGCCACCAGGCCGCCCATGCCCACCAGCGCATAGCTGGCCGGGTTCCCGGCGCCGGGACCCGGGAGCAGGTGCGCGAGATGGCCGACCAGGCCGCCCGCCATGGCGCCGATGAACAGCGAGGGCGCGAAGACGCCCCCGGACCCGCCGGACCCGAGGGTGAAGGCCGTGGCCGCCATCTTGAGGACCAACAACAGCGCGAGTCCCACCCACGGGATCCGGTCAATCAGCGCGGCGTTCACCGATGCATAGCCGTCGCCATACACGGCCGGGAGCCACACGCCGATGGCCCCGGTGAGCAGGCCGCCCGCCGCGGGTTTGAGCAGGGCGGGAAGGCCGCGCCAGTTCTCGAACCGCGTTTCCGCCTGGCTCATCAGGGCTTTGTAAGCCGCGGAGACCATGCCGCACAGCACGCCCAGCCCAGCGTAGAGCAGCAATTCGTATCCGTTGGCCAGCGTGTAGGCGGGCGAATGGAAGACCGGCTCGTTTCCCCACGCGCCGCGCGCCACCACGGTCGAGGTCACCGCGGCGATTACGATCGGCGAGAATTGGAGGATTCCGAATTCGCCGAGGATGACCTCCACGGCGAACAAGGTGCCGGCAATGGGGGCATTAAACGTCGCCGCGATGCCGGCCGCCGCGCCACATCCGGCCAGGATGCGGAGCTGCCGGGGCGTAACTCGCAGCAGCTGGCCGACACTGGAGGCGAGGGCCGCGCCGATCTGGACGATCGGACCCTCCCGGCCCGCCGAACCGCCCGACGCGATGGTGAGGGCCGAGGTGATGGATTTTACCACGACCAGCCGCTTGCGCATCGCGCCGTTGCGCTCGGCGACGGAGCGAATGACCTCCGACACGCCGTGCCCGCCCGCCTCCGGCGCGAGAAAGTGGATCAGCGGTCCCACGGCCAGGCCGCCGAGAATGGGCGCGAGCGCAACGCGCCAAGCCGGGCCGCCCGCCAGGGTTTCCAGATTCACATCGGTCCCGAGCCAGAAAACGCGCTGGAAGATATCAATCAGCTGGTGCAGGAGAATCGCGCCAAGTCCGCAGAGCAGTCCGACGGCGCCGGCAAGCGCCAGCAGGTAGAGGTGTTCATACGATCGGATCCGATCGAGCCAGAGCCCGGCCAGCCGGATTCCCCATCGCCACAGGAGACGCTGGGCAGCGGTTCCATATCCGGGGCTCACGGCAGCAGCAATCCCGCGATGGCGGCCGTGAGGAAGCAGGCGATCGAACCGCCGGCGAGGGCGCGCAGACCCAGTCGCGCGAGATCCTGCCGCCGCTCCGGCGCGAGGCCGCCGATGCCTCCAATCTGGATGCCGATGGACAGGAAGTTCGAGAAGCCGCAGAGCGCGTAGGTCGCGACGACATACGAGCGGTAATGGAGCGGGGTGTTCGATGGATCGGCCGCGTAGCCGGCCAGTTGGGTGTAGGCGACGAATTCGTTGAGCAGCGTCTTCTGGCCCATCCACGCCCCCACGAGCCGGCAGTCCTGGGCGGGCACGCCCAGCAGCCAGGCCAGCGGGGCGAACAGCCAGCCCATCAGCGTGCCCAAGCCGACCCCCTCGGCCCCGAAACGCGCGAACACCCACTGCACGCCCCAGTCCGCCATGGCCAGGAGGGACATGAACGCGATCAGCATCGCGCCGACATTCAAGGCGAGCTGCAGGCCCGTGGTCGCCCCGTTCGCGGCGGCCTCGATGACATTGACGCTCGGGTCCTTGTAGGGCAGGTCCACCGCGCCGAGCGTGTGCGGGCGATCCGTCTCGGGCAGCAGCATCTTTGCCGCCACAAGGGCCGCCGGGGCGGACATGACCGACGCCGCGAGCAGATGGCCGGCGATGTCCGGGAAGTGCGGCTGCAGCAGCGCGACGTAGGCGGCCAGCACGCCGCCGGCCACCGTCGCCATGCCGCCGGTCATCACGCAGAGCAATTCGGAACGGGTCATCGCGGCGACATACGGTTTCACAAGCAGAGGCGCCTCGGTCTGGCCGACAAAGATATTCGCGGACGCGGAAAGCGCCTCCGCGCCCGACACCCCGCACGTCGCCATCATGACCCGCGCGAACAGGCGAACCAGCCGCTGCAGCGCGCCCAGGTAGTAGAGAATGGAAATGAGCGACGAGAAGAAGACGATGGTCGTCAACACCTGGAAGGCGAAGAAGAATCCGAGCGTGCCCGGTTTGCCCGGCGGGACGCCCAGCGCGCTGAAGACGAATCGGGCGCCCTCATACTGGAACCCGAGCAGCACGTTGACCGCGTCGTTGAACCACGAGAAAAACGCGCGGCCCGCGCCGGTGCGGAGGATCAGGACCGCGAGCAGGAACTGCAACCCCATGCCCCAGGCGACCGTCCGCCAGCTGATCCGGCGGCGCTGGGTGGACCCGGCGTACATGAGCGCGAGCAGGATCACGATCCCGACCAGCCCGATGAGGCGCTCGCGCATGCCCCCATCGTAATTTCTCTTGCCCCCGGATATCAACTATTCAACGCTCTGCCGCCATGACGCATCCGGGGGGAAAATATGTCCGCGCCGTCGAGCGGATGAGCGGCCGGCTGGGTGGCGTCGCGTCCGGCCTGGTCGTGCTTATCGCGCTCCTGGGCGCGGGCAATGCCCTGCTGCGGTATGCCGGGCGGTTCGCCGGCGTCTCGTTCAGCTCGAACGCCTGGCTCGAATTGCAGTGGTACGGCTTCGCGCTGATTTTTCTCCTTGGCGCGTCCGCCACCCTCCGCGAGGACGGCCACGTGCGGGTGGATGTGCTGTACCATCGCCTTTCGCCGCGGCGGCGCGCGTGGATCAACCTCCTGGGGACCGCGCTGTTCCTCGTGCCGTTCTGCCTGCTGATGATCTGGGCCTCCTGGCGTCCGGTCTGCAACGCCTGGGCCGTGTGGGAGCGATCGCCGGATCCCGGCGGATTGCCGCGCTGGCCGATCAAGACGGTCGTCCCGCTCGCCTTCGCCCTCTTGCTCCTGCAGGGGATCGCAGCGGCCGTTCGCCAGGGGGCCGCGCTCCGCCGCCCGCGGCCGGAGGAGACGGCCCCTCCGTGAGCGCGCCGGGCGAATGGCTTGCTCCAGTGATGTTCCTCACCGCGCTGGCGCTCATCTTCTGCGGCTATCCGGTTTCCTTCACCCTGGGCGGCGTCGCGCTCGTGTTCGCGGCCCTGTCGGTGGCGCTGGGCTATTTCGACTGGCACCTTCTCCTCGCGCTCCCGGAGCGGGTGTTCGGTTTCATGTCAAACTACGTCCTGCTCGCCGTGCCCTTTTTCATCCTGATGGGCACCGTGCTCGAAAAAGGCCGGCTCGCCGAGGACCTGCTGAAGACCATCGGCGCCCTGTTCGGCCGCGCGCGCGGCGGCCTGGCGCTGGCCGTCGTGCTGGTGGGCACGCTGCTCGCCGCGGCGACCGGCGTCATCGGCGCGTCCGTCGTCGCGATGGGGATGATCTCCCTGCCGGTGATGCTGCGCTACGGTTATTCCCGCCCGTTCTCAGCCGGCATCATTGCCGCCGCCGGCACGCTCGGGCAGATCATCCCGCCCAGCATCGTGCTGGTCGTGCTGGGCGACCAACTGGGCGTTTCCGTCGGCGACTTGTTCCTCGGCGCGCTGGCGCCGGGCCTGCTGCTCGCAGCGGCCTACGCCGCGTACGCGGCCGTTGCCGCCTGGATCCGCCCGTCGCTCGCGCCCGCGCTGCCGCCGGAAGAGCGCGCGGAACGCGGAGGCCGCCTCCTGGCGCGCGTACTGCGCACGCTGGTGCCGCCGCTCGCGCTGATCCTCGTGGTGCTGGGCAGCATCTTCGCCGGCATCGCCACGCCGACCGAGGCCGGCGCGCTCGGCGCGGTCGGCGCGCTGGCGCTGGCGGCGATCCAGCGGCGCCTGACACGCGCCGTGCTGCGGGAAAGCGCAACCGCCACCATGCACCTGACGGCCATGGTGATGATGCTGCTGATCGGCTCGACGGCGTTCGCCCTCGTCTTCCGCGGCCTGCACGGCGATATCTGGATGGAGGATGTGCTCACCAACCTGCCCGGCGGGCGCGCCGGCTTCATCCTCGCGGCGAACCTGGTCGTGTTTGCGCTCGGCTTCTTCATAGATTTCTTCGAAATCTGTTTCATTATCGTGCCCCTGCTGCTGCCGGCCGCGCGCGCGCTGGGAATTGATCTCACCTGGTTCGGCGTGATGCTCGCCATGAACCTCCAGACTTCCTTCCTCACCCCGCCCTTTGGCTTCGCCCTGTTTTATCTGCGCGGCGTCTGCCCGCCGGAGGTGAAAACCACCGACATCTACCGCGGCGTGGTCCCGTTCATCATCGTCCAGCTCATCGCGCTGGCCGCGGTGATCTTCTTTCCCGGCCTGGTCACGAACTAGCTCGCGCGCCGGCCGCGCCGGGAGCGCCCGCGGGCACGCAGGCGCATGACCCCTCCGGACCCTCGCGGAGGGGGATGTCGAACGCGGTTCGTATTTTGCGAGCCTCGATAAGAAATATTCTCGGGAAAGTGAGAATAGCATCGGTCACCGAGGGCGCAAGAGGGATATCATGTCCTCGGGGCCAAGGATCGGATTGCCGCCAAATTGAACCTCCTGGCGACCACTGAAGAGATCCCATTTTACGCGCTGCACCCCGGGAATAGGGGGGTGGGGGCTCGGTAGGACAAGGCGGCTCATGCCGATCAGCGATGGGTCGCCGACACCCGAAGAAAGAACAAGCGATCCCTGGTAGCGGTCTGTCTGAAGCTGCTGGTATAGTTTCTGGGCAATCCCTGTCGTCACTACATAGCTGGTCTGGGGGCGCGAAAACTCGTAGATGCGAGTTCCTGCGGCCTCGTTCGTGGCGAGGAATTCGCCCTGGCGGACAATGCCGTCCCCAGAAACCTGTATCTGAAGGGCGACGCGCGCGGCTATAATGCCAGACCCATCATTCATGAACATCTCCGGCAGCATCGCCGTTGGAGTCCACCTCAGAGCACCGACCGATTCAACACCGGCCGCGTCGCCCTCCCACCTAATGACGCGCAGATTCGCCATAGAATGCGAAGGCCCGACCGCTGTCCACGACGGATTTATAGAGGCCCAGAGCGCGGAGAACTCAGACTTGCGTGCGTCCGTCCAGAAGTTCACGCCCGTGCTGTTTTGGATGAGATCGTTAAGAGTAAAAGCGCTGACCTTGAGTTCTTGCAAGTAGACATTTCGCATTTGAGGAACGTTTATCCTTCTGAACAGCACACTCGACGACCCTTCGAGAGCGCCGACCGGGTAGCGCTCCGTCTCCCACCGGAAGTATCGATCGTATTTGGCGATCAGGCCAGAAATGCCCCCCTCGGTGATGCTCCACCTCGCGTCATAAGCAACAACCACGCCCGCGGGCTTCCCGTCGGCAAGCTCCTCGTAGGACAGCGAAGATAAATATGATTGGTCAACAATGTACGTCCGGGTCAGGTTCGTAATTTGGACGACGTTGAGGCGCGGTGTGGTGAAAGTGTAGTCCACCCACGTAAAGGCTCCTGGGCACCAGCGCAGAATGCGGCGCAGCGCCTCTGCATAGGTCGTATTTTCCGTCCGTTCCTCCGGCAGGACCAATGTCGGCAAGTCAACGGTTCCTTTGGCGAGTTGGGCGGGTACCGCAGAATCAAGCAAATACTCGACGCTAAACGCAGCGGTGTTCCCAACGGGGATGGACCACTCGGGGCACGCCTTTGCCACGGTGGCATTGATCGTGTCGTCAAAGTAAAAGTTCGTGCCCTTCGCGCACGTCGTCTCCAAATAGTGAAACGGGCCGAGTGCCTTTACCTTGATGGAGCGATTTCCGCCGGAGTCGGCTACTCCGTTTGAGGCGACGACGCCGAGGAACCGCCTGTCCCCGTCTTGTTTTAATTCGATGGATGATCCCTTCGGATACGGGCTTGCCGCCATGGCGTCGAGAGAGATGACGAACTCGAATTCGTCCGCGGCCTGGCTTCTGAACGTCAGCGTTGCCGCCGTGATGGATGCGGCATCGAGAGACACACCGTTCAGGGTCCAGCTCATCGGTTGGCGGCCGCCTGTGCTGCGGCGATTTGTGCAGTGGCTTCAGCGGCGGCGGCGCGGTCGGCAACGGCGCGCAGCCGGGACTCCTGCGCTGCGATCCGGTCAATGACCGACGATAACGATGTGGTGACGTTGTTGAACCCGCCTTCGATGGCGACGCCGAGGCTGTTGATGCCGCCAACGACTTTGCCTTGCGCGCCGCTCATTGCGTCTGTGGCTGCTTTGGCGGCTCCGCCGACATCAGCGGCGACACGCGCCCCTGCCCCGGTGACGCCGGCAGAGGATTCCTCCAGCGCGGATTTACCCACTTGCATCGCCCGCGCGGCGGATTCAGCGCCCTCCTGTCCAGCGCGGCCAAGGGCCGATATTTGTTCGCGGATCTGCTGTTGCAGCGACAACAACGAGTCCAGGCCGCGCTCTTGCGATTGAAGGTTCGCAAGAGCGGCGGATTGATCGGCCCCGGGCGCGATCTGCGCGGCGTTGACCCCCGCTTGCGCCGCGTCCACTGATGCGCGCTGCTGTGTAATTGCCGCGCCCAATTCCGAAATGCTTTTTTGAAGCTGCGCGCCAAGCTCAACGGTGCGCGCTCGGAACTCGTGTTGCATGACCTGGATGGAAAGCCGCATTTCGTCTTCCTGGTTTCGAAGCTTGCCGATCTCCAAATCTTTTTGTTTTAAGTCAGACGATGACTCCCGCTCGGCCGCGGCCAGCGCATCTCGGGTCGCCGCCACCAGCTCCATCGCCCTAACCAGTTCGCCCAGCCGCGAGGCGGTCGCCATGTCGCCAGACGTTTCCAGCCCCTGCCTCGTCGAGGCCAGCCGCTCTTTGTCGGTAAGAAGCGCTCTTGCGTCCAAGCCCCTCCCCGCGAGTTCGTCGGTGACTGACGCCAGGTCTCTGAGAGCATTCTGGTACGACGCCAGCGCTTCGTCGGAGGCTCTTTCCGTCCGGGCGCGCTCTGCCATGACCGCACCGAGATCATTTTGGAGCCGCTCCGCATGAAGAACTGCCTGAGCCATTCGGTCCTCGTGTTGCGCACGAGCCTCTTGAGCTTTGAAAAGTGCGCCGAGCGCGCTCCGCTCGGCATCGGAAGATGCGCCTGCGAGCGCTTTTGACTGTTCTTCTTTTCGACCCGCCGCGCGAATTTCTCGCCCCGCTCTGTCCGTGGCGATCACGGCATCCATGCGCTGACGCGAACTCTGGCGCATGCCGTCAAAGTCCGACCGAATCTTATTCAGATCCTCCACCACGTCCGCAAACGAGACTTCCCCGGCCTTTTTGAATTCCTCCGCCCATTCGGCGGTGTTTTGTCGTAATCCGTCAACGGGTGAATTCAGGCGGGTCAGCGTGGATATCATGTCGTCAACCTGCTCGCCGACGAACTTTCCGAACGCAAATGCGCCCGCGATCATTGCTGTAAATTTGGTGGCCTTGGCCAGCGTCAACGCGCTGAGGCCATTGTCGAAAATGCCGGCAATTTCGTCCTGCGCGGTTTTTCGCGCATCTGCCGCCTGGCGCTTGATCTCGTGATTGACCGCGTCTATATCGTGCTTCGTTTGAGCAAAAGATGCGCGCAGTTTTTCAAATGGGTCCGGGGCACGCCCCATATCGTCAACCGATCTGGCCGTCTCGCCCGCGGCGGTGGTGACTTCGTTGAAGGCGGCGGCGGCGCTGCTGGAGCTGCCCTGCGCGCCGTCCTGGGCGACCTTGAGGCGGTCGAGCGATGCGGCTGCGGATTCGGCTTCGCGCTCGACGGCGCGCAGGGCCTCCTCGGCTTGCGGGGCTCCGCGGCCGGTGTGGGTGGTGACGATCTCGATCTCGTAGCGACGGTCAGCCATTAGTCAGGTCTCCGAGGTAACCGTCGAGTGCTGTAGTGATGCCATCGAGAAAGGCGCTGTCTTCGGGCAGCACCGTAGAGTCCGGGTCTTGGGGCACCTTGCTGTAAAGCCAATAGTAAATTCCGGCCCTTTGCGTTGTGACCTTCGCAACATACATCTTGCCTTTGGTGACGCGCGCTCTTTCGCTGCGTCGCTTGCGAATTCGCTGTTCGATGATGTTTTGAGGTGAATGAAGAAAACCTACAAGCCCACTTTCCGGGTTTTTAAAGTAGAAGGCTTCAAGCCGAAATTCACGGGCGCGTTTCCCGTAGGCGGCGGCGTTCGCTGGAATGGTCAGCAACTTTTGGTTGACGGGGCGGATTTCACCGCCCTCGATGCGCTGGCGAATGGCCGGGTTTTCAATGGTGATTACGATCCCGGTGTCAGTATCCTGACAGTTGGTGCCGCGAACAAATTGAGCGAATAGCCCTACGGGCCTGGCGCCGAGCTGGGCGGCTGTGCGGTGCGTGGACGGGTCGGCTTCCTTCCGCGCGAAATGGTCGGTGATGACAAGCTTACCGGCTTCACCGAGCGCGGGCGCGTACTGGCGGGAGACCAGCGCCGCTTGCAGGCGCTGGACCCCGCCAGTGGCGGTATCGCGAATGGTGACGCCGTAGCTTGGCATGGCTCAATCCGCGGGCGTTACGGGCACGGGCGGAGGCGGCGGCGCGACGGCGGCCGCCTGGATCTTCTTGAATTCCGCGTCGTACTGCGCGCGGGTGAGGATCTTGTCGCCGAGTTTGAATCGCGGCTCGGTCTTTCCGGGCTTCGCGGGTTCGGGCGCCGCTGGCGCCGCTGTGGTCGTGTTTTTGCTCATGGTGTTGCTCCTGGGTTGAGGGTTCCGTTTTCAATAATGGCGCCGGTGGCGGCGGCAATGGCTTGTTGCATGGCGTGGCTCACGCCCGCAACGTTTAGCGCTGGCGGCGGCGCGAAGGCTACTAGAGAGGCGGCAACGGTGGTGTCGGCGGTGATGACGCCGAGACGGACGGCGACGGCGCGGGGGACAGGTTTTACCCACATGCCGGAGTTGTAGTCGAAAGGCGGGTAGGGATTGCCGAAGCGGGAAATGAGGGTCCAGACGGGATCGTCCTTGCGGGCGATCATGCGGCCGTTGTCGAAGAAGCGGCCGCCCGCGCCGCGCCAGCGAGCGGGCCAGTTGCGGGCGACCTGGCGGTCCTCCAGCCGGAAAAGCTCCTGGCAGGGAAAGGCATCAAGCACGACGGCGTTGTTCGCCTGGACGTGCTGGCCAAAGCCCTGCGCCAGCTCGGTGTTCATGCGGACGACGAGGTCTGTCCGGGCATCGCTGGCGAGATCCTCGATGGTGCCCTCTTTTCCGGGCTCGGGGGTGTAGCCGATGGACTGCAAGAACTCCTTGAGGGCGAGGCGGGCGGTGGGCCGGTCCATGTAGCTGCCGGGCGCGCCGCCGCGGGATTGCGGGTCGACGATGCCAGTCACCACGTCGGAGATTCGTTGCAGGTAGGCGGCGTCCGTGACGGTGGCGGAAAATGTCGAGTAGCGGCGGATTGCGGCCTCGATGCCTTGGAGCTGAACGGAGTTGAGCGAAGTCGGCAGGAGCTGCTTTTCGCGCAGCAGCCGGATGGCCTCGGCAAACGGGACTGGACGGTCGAGGATCATGGCGTGACTAGCGAGGGGGTGGCTGCGCTGATCTGGTAGCGGATGCTGACCATGGTGCCGATCGGCTGGCAGGAGACGCGCTCGATCTGCGCCGTGGCGAAGCGGACCAGGTCGCCGGTGTCAGGGCGTATTTCAAGAACGCCGTGTCGAGGCAGCGTGACCGGGTACATGGTCTTGTAGCGCAAGGCTTCTTCGGGGCTGGCCTTCTGGACCTGCACCCCAAAATTGATCGACGACAGAAGGTTTTGCCGGTCGTGGATTTTGCGGTAGGCCGCGCCGATGATGGAGTCGATCTGGACCAGGCCGCCGCAATCGTGACTGAACGTGTCGTCGGGGCCGACGTGCTGGTCCACGGCGCGGTCTGCGCCGTGGGCCAGCACGTATTCGGTTGAGTCTACGATCAGGACGATTTGCACGGCATGGCCCCATTATTCGCCGGATCAGGCGGCGACGCCGACCGTGAACATGGTGCCCGCGCCTGCCGGCCGGGTAGCAATCATCTCCAGGGTGTCGTGCCGGAGGACCTCCGCGCCGTACTGGTGCGGTGCGGTCTTGAGGCGAACGGAGTTGATGACGACCTGCGGGTTGTCAGTGCCGCCGGTGATGGTGAGGTTTGCGGCGCCTGCGGAGAGGTCCATGCCGCGAAATACGCCCGTGCCCTGGAGCTTCATCTGGCTGAGCACCTGGGCGACGGTCATGCCGACGGGCTTAAACTTCACCGAGATGTCGAGGCCGGCCTGCGTCATGTCGATGGTGCCGATGTTCGCGACGCGGACTGGGGCGAGGGTTTCGGAGAAGTCGACGTCGAAGCCGTCCTCCGTCTCGAAAGAATCCCAGGGCGCGCTGGCGCCGGACAGCCCGGCGGTGTAGGGCACCGTCAAGACGCTCGCGAGGCTAAACGAGGAATCGCTGAACGCAGTGTCTGCAAGCGCCAGAATGGCCTCGGCGGCGGAGCGGTCGGAGCCGTTCTTAATAAGGAGGGTGATTTCCATCTCCTTAAAGAGGGTTTCGATGGGCGACAGCTTGAGGCCGGGCATCTTCGTCACAGCGCCCGCGGTGAACGTGACCTTTTCGGTGCCGTTGACCGGGTGGATGACGACCGGCACGTCGGACGCGCCGAAGATGCTCGCACCGTTCACGGGGGCCGTGCGGGGAAACAAAACGGCGAGCAGGCCGGTGGTCCACATGCCGACGGGCGTGAACGAGATGCGCAGGATGATGTCGGACAGGCGTTCGCCCACCTTGCCGTATAGGGCGGTGGGGATCTGGAACGCGTCCGGCTGGATGGCGACTTTGATGTCGCCGGCCGTGTAGATGGACTGGCCACTCATCTGGACGATGGCGGGGCCGCGAAGGATCGACTGACGGGTGATGCTCATGGTTCTGTTCCTTTACTTTTGTTCTCTCCAGCCCGCGGACATTTTGCCCGTGACCTGATAAATGATGACGCCGCCGGTGTTCGCGAGCTGCTCGTGGCCTTCGAGGATGACCGGCGAGCCGCCCGGTTGGAGCGGGTGGAAAATGGCGTAGAGTTCGCAAAGCACGTCCGTCGCGATTTTGCCGTGGTAGCCGGGGCGGTTTTTGTCGCGGTTTAGGAGCACGCGCTCGGTGATGGTAAACGTTGGTTTGAGGTCGATCGCCCAGGCGCTGAGGGCGGGGAAACGGACTTTGCCTGGGCCAAGCTCGAAGACGCACGCGAGGTTCAGCTTCTCGATCGCGACGCGCACGAGTTGATCGACGTCGCCCTTTTCGTCGTGGATGATGGGCAACGCCTGGAAGAACTGCGTCGCGTTCGCCATGTCGACGATCTGCTTGCGCATCGTCTCGATGGGGTTCGGGTTGGGGGCCTCTGGTGGTAGAGTGCTCATTGCCATGACAGCCCTTCTTCGATTACGAAATCATCCCAAATAAAACAACTGTTGTAGTGAGTCACTGCGTTCGCGGTCATCTGAATATAGGCCACGCCGATATTGGTCGGCACTTGCGCCAGCGATATAGAGCCGATACGCTGGTAGGAGACGACTGCGCTGCCAGGCGCTGATCGTCCGACATAGGCGCTGCCCGTGGTCGCGCCAGCGGTTAAATCGGCCATCAGATAAAGCGGGAGCGCGTCAACGCCGAACCGCGATATAGCTACGTCAGGATTAGGATACGGCGTACCTGAGATGGTGTTGGTGCGCGCGTCACTCCATCCAAAGCCCTGCACCTTGATATCAGAACCACCATATGCACCGACCGTAAAAAATCCGGCCGGGCCGGGATCGCCGTTTTTGCGGTTAGTGGCCAATCCGACTCGTATTGACGCCGACCCGCTGACGATAGTGGGGATTTGGACGATTCTGACGCTGGCGCGCCACCCGCTGTTAGGATTTGGGACGGTTTGCGCGTCGAGCATGCGGTAGTAGTTACCGTATTCGACCGGCACGCGAAAGAAAGAAAGGCCATTTGAGGACCACACCTCAAAGCCGTCGCCCGACCCTCCAGTCGCGTTGGCGATGTAATTGGAATACGTGTCCCCGCCGTTGTAGCGCCTTTGTATTTGCCCCGTGTGCAACACCGCACCGTCGAACGACCAGAAGCCGCCGAAGGCGTTGGTGTATCCGACGTGCCCGTGCTCGTTGGTCGTCCAGTTGATCGGCCATGCGCTTCCTGTGCCGGCCGGAAGGTTCGTCCCAACGCGCAACTCTGTTCCGCTCCACGAGGCAACTCCGGCGGGGTTGGCGGTCTGTGCCACGGTCAGCGTGACGGCTCCGGTGGCCCCATTCACGGCGCTGACTCCGGACGTGTAATAGTTTTCGATCGTGCTTGTGATGTTATCGAGGTTGTTGGTGACGAAGATGTAGGTGTGGTTGGTGTAAAACACGGTCACGTTATAGTAATTAGAGACAACCGGAGCGTAGGTGTTCTCGACGAGCGCCGTGAACACTACAGAAACGCCCTCCACCAACGTGGTGCTGATGATCGTAAAGTGATTTGACACGCTCGTGTCTCCGAGGCTGATGTCCGGGCACGCCGACGTTGCCGGGCTTTGAACCGCGACCGTGTCCCAAGCCAGGCGGCCCAGATATTGGGTGGTGGATGACTCGTACCAAAGTACCTGGTGCCGCCAGGTGCCGATCGGCGCGGGAATGTCGGTGACCACTCGGAACTCGCCATTGGTCGCATCCAGAATCTCGGGCGCCGTGCTCGCGTGGATGTAATCATCGGCAGGATCAATCATCTGCCACACGAGAGTCTTATCCGTGAGGTCCTTGGCCGTAGAGGATTGACGCGCGAACGCGCGATATCGGAAGGTCTGGTCGTTGTTTACGACCAACGTCCGCAGCGAAGGATTGAGCGCGGACGTGTCGTTTGTGACCACGAACGTGTTCGCGGCGGCATCCACGACGAATACGAGCGCAAGATATGTGATCGCGCGCCTCATGGATTGGTCCACCCCCCGGACCCCGGCGGAGTCCGAATCCACCCGGCGACGTTGCTGTTGAGCGCGCTCGCGCTCCAGTCGTAGATGTAATTCGTCTCATCCCTCCATTCGAACGCGCGGTAGCCCGTTGCGCCGGGAGCCGTATTGCTGCCGGGCGCCGCGACGATGCGCACCAGATTCGTCTGATGACTCTGCCAGGTGCTCTCGAGCATGAAGGCGTCCGACGAATACCCTCGCAGCAGCCGAGCGTTGATATTCGTGGTCAAGTTGCTGACGGCGATCGCATACGCATCGAGGGCAGCATGCGCATTGCTCAGCGCCGCGTCGGCGGCAATGCGCGCGGCGGCCTCGTTTGTATAGAGTGCCCAAAGGGCGTTCGAGCTGGCGACGGTGACGCTGCTAAAATGATTACTTGTCGCGGTGTTTTTTGCCTCAACCGCCGCCATGGAGTTGCTTAGCGCCGCATCCGCGCCGACTCTCCGCGCGGTCTCGTTGGTGAG
The DNA here is from genome assembly GCA_964388845.1 of uncultured Verrucomicrobiota bacterium. Lineage (GTDB taxonomy): Bacteria > Verrucomicrobiota > Kiritimatiellia > CAIVKH01 > CAIVKH01 > JAMLJG01. The sequence goes on from CAYMCD010000067.1 coordinate 17,188, forward strand.
CGCCGCGTTGAGCGCGTTGCTGGCGGTGCCCAGATTCG
>CAYMCD010000068.1:0-17052 GCA_964388845.1 uncultured Verrucomicrobiota bacterium
GACAGCATAGTCAAACAACCCAGTATGCGCAATTACTTATGACGCTGTGTTTAGCAAGGGGACATTTTCATGGAGTCGCGCCACGCAAACATGCAAACATTGATATTCGCGGACGTTCCTTCTAGTATCCGGCCGAATGTCGTCTGACCCCACAGCCCCCGTGGAGGTATCCGCCGCCGATCCTTCCGCGCCTCGCGAGGTACAGGATGTCGTGTTGAACCTCGATTTTGTCCCGACGTGGGCGCGACAGCCCGCGGCGAACCCCTATCAGGGGCGAGAGGGCGATGGCAGGCGTTCCCCGGATCGCGACGCCCGCCAGCCGTCCGGGCGCGACCGCGCTCGTTCCGATCGCCCGCGGGGCGACCGCGAGCGGGGTCCGCGTGGACGCGACCGCCGATCCGAGCGGCCGGGCCGCGATCATGCGCCCGATCGGCGTCCTCCGCCGCGCCTGCCGGTCACGTTCGCCTTCATCCCCGAACGGCACCAGCTCAGCGCGCTCGTGCGCCAGTTGAATGCCGCGCAAAAGGCCTTCCCACTTCCCTATGTCGCGCACCTGCTGCTCGCGAAGCCCGAGTTCCACTCGATCAAGATCGAAACGCGCGGCGAGTTGACCCTCTGGCAGTTCAAGCCGGACGGCGCGGTATTTCTCGACCTGGAAACCCTGCGCGCGCACGCGATCCGACTGCATCTCGCCGAACATTTCGATGAGACGGTCGAACAGGGCGATCCGCCGGCCGGAAATTTCAACTGTGTGGGCCGCTGCACGCTCAGCGGCGAATGGCTCGGTCCGCCGAATTACCACGGCTACCAGGAGCGACTGCTCGACCTGCACCGCACGCGGTATCCCCATCTCAAAATTGACGAATACCGCGCGCGGATTGAGATGGTCCGCGATCCGGCCGCCGTCGAGCAGTGGAAGGATCAGGCCCGCGCGCGGCGGTTGTATCGCCCCAGGGGACGGGCGGATGCCGCGCCGCTCGACCGCGAGGAGGCCGTCCAGGAGTTTTGCCGGAATATCCTGCCCGGTTTGCAGCACAGTGGACGCCGTTTCATCATGCCCGCCGCGATGGTGCGGGAGTTGCCCGACAGCCCGCTGCGCCGCCAGATCGAAGAGGCCTGGCAGCGCGAGAACCGGCAGCCGTTCACCATGGCGCTCGCGCTGCGGCCGGCGTTCCGCCACATGCGGCTCCATTTGTTCAAGGCGGGGCGCGGCGAGACGTTTGTCACCGCGATCGTGCCCAAACCGCTGCACACGGACCACGCCGTCGAAAACATCCGCGCGATGCTGCAGCTCATCCGCGAGCACCCCGGCTGGAATCGCGCCCAACTGGTCGAGCACCTCAAACCCGGAATAGCGCCCGACTCGCCGGAGGCCCACGAGCTGCTCGCGCCCCTGCGCTGGTTGGTGGACAAGGGGCACGTCGTCGAGTTCTTCAACGGCACCCTGACCTCGCCCGTTGAGCCACCCGCCCCCCCGGTCGCCCCCTCCCGGCACGCCGTGCCGGCCGGTTGACGTCCCGGCGGGAACACGCGGTCTTCGATTCCGAAGGCGGATCGCCGCCGGGCGCTGCCCGCCCTACCCGCTTCGCGCGCGATACCACTCGATGGTTCGCTGGAGCCCGTCGTCAAAAGGGACCTCCGCCCGGAAATCGAACAAACGGGCCGCGAGCGAGGTGTCCAGGCATCGGCGCGGCTGGCCGTCCGGCTTGGTGCTGTCCCAGACGAGGCGGCCCTGATAGCCGCAATAGCCGGCGATTTTTTCGGACAAGCTGCGGATGCTGATTTCCATGCCGCTTCCGAGATTGACCGGTTCGGGCCCGTCATAGCGCTCGGAGGCGAGCACGATCGCGCGCGCGCAATCGGTGACATAGAGAAATTCGCGCGTGGCCGACCCGGTGCCCCAGCAGACCATTTCGGGGTCGTTTCGTTTCCCCGCCTCGAGCGCCTTGCGGATGAGCGCGGGGATCACATGCGAGCTCTCCGGATCGAAATTGTCGCGCGGCCCATACAGGTTGACGGGCAGAAGGAAGACCGTGTTGAAGCCGTATTCCTGCCGGTAGGCCTGGCCCTGGACCAGCAGCATCTTCTTCGCGAGCCCGTAGGGCGCGTTGGTTTCCTCGGGATAGCCGTTCCACAGCTCGGATTCGCGGAAGGGGACCGGCGTGAACTTCGGATAGGCGCAGATGGTCCCGAGGTTGGTCATCTTTTCGACGCCCGCGAGGCGCGCCTCCTCCACCAGGTGGAGGCCCATGGCCATATTGTCGTAGTAGAACCGGCCGGGATGCTTCCGGTTCGCGCCGATTCCCCCGACGACGGCCGCCAGGTGGATGATCAAGTGTGGGCGCGTATCGCGCACGCAGCGGCGCACCTGTTCCGGGTCGCGCAGGTCGTAATCCGCCCGGCGCGGCGCGCTCACCTGCGTGGCGCCGCGGCGCGCGAGTTCCTCCAGCACATGGCTGCCGAGAAAACCCGAACCGCCGGTGACGAGCACCCGTTTATGTTCCCAGAAATTCATGGCAGGCTCCCGATTCGGTGTTGTCGGGCAGCATAATCAGCGGCGCGTTGCGTGCCTATTTTTTTCTTCGCCGCGCGTTTCCCCCGCCGCGCGGCGGGGGGGGAACTTGACGCATCCGGCTGCCTGCATCATTCTGCCCCGGCGTATGGGATCGCCCTCCGTTTCCAGCGGCATGGTGCTGTGGTTCACCGGACTTTCGGGTTCCGGGAAGACCACCCTGTCCGAGCGGCTGCGCGGCGAACTCGCCGCCGCGGGCCACCCGGCAGTTCTCCTGGACGGGGACACCGTCCGCGGCGGGCTCTGCCGCGACCTCGGTTTCTCGGACGCCGACCGCCGCGAAAATATCCGGCGGGTCGCCGAAATGGCCCGCCTTGTGGCGGACAATGACCTGCTCTGTCTCGTGGCCATGGTTTCGCCCTTCCGCGCCTCGCGCGAGGAGGCGCGCCGGATTGTCGGGGCCGGGCGGTTCGTCGAAATCCATGTCAGCGCGGATCTCGGCGAATGCGAGCGGCGCGACGTGAAAGGACTCTACGCGCGCGCACGCAGGGGCGAGGTGGAATCCATGACGGGGCTCACCTCCGCCTATGAGCCGCCCGCGAATCCGGACCTCGCGCTCGACACCGCGCACGCGCCCATCGCGGAGAATCTGCGGCGCCTGCGGGAACTGCTGGCGCGGCGAGGCATCCCGGCCGGCCGCGATCCCGCATCCGCATGAATGCCGCGGGCGAGATCGAGGTCAGCGTCGTACTGCCCTGCCTGAACGAGGCGGAGACCCTCCCCGTGTGCATCGAGCAGGCGCGAACGGCGCTGGCCGGGCTCGGCGTGCCGCACGAGATCATCCTCGCGGACAACGGCAGCGTGGACGGCTCGCAGATGGTGGCGCGCCGGATGGGCGCGCGCGTCGTCCATGTCCAATCCAAGGGCTATGGATTCGCCGTCATGGCCGGCGTCGAGGCGTCGCGGGGCCGCTTCATCGTGCTGGCCGACGCGGACAACCGGTACGATCTGTCCGACATCGGGCGGTTTCTCGCCCCGCTGCGCGCAGGGCACGACCTGGTCCAGGGCTGCCGGTTGTCCGCCGGCGGCGGACGGATTGAGCCCGGCGCGATGGTCTGGGTCAACCGGATCCTGGCCATCCCGTTGTTTTCCTGGCTCGCTCGTCGGTGGTTCGGCGCGCGGGTCCGCGATGTATTCTGCGGGTTGCGCGCCTTTTCGCGCAGCGCGTATGACCGGTGGGCCCTGCGCTGCATCGGGCTGGAGTTCGCCACCGAGATGATCATCAAGGCGAGCCTGTTCCACGACCGGATCGCGGAGATCCCGGTCGCCTACCGGCCGGACCCGCGCAGTATCCGCCGCCCTCACCTGAAAAACATCCGGGACGGGTGGCGCACCTTCCGGTTGTTCCTGATTTCATGCCCGCGCTGGCTTTTCCTCGCGCCGGGCGGCCTGGCCATCCTGCTGGGCCTCGCGGGGTATTACCTCGGGTACGCCAATGCGCGCCTGTTCTCCGTCCGGTTCGACGTGCACACCATCCTGCTGTCGAGCCTGGTGATCATTCTGGGCTATCAGGCGGTCCTGTTCGCCGGGTTCACCATCCTGTTCGCGCTCAACGAGCGTTTCCTGCCGCCGTCGCCCCGCGTCAAGTGGTGGGTGCAGCGCATCAACATGGAGCGGGGCCTGGTGCTCGGCATCCTCGTCTTCGCCGCGGGACTGGGCTTTCTCTTGTCCGCCGTCCTGCTGTGGCGCGAGAACCAGTACGGCGCGATGGACTACCAGGCCGCGATGCGGCGGGTGATCCCCGGAGTGACCATGACCGCGATCGGCTTCCAGACGGTGCTGTCCGGCGCCTTCATGAGCATCCTCGGCATGTACCGGCGTCCCGCCCAGATCCAGGCGCCTCCGCCGCCCGCCGCGCCCACTCCCTGGCTCAGCGTGGTGATGCCGACGTACCAGGGCGGGCACCACCTCGACAGCGCCCTCTCTTCCGTCGCGATGCAGAATGACGGCGGCATCGAAGTGATCCTCGTTGACGACGGGTCCACGGACTACATCCGCGACGTGGTGAAGGCCTGGGAGGGCACGCTCGCCATGCGCGTGGTCTGGCGCGAGCGCGTCGGCAATTGGGCCGTCAATACGAACCTGGCCATGGCGGAGGCCCGCGGCGAATGGGTCTGCATGCTGCATCAGGACGACATGTGGATCCAGGGCCGCATCGCGCAGATGCGCGATTTGATGCGGCGCTTTCCCGAGGCCGGCCTGCTCGCGCATCCGGTGTATTTCATTGATGGGAAGGGCTGGAAAATCGGGCGGTGGCGCTGCCCGCTGCCGTCCAACCGGGCCTTGCCCCCGGACTTCGTGTTGCCGCGGCTGGCCGCGCAGGATTTTTTCGCCATCATGGCGCCGATGTTCCGGCGCGGATTGCTGGACTTGACGGGCCCGCTCGATGAGGACCTGTGGTACCACGCCGACTGGGATTTCTGGTTGAAGCTCGCCGCGGTCACGCCGACCGTCTGCCATCCGGAACCGCTGGCGGCCTTCCGCGTCCACGCCCTGTCGCAGACCGCGCAGCGCACCAGGGATCTCGGTGAAATCGGCCGGCAGATAGACGTGGTGATCGGCCGCGCGCTGGCCCATCCCGCCTTCCCCGCGTCGAAGGCCGCGCTCGTCCGCCGCACGGCGGCCTTCCACCGGGCGCTCTACCTCTGCATGCTGGGCGCCGTGCACGGGGCGGACGGACGCGCGTGGAGGGTCGTGCGGGAGGCCATCCGGCTCGGTCCGATCCGCGTCTGCCGCTATCTCCACCTCTCGCGCTTCTTCGACCGGCTGTGGCCGCGGCTGCGCATGGTCCGGCGGAGGGCCTAGGCGATGCCCTCCGTCTCGGTCGTCATTCCAACGCTCAATGCCCGCGGCTGGCTGCCGGGCCTGATGGGCGCACTGCGCCGGCAGGCGCCGAACGGCCCGGCGGAAATCATCCTGGTGGATTCCGGTTCGCGCGACGGGACGATCGAGTACGCCCGCGGCCAGCCCGAGGTCACCGTGCTGCCGATCCGGCCCTTCAGCCACGGCGGCGCGCGCAACCTGGGCATCCGGGCCGCGGCCGGCGAAATCGTCGCGCTGATGACACAGGACGCGGAGCCCGCGGACGAACACTGGCTGGCCCGGCTGATCGAGCCCCTCGCGGACGATTCGGTCGCGGGCGTCTATTCGCGGCAGATCCCGCGGCCGGACGCCCCGCCGATGGAGCGGTTCTTCCTCATGGACCGATTCCCAGGCGGCGCGGCGCCGGTGCGGCGGCGGCACGACGGGACCGCGCCCCCCATCTATCCCGCGACCCTTTTTTCCGACGTCAGCTCCGCCGCGCGGAAGGCCACGTGGCTCCGGTTCCCGTTCGACGAGCGCCTGCTCATGAGCGAGGACCAGCAATTCGCGCGCGATGTCCTGCTGGCGGGGCTTTCCCTCGTCTATGCGCCGGCCTCCGTGGTCCTGCATTCCCACACGTACGGCCTGCGGCAGACGTTCAGCCGTTATTTCGACAGCGTCGTGGCGTTCCGCCAGCTCTCGCGCGGCCACACCGTGGCCCGCAGCGCGCGGCTCGCCGGCCTCACCACCGGGCGCGAGCTCGCCTACCTGGCGCGCGAGGCGCCCGCGCATCTCCCCTACCATCTCGTCTACAGCGCATTCAAGGGCGCCGGGGTCCTCGCCGGGCACGCGGCGGATTGGCTGCCGCGCCGCCTGTGCGCCCGGTGGAGCATGAATCCCTCCTGGTGGCGTTCCGCGCCCGCGCGCGGCGGGGTATAGCCTTGATCCCGGAACCGCCGTGCGACTAAATACGGCCTTCAACCCAACCGTCCCGGGGAAATGGCCATGTTTATAAAAATATACCTTCCGATCCTGGCCGCGGCGTGCGCGCTGCTGTGCGCGGACCTCCGCGCGGAGGACGACGAGGCCGCCATGGAGATGGATACGGTGGAGGAGACCGACGGCCTCCGCCTCTCCGCCATCGTCAGCGCCGGCACGCGCTATTTCGCGGGCTTCGTGGATACCGGGACGGGCGCCGCCAGCCTCGTGCCCGAGGGCGGGCGCATCAAGCGCTGGCGCGTCGAGTTTATTGACGAGGAGACGATGAGCGCCACGCTGTCGGATGAACAGGGCGGCAACGTCATCCTCGCGCTCAAAGGCGACCCGGGCGCCGCGGCGGCGGCCGCCGAGGCGGAGGACCATTTCCCGCGGCCGAAGACGCTGGAGGAGTTCCTGGCCGAGCATCCGGAATACCCGCGCCCGCCGAACATGGGAAACCCGACGCCGACCGGAGAGGGCCCCGTGACGACCTTCGAGGATTTCGTCGCCAAGCATCCCGAGCTCGCCGGAAAGACAAATTACGTCGCGCCCGAATTGCTCGAGGGCAACACGAACGAGATGCCCACCCTCGGCGAAGATGACATTGATCCGACGCCCATCTCGCGAGAAGCGGCCTTGCGCGTCATGGCCGAGTCGGTGGGCATGCCCGCGCCCGGCCCGGATGAGGGAATGAGCCAGGAGGATTTCCTGCGCATGCACGCCATCCCCGACAGCCCCGCGCCGATGATCGGCGACCCCGGCGCGGCGCCGGCCCCATGAGCCTCCTTTCCGACATCTGGAGCTACCGCCATGCCCTCCACAGCATGGTCTTGAAGGACTTCCGGGTCCGCTACCGAAACATGTCGCTCGGCATCTTCTGGTCCATCCTCAACCCGCTCATCATGCTGGGCGTGCTCGTGGTCGTTTTCTCCTACATCCACCCCCAACGACACACGCACTTTTTCCCCGTTTTCCTGCTGCTGGGCCTCGTGCCCTACAACTTCTGCAACCTGGTGGTGCCGACCGCGACCGCCTGTATCATCGAGCATTCCCACATCATAAAGAAAGTCGCGTTCCCGCGCGTGATTGTCCCGCTGGCGGTGGTCATCTCGCAGCTCATCCATCTGGCGATGCAATTGATCGTGCTCTTTTTCTTCATTCTCTTGTTCCGCGTCCCGCTGCATCTCGAAATCGTCTGGCTGCTGCCCGTGTTCCTGGTGGAAATCGTGTTCCTGCTCGGCGCGGCCTACCTGCTGTCGGCGCTGAACGTCTTCTATCGCGACGTGCTGTATCTCGTGCAGTCCGGACTGACGGTCCTGTTCTGGTTCACGCCGATCTTTTATGCCCTGCCCCTCGTCCGCCTGAACCTGAATCCGTGGCTCTACCAGATCTACCTGCTCAATCCGCTGGCCGGCTGCATTGACGCCGCCCGGCGCGCCGTGCTCGAAGGGCGACCCCCGGACCCCCAGGCCTTCCTCTCCGCGCTGATCGTGTCCCTGGCCGTCCTGGTCGTCGGCGCGCGCTACTTCACGCGGCACCAGGCCTATTTTGCGGAGCGGATATGAGCGCGGCGCCGTCCAGCCTCCCCGCGGTCCGGGTCCGGAACCTGGCCAAGAGCTATGTGCTGCACCACCAGCGCCGGTTCCTCCTGCACGATGCCGTCAACAAGCTGATGCTGCGGCAGAAACGGCGCGAGGTGTACTGGGCGCTCAAGGATGTCTCCTTCGATATCCATCCCGGCGAGACGGTGGCCTTCCTGGGTCGGAACGGCGCGGGCAAATCAACCCTGTTGAGCATCATCGCCGGGACGATGAAACCCAGCCGGGGTTCCGCGGAGGTCAACGGCCGGGTGGGCGCCCTGCTCGAGCTCGGGGCGGGATTCCATCCCGACCTCACGGGCCGGGAGAACATGGAGCTCAACGCGGCCCTCCTCGGCCTGACCCGCCGGCAGATTGACGAACTGTTCCCGACGATCGTCGAGTTCGCGGAGCTCGAGGAGTTCATTGACGTGCCCCTGCGCGCCTATTCCTCGGGCATGCAGATGCGGCTCGGGTTCTCCGTGGCGATTCACATGGACCCGGATATCCTGGTGATGGACGAGGTCTTCGCGGTGGGCGACGCGCGGTTCCAGAAGAAGTGCGTGGAGCGCACGCAGACCATGATCCGCCGCGACAAGACCCTTCTTTTCGTCTCGCACAGCCCGGACGCCATCCGGCGGCTCTGCGCGCGCGTGATCTGGCTGCGCAAGGGCATGGTCGCGATGGACGGCCCGACCGACGAAGTCCTTGAGGCCTACGCGCGCGCGACCGCCTGACGCCAATTTCTTGCGCGGATGCTCAAGGGTTTTGGCCCGACCTCCGCGGAGGTCGCGCGCCCAGGCGTCCGCGCATCGCGAAGCGAAGCCGCCAGGCCCAGCCCGGATCGTTGGGGAACCGCGGCAACCGGCCCTCCCAGAGGGCGCCGAGGATATGCTCGGACTCGGGGTCCCGGTAAACCATCTGTTCGTCCGACACGCGGGTCAGGAGGGCCCGGGCCGGGGGCAGGAGCAAAGGCTGCCGCCTCGCACTGTTGCGCCAGCCGAACCAGCCCCGGCGCGCGTCTTCCGCGGAATACATCAGGTCGTACTTCCGGTGCGCGTGCGAGGGGCTCAGCATGACATAGTGCCGCATGCGGAACTGGACCGGCGCGATCCGCCGGCCGGGAAAATCCACCTGGTGGCCGCCCACGCGCAACAGGTTGACCGGGTCCGACGTGCGCTTCCACGCGTTCAACCGGTGCATCGGGAAGGGCTCGAAGCAGTAATACCAGCGCAGGGTTGACTGGAAATCCGCGCGCTCGTGGTCGGGCGATTCCCGCACGGGAATGAACGTGAATTCTTGAAAGTTCACGGCGTTGAACCCGTCGCGGTCCACGGATTCCAGCGCCTCGGCCATCGTGCCGAATCCGGCGGGCGGCAGGCGAAACTCGTCGCAGTCCTGGTGCAGATACCAGTCGGCGGGGACCCGCTCCGCGACGAGCATTTTCCGCCGCAACAGCTGGCTCCATTCAAAGACCCCTTCGCGGGGCATGTGTTCCCATCCGGCGAGGCCGTTGCCCTCCAGCTGGCGCGCGAGATCGAGCGTGCCGTCGGTCGAGTCGTTGTCAATCAGGTAGCTCTCGAACCCCTGCGCGGCCAGGTGCCGGATGACGGGCTGGATGAACGGCGCCTCGTTGTAGGCCGCGAGGATGGCGAGCGCGCGCATGGCGTCAAAAGAGGTCGCGCCGGTGCTTGTCCAGCACGGCCTCGATCTGGTCGAACGGCGTGAGCGCCTGCCCGCGGCCGGACAACCGCGAATAGAGGCGGGCCAGCGCGAAATAGATCCGGCCCAGGCGGGACGCCCGGAACGCGCGCACGCAGGCATCCACGATATCCATCCGCCGCGCATAGTGCGCGCGCTCCAGGGTGAGCCGCCGCACCGCCGCCTCGTCCCTTCTCGTCTTCTCGACCAGGTAGCGGAGCGCATCCCGCGCGAAGGCCGACGGGTCGTACGGCGCGCGCAACGGCGTCCCGCCCGACCGCAGAAGTTGCTCCCATACGCGCGCCACCGCCGGCGGCAGGGAATCGCGATGCGTCCCGTCCTCCGAGAAATTGACGAGCGACGCGTCGAACCAGTCGGCGATCAATTCGGGCGTCACGGAACCCGGCATCGGGATGCCGGCCCCCCGCAGCTGTTCCGCCAGCGCCGCGGCGCCGCTGACGGGGTCGCGCCGGAATTGGTCGAATCGCACCATGAAGGTCGGCACGTCGGGCCGCTGGGCGCCGGCCGCGCGCACATAGCCCTCCCACAACGCCAGCCCCCCCATGAGCGAGGCGTCTCCGCGCCGGACCAGCGATGCCGCGACTTCCAACGGCGGGCGGACGACCTCCACGACGGCGGCGGGCGGCTGCACGCGGCACCAGACGGGAAGCGTCAGGCACAGGCGCGGATCTTTCAGGAACGCCGGACCCTGGCGGGTCAACTCGTCGAGCACGTCCCGAATGCGCCGCTCAATCTCCGGGCACGAAAGTTCACCGATCCGATCCGGATGAAAAGCGACCAGATCGTCCCATCCGCAACCGATCGCGCGGAGGATATCGTCATTGATGTCCATGACATCCTGACGCTCCCAGAATCCGCGACTGTTGTGCAGATTTGGGGGAATGGCGCTTTCGGATTTGCCAAATTGAAAACCCATGCTCCCCAGAACCCCAGCTACCGCTGAAGTTCCGGATCGGTGCATACCGAGGACCAGAATCCACATCGCGTTCATAATGAATGCATTACAGAACCGGCGAACCGGGCTCTTTCATCTATATGGCGTTTTTATACGATCGGGCCTGGAATTGGTATATCTTTTGCTGAATAGGAGCCCATGAAAACGACCACTGTCATCATGCTGGCGCTCGCGGGGAATCTGGCGGTGGGGGCAGGCGCCCACGCGGCCGGAACCTTTAACGATTTCAATGGCGATGGCCGGTCCGACCTCGCGGTCTACCAGTCCTCAAGCGGGCTGTGGTATGTGCGCAACCTCGTCGGCGGGGCCATCATCTGGGGCGGGCAATGGGGTTACAACGGGGCGCTCCCGGTCCCGGCGGACTACGATGGAGACGGGCGGACGGACCTGGGCGTCTACGATCCCGTTTCGGGACTCTGGTATATCCGCAGCTGGCATCTCCAGCAGGTGCTCGTGTGGGGGCGTCAATTCGGGGGCACGGGGTTCGTGCCGGTGCCGGGCGACTACGACAACGACGGCAGCGTGGACCTCGGCATCTATGAACTGGCGACGGGGCGCTGGACCGCGCGCCGCGTTTCCGACAACGCCCTGATCTTCGAAAACCGCCAATGGGGCTGGCAGGGCGACGTGCGCTCATGGGAAAGACCCACGACCTCCACCGTCCTTCCGGTTCCCTATGACTACGACCGGGACGGCACGACGGACATCGCGGTCTACTACCGCGGCTTTTCCATGTCGGATTCGGTCTGGTACATCCGCGGTTCCACGGGCAAGTGGTGGTATCCGACCGTCTGGGGATCCTCCGGCTCCATCCCCGCGCCCGGGATCTACCGGAATGTCGTGGATTACAACACCTATCCCGCCGGCGTGACAATTTACAAAGTCAAATACTCGAATGCGGGCGACGGAACCGATGGAACGTTCAACACGCCGTACATGTTCCAATTCAAACTCGGCCAGTACAACCGCACGCTCCCCGTGGCCGGCCACGACTTCGACGGAAACGGATGGGACGATCACGCCGTCTACGACTACCTTTCGGGCAACTGGACCATCTCGTTCAACGATGCCGACGGCAACGCGAACCAGCAGGGCACCAGCTACCAGCAGCCGCCGCGGCAGACCCTCAATTGGGGCTTCAACGGCGCCGTGCCCGCCGACATCTACTCGAGCATCTACAAGGCTTGTAAATACTCGATCAAGCCCTGGTAATTCGGGGCTTGCCTGCCCTTCGCGGGCTGTGCGCATAATCGCGCCCCGAACCGTTTGGAGCGCGCTTCAGCCCCATGCCCGACCCGCTGATTTCCGTCGTCATGCCCGCGTACAACCACGAGCGCTTCGTGGGGGCGGCGGTGGACAGCGCGCTGGGGCAAACCTTCGGGGACATCGAGCTCGTGGTCGTGGACGACGGCTCCACGGACTCCACGGGCGACGTCATCCATCAACGCCGGGATCCCCGGCTCTCCTACCACCGCCAGGCGAATGCCGACGCGTACAACGCGCTTAACGCCGGCATCGCGCGGGCGCGCGGCGAGTGGATCGCCATCCTGAATTCGGACGATCGCTACCCCGCGGACCGCCTGCGGGTCCTGCTCGATTTCTGCCGGGCCACCGGCGCCGCCTGCGTCTTTTCGGATGTGCAGCCGATAGACGAGGCCGGCGCGCCGATCCCGCGCGGCGCCCACTACTGGCACACGTGGCACGGACGGAACCGCGCGTTCTACTTCGAGCATCGCGACCTCTATGCGGCTTTCCTGCGCGGCAACCTGATGGTCACCACCTCCAATCTTTTCATGCGGACGGAGGCGGCCCGCCGGGTCGGCCCGTTCGCCGCCCTGCGGTATTTGCACGATTACGACTACATTTTCCGCATGATGCGCGCCCACCCGGACGGCGTGCGCTACCTCGACGACCAGGTCCTCCTCGACTACCGCATCCACGGATCGAACACCCTGAAACAAGGCGCCCTCAAGGCCCGGCTCGAAGACCAGCAGGTCATCCGCGCCAATCTGCTGGCCGCGGTCCCCGACGCCGTGCGCCGCCGGGTCGAGACCGGCGCGGACCGGCTCGTCGAGCTGGAGGCCGAGCTGCAGCAGGTCCGGGCCGCCCTGCGGTGGGGGCGCTTGAAACCGGTCGCCGACTGGGTGGCGCGGCGGATCAAACGATGAATCCGCCCGTCCGCACGTTCCACCGCCTCCCGGATCTCCTGCGCGCCATCGAACGCGGCGCCGATTCGTTCGACCTGCTTTCGCTGGACGTGTTCGACACGCTGCTCGTCCGGCGCGCGCACGATCCCGACCTGCTGAAACGCGCCACGGCCCGCTTCATCGAGCGCCGCGCGCGGGCCGCCGGGATCGCGGGCTGGACCGCGGACCGCATCCAGCGGCTGCGCGACCGCGTCGAACGCGTGCATCGCCGCCGCCAGGGCCGCGCGGGACCGGACCAGGAGGCGTGCTACCCGCGTTTCATGGCCGATGCGCTTCGCATGGTGTTCGGCGAACAGTCGGACGCGGCCCTGCTGGACGACGTCACCCGCCACGAGCTCGACATCGAAAGCGCCATGCTCGTGGCGCGGACCGGATTCCGGCCTCTCCTGCGGCAGCTGAAAGCGGCCGGCAAGCGCGTGATGGCGATCACCGACATGTACCTCCCCGCGGACGCGGTCCGCCTGCTGCTGGAACGCGCGGGCTATGCGGGCCTCTTGGACGATGTGTATTCGTCGGCCGACACCGGATTCGCAAAGGCATCCGGCGCGGCGTGGCCGATCCTCAAGGACCGCTGGCGCGTCGAACCGGCGCGCTGGTGGCATGCCGGGGATCATCCCGTTTCGGACGGGGCGCGCCCGGCGACCGCCGGCCTCACCGCGCTCGTCCTGCGCGATCGCTCCGAACTGCAGCGCCGCGGCCTGTCCGCGCAACTGGCGGAGGCGGCGATCCGGCGCCCGTTCTGGCGCGGGCGGCTCGCGCAGCAGTGGATGCTCCCGCTCGAAGACGAAAATATTCAGCGCCCCGCCCTGTACCGGATGGGGTACACGTTCTTCGGCCCCCTGCTGTGCGCGTTCATCCACGGGCTCGCGGAGCGCTGCCTCAGCCGGGGCATCGAGCGCGTCTATTTCTTCTCGCGCGAGGGCCGCATCCTGCTCGATCTGTGGAACGCGCTGGCGCCGGTTCTCCACGCGGGCGCGCGCCTCCCGGCGGCGAGCTACCTGCGCGTCAGCCGCCGCGCGCTCGCGGCGGCCGCCTATGCCGCGCGCGACCTCGATTTCGACGAGGCCCGCATGGCCTTCCTGCCGGTATCCAACCGCGATTTCACGGACTTCTGCCGGGTGTTCGGGCTGGACCCCGCGCCGTTCGCGCCCGCGCTGCGGCGCGTGGGGCTCGCCCCCGACACGCCGCTCAGCCGGTGGCACGCCGGGTGGCGCGCGCGCCACACGGAGCGGCTCAAGCAGCTCCTGCAGCACCGCGACGTGCAGGAGGAAATACGCCGGCAGCAGACCGCCGCCCAGGCGGCGCTGCATCGCTATCTCGAGGCCGAGGGCTTCTTCCGCCACACGGCGGTCGCCGCGGCCGACGTCGGCTGGCTCGGCACGATCCAGCGCCTGCTCCACCACGCGATCGCGCACCGCTCCGACGCGCCCGCGCTGCACGGCTTTCTCCTCGCCACGTCGCCGGGCTTCCCGTTTCCCGACCACCCGCGCAACCGCCTGGAGGGCGTCTTCTTCGACCACCGCCGGTTCGATTTTGCCGGGAGCCTGGTCCTCACCGCGCGCGACATCTTCGAGGAGGCGACCCGCGCCGACGAACCGGCCCTCGCGGCCTACGATGACGTCGCGCCCGCCGCCCCGCTGCGTTTCCAGCCGGACCCCGAGGGACGGGAGCGCGCCCAGAGCGCCCACTATGCGCCGCTCCAGGGTGGGATCCGCGACGCGGCCCGGCGCTATGGGCCCGCCCTGGCCGTGCTCGGCTACTCCGCGGACGAGTGGAAACCGTGGCTGAACGCCCTCGTCGAGGACCACCTGGCCTTCCCGCCGTCCGGCGAACTCACCGCGCTGCGGTATGCCCATCACCGCGACGACCTGGCGGGCGGGCGGCCCCCGCCCCGCGCGCGCGGCGCGCTGCGCCGCCTGTGGAGCGAGCCCGCGTGGAAATGCCGATTCGTCCCGTTTCTCCGCACGTATTATGTGCTGCGCCACGCGCTGTTCTGGTTGAAACAATAGCGATGAAACCCAACGCACCCATCACAACGCGGGGCGGCGACCTGCGGGACCACGGATTCGGTCGGGTCGCCCGGCAGGTCCTGCGCGGCAAGTTCGTCCCGTTCGGCCACTACGGCGGGGGGCCCAACCTGTTCATCGCGGCGCGCCTGCTGGCGTGGCGGGTGTTCGGCCGCGCGGCGATCGCCCTCGCGGAGCGGGCGCCGGCGCGGTGGATCAACGCGCTGCGGCGTCGTAGATCGCGCTGAACGCGCGCAGCATCCGGTCCACGTTGAAGCAGTCCAGGGCCAGCCGGCGAAGCGCGTCCGGCGGCGGCGGCGCCGCGCGCGCGGACTCGATGAGCGCCCCCAGCGCGCCGGCGGACCACTCCGACAGCACGAACCCCGCCTGCCGCTCGCGCAGAAAATCGGAGATCGCGATCGCGTCGCTCGTGATGACGTGCCGCCCCGCCGCCAGGCCCTCGAGCAGCGAGTGGGGCCAGGCCTTCACCAGCTTGGACTGGCGGGCGAGCAGGACGACGGCGTGGACCCGCGCGAGCACGGCCGGAACGTCCGCCGCGCAATCCATCACCTCGACCCGTTCCTCCAGCCCGGAACGGCGCAGCCGGGCGCGAAGTTCCGCCGCATGATGTCCGCGCCACAGGAGGACCAGGCGGGTGTCGCGCATCGCCCGCAGCGCCGCGAACAGGAGCTCCACGCCCTTGTGCGCGAACTGGGCGCGTGTCCAGGGGGCCGAGGCCATCAGCAGCGTGAACGGGCCCGGCGGCGGCGGCGGGACGGCCGCGAACCGCGCCAGGTCGAGGCCGGGCCGCACCTCGTGCACCGCGCGCGCGCCAAACCGTTCCAGCGCGCGCCGGTCGCGCGCGTTGTTCGCGATCCATACGGCCCGGTCGAGCAGCCACCGCGCGGGCCGGCCGGCCTGGCCGGCGACCACGGAGTAGACCAGCGGCTGTTCGAGCCTCCGCAAATACGGATAGGCGAAGGCCACCGGAGAGAACACATGATGCAGACGGCCGGGCGCGTCGAGCGCGCGGAGCCGGCGGAGCGCGGCCCAACCGTAGAGCAAGGGCGGCGCGAGGGGCCGCGGTTTGCCGAACGGATAGACACAGGCCGACTCGGCGTGGAAGTGGCGCGCGAGCAGATCCATGTCCTGCCAGAGCGCGTCCGTGCCCGCGACGGCGGGCGGCGGGGCGGCCACATGGTACACCGGCGTCATGCGCGGCGGCCCCGCCATCCGGCGCGCGCCAGCGCCCACAGGCCGGGCGCCCGCATCCGGCGCGCCAGCAGGGCATCGGTTTCGTCGAGCGACAGCACCCGCCGGGCCGCGAGCGCGCGGCGCGCGGCGCAGGTCGTCCGCAGGGTGCGCAGGAAGTCGAATACGCCCGCGAGCGCGGCGAAAGGCCGGCGCTGGCAGGCGAGAAAATACACCTGGCCGTAGAGCAGCGAGCCCGCGTGGCGCAGCAACAGGCGCGCGGGCAGGTTCTTGAAGAAAACCCGCCAGCGATTCGCCGTGGCGAGCCGCACGTAGCGCGCATCCGGCAGGCCCGAGCCGTGTCCCTGGTGCAACAGGCGCGCCGCCGGGATATAGCGGAAGCGATAGCCCATCAGGCGCCCGCGCAGGCCGAGGTCAATATCCTCCCAGTAGGCGAAGAACGATTCATCGAACGGGCCGACGGCCTCGAGGAAGGCGCGCCGGTACAGGGCGCCGCCCGCGCAACACGAAAACACCTCGCCCGGTTCGAGAAACCGATGGATCGGTTGCCCGTGTCCGCGTTTTTCCGCGACGCCCTGCCAGCTCAGCTCGTCGCCCGCATTTTCGACGCGGCCCGGATCGTCCATGAGGCAGAACAACCCGACGGCGGCGCCAACCCGGCCGTCGCCGTCGGCGAGCGAGGCCGCGAGGGCGTCCAGCCACATCGGATCCGCCTCGGTGTCGGTGTTGAGCAGCGCGACAAGCGGCGCGCGCGTCGCGGCGATGCCGCGGTTGACGGCGGACGCGAATCCGGTGTTCGCGCCGAGGGCCAGCACGCGGACCTTCGGGAACGCGCCGGCCAGCAGCGCGAGCGACTCATCCGTCGAGCCGTTGTCCACGACCACCAGTTCGGCCGGCGGCAGCGTCTGGCGCTGGAGCGCGGCCAGGCAGCGCGGCAGCCAGCGCGCGCCGTTCCAATTGGGAATGACGACGGCGCATTCAGGCCGCGAGCTCGGGGGGGGCACGTCCATACTCCTTTCTC
>CAYMCD010000069.1:0-17019 GCA_964388845.1 uncultured Verrucomicrobiota bacterium
TTCGTTACGCCAACACATTGCGAAAATTCACCACTGAAAACCGGGGATAGTCCTGACGAGGCTGACACGGACGAGGCTGCCAGGAACATCCCCCGGTTTTCGTTGGCCCCCGCCGGCCACGCGCCGGCGCGGGAAACGTCGCCCGGCTTCCGCCAACTTGCCGCTTGGCAGCCTTCGCGGCGCGCGGCTACGCTGCGGCCATGAACACGCTCCTGGTCACCGGCGGGTCGGGCTTCATCGGCAGCAATTTCATCCGCTACCTGCTGGACGAGGCGGGGTTCGGCGGCCGCGTGGTCAACGTGGACAAGCTGACCTACGCCGGAAACCCGGAAAGCCTCGCCGACGTGGCGGAGCGGGCGGGCGACCGCTATGTGTTCGTCCGCGCCGACATCTGCGACCGGGACGCGATGGCGCGCGTGTTCGACGCGCATGCGGTGGACGCCGTCTGCCACTTCGCGGCGGAATCGCACGTGGACCGCTCCATCGTGAAACCGGACGATTTCGTCCGGACGAACATCCACGGCACCTACGTCCTGCTCCAGCTGGCCCGCGAGCGGATGCCGGCCCTCGAGTTGTTCCACCACGTCAGCACCGACGAGGTCTTCGGCAGCCTCGGCGAAACCGGGTTCTTCACCGAGGAGACGCCCTACCAGCCCAACAGCCCGTACTCCGCGTCAAAGGCCGCGTCCGACCACCTCGTGCGCGCCTACCACCATACCTACGGGCTCCCCGTCACGATCTCCAACTGCTCGAACAACTACGGGCCCTTCCAGTTCCCGGAAAAATTGATCCCGCTGATGATCCTGAACGCCCTGGAGGGCAGGCCGCTCCCGGTCTACGGCGACGGGACGAACGTGCGCGACTGGCTGTTTGTCCGCGACCACAACACCGCCGTCTGGGACATCATGACCCGGGGCCGGCGCGGCCAGACCTACAACATCGGCGGGCGGAACGAGATGAAGAACCTCGACGTCGTCCGCCTCATCTGCGACCTCGTCGAGGAACTGGCGCCGCCGCTGCCCGGCGGCGGGAAACGCCGCGACCTCATCGCCTTCGTCAAAGACCGGCCCGGCCACGACCGCCGCTACGCGATTGATTGCACGAGGCTGGAACAGGACCTCGGCTGGAAACCGCGGGAATCCTTCGACACCGGCCTGCGCAAGACCATCCGGTGGTATCTCGACCACCCGGACTGGGTCGGGCGCGTCCGCTCCGGCGACTACCTCCGCTGGATCGAGAGCCATTACGGCAAATGACGGAAACCCCCAACCGGTTCCGCCGGCGATTCGCGGTGGCGCCGGCGGCGCGCGCTCTGCTATAACCGCCCCCATGAAGGGCATCATCCTCGCGGGAGGGTCCGGGACCCGGCTCTATCCCATCACGCGCGTGGTCAGCAAGCAGCTGCTGCCCGTGTACGACAAGCCGATGATCTACTACCCGCTGTCCGTGCTCATGCTGGCCGGCATCCGGGACATCCTCATCATTTCCACGCCGGCCGACCTGCCGCGGTTCCGCGAGTTATTCGGCGACGGCGCGCAATTCGGCCTGCGCCTGTCGTATGCCGAGCAGCCGCGCCCGGAGGGGCTGGCCCAGGCGTTCGTCATCGGGCGCGACTTCATCGGGTCCGAGCCCGTGTGCCTGATCCTCGGCGACAACATCTTTTTCGGACACGACCTCTCCCGCGCCCTGCGCGAGGCGGGGCGGCTGGAAAAGGGCGGCCTGATCTTCGGCTACCGCGTGAAGGATCCCGAGCGCTACGGCGTGGTCTCGTTCGACGCGACCGGCCGCGCGCTCGACATCGAGGAAAAACCCGCCAAGCCGAAATCCCGCTACGCCGTGCCCGGCCTGTATTTCTACGACAACTCCGTGGTCGAAGTCGCCGCGAACCTGAAGCCCTCCGCGCGCGGCGAACTGGAAATCACCGACGTGAACCGGATCTTCCTCCAGCGCGGCCTGCTGCGCGTCGAGCTTCTGGGCCGCGGCGTCGCGTGGCTCGACACCGGCACCCACGAGTCGCTGCTGCAGGCGGGCAACTTCGTCCAGACCATCGAGGAACGGCAGGGCCTCAAACTCGCCTGCCTGGAGGAAATCGCCTGGACCGCGGGCTGGATCAGCGCCGACCAGGTCCGCGCGCTCGCCGCGCCGCTGGCCAAAAACGAATATGGACGGTATTTGCTGAGGATGCTGGAGGAATAGGAAGCATGGGGCGGCGGAGTATTGGAGCTGTGGAGTGATGCTTGGCCCAGCAAGAAAATAACGATGTGAACAGACACGCTGAACACCCTTTCGAGACGGTGTTATCCGTCCCGATGGAGGACATGCGCCTGACGCTGTGCGCGATGGGCCATGCGCCTTGGGCGGATTTCCTGCTCAATCCGCGACGCCTTCGCGGCAGCGATTTCCTCATGCGGTGGTCCCAGGGTGTGTGGAGCGAACAGCGTCTTACCCAGGCGGTGAACGCGACGGGAACGTATTTCGCGTTGCCGTATGGACCGAGCGGAACCGCCCCGGACAACGATGTCCGCGCCTTTGAACTCTACTTCGAGCGGCTGGAGAAAGCCGGACTTGGCAAAATCAAGCGGCCTGATTTGCTGATTTTTCGGGTGAAGGAAAGGCTCAAGGTTGACGCCGCCGTGAAGGAGCTGAATGGACTCGGCGAATTGCCGTTTACAGCCGAAGACGATCCCAAGATGCAGAATCTGCTGGAAAACGCAGTCATTGCGGTCGAATGCGAAAACAGCCTGTGGCGCGCCAAGCAGATGCCGGACTACGCAACGCCACTGACGCCGCAAAAGCGACTCGGAGGAAAGTGTGGATTGAAAAAAGCCGCCGTGCTGCCAACGATCATCATCAAGGAGGAAGATCGCGCACCCCTGAAGCGCTGGCAGAGCCAGCGAAAGATTGCAATCCACATATGGCACGCATTCTTTGACGTGTCATTCGGCATTTCGCTCGTGGACGCGGAGACGCTCCTTGCGCGGGGCGACATCGAACCGACCGAACAGGTGTTTCAAGCCCCGGGCGGCGCAACTACAAAGAAAGTAATCTACAAAATATATTACCGGCACGCATACCCCTTGGCCACAACCGTGGATGAACCGCGGTTAGTGGCAGATTCGATCACAGACAAGAACGGGCACATCCTCCCGTATGTGCGCTTTGTTGGAGGTCAATCTCGGTTGTGCGCGGAAGCGCTTTCGGTCTTGGATGAGGTCGCGAGGTAGATCCACATGCCGGGAACGCGGACACACAAATTGCCCCGCGCGGGACTTGAAAGGGAGGCTCTGCGCAGGAAGGGACAGTTTTGGACGCCTGACTGGACGGCCGACTTTATGACGGCTTATGTGTTGCGCGAGGGACCGTCATGTTTGCTCGATCCGGCCGTGGGAGAGGGGGTTTTCTTCCGGGCCGCAAAGCGCTATGCGCAGTCACACGGCATGGATCTGACGCTCGTCGGACGCGATATTGATCCGGAGGTGCTCGGGCATGCCAGAAGTTCCGGCCTGGACGATCGCGATCTGCAGAACGTGGAAATTCGGGATTTCGTTCTTGATCCGCCGACAAAACTCTTTCCCGCCATAATTGCCAATCCCCCCTATATCCGCCATCACCGGATATCCCCGGCACGGAAAAAATTACTGAAGGAATTCGCACTCAGGGCAACCGGTCGGCGCATTGACGCGCGGGCGGGGTTGCATGTCTATTTTCTCATCAGGGCGCTGCAGACGCTCGCTCCCAACGGACGTCTCGCCTATATTGTTTCAGCCGACATCTGCGAAGGCGTTTTCGCCCAGGCCCTGTGGCAGTGGATCTGTTCGCGTTACAGATTGGACGCGGTCGTGGCCTTCGCGTCGGATGCGACCCCTTTTCCCGCCGTTGACACCAATGCGCTCGTGTTTCTCATCCGCAACACAAATCCGACCAAGGAATTTGATTGGGTAAAGTGCCTTCGGCGCGATTCGGCCGAACTGGTGGCGTTGATCGAGGGACAACAATCAGGGGATGACCGCGGAATTCAGGTGCATCGCCGCCGGTTGTCCGAGGGGCTGGCAACCGGGTTTTCACGGCCGCCATCCGACGGCACGACTCATCAACACACGCTGGGCGACTTCGCATCCGTCATGCGCGGCATTGTCACGGGAGACAACGAATTCTTCTTTATGACATCCGCCCGCGCCAGAACGTTGGGGATTCCCGAATCTTTGCTGGTGAAGGCCGTGGGGAGAATGCGGGACGTCCGGGGAGAGTATTTCGATCCGGAGGATGTTTCCCGCCTCGAAACCCATGGACGGCCGACCCGCTTGCTGAATGTAAACGGGTTGCCATTTGATCAGCTGCCGTCACATGTGCGGAAGTATCTTGAGAGCGGCGAAAAGAGCGGTCTGCCGAACAAGACGCTCATCAGGACGCGAAAGCCATGGTACCGGATGGAGGTCCGGAAAACTCCGCCGATCTTGTTTGCCTATCTCGGCAGACGAAGTGCCCGTTTCATCAGAAACCGGGCCGGCGTCGTTCCTCTAACGTGCCTGCTCTGTGTCTATCCCAAATGCGAGTCCCCTGATTTTGTTGAACGCCTATGGACGGTCCTTTCGAACCCCGAGACCATCGGCAATCTCAAGAAGGTTGGAAAATCCTATGGAGGAGATGCGATCAAGGTCGAACCCCGCTCCCTGGAGCGATTGCCGTTGCCGGATGATCTTGTCCGGGCGGAAGGCTTGGCCAAGCACATGACCCCGAGACAAGCCGTACTGGATTTCGGAAACACTTGAATCCTGCCCAAGGCGTCCTTTGGCTTGCCCGCGGTCAAGCCGGGACCCATGCTCATCGCCCTCGCTGACACGCCACCACCCCATCGCTCCGCTTCCCGCCTCATATGAACTTCACCCCGCTCGAAATCCCCGATGTGATCCTCGTCGAACCCGACGTCTTCGGCGATGCCCGCGGCTTTTTCACCGAGACGTTCCACGCGGGGAAATACGCGGCGGGCGGGATTGACCGCTCGTTTGTTCAGGACAATCTGTCGTTCTCGCAGCGCGGCATCCTCCGCGGCCTCCACTTCCAGCTCCGCCGGCCGCAGGCCAAGCTCGTGTATGTCGTGAGCGGCGAGGTGTTCGACGTCGCGGTGGACCTCCGGCGCGGATCCCCCACCTTCGGGACGTGGTGCGGCCGCGTCCTCTCGGCGGAGAACCACCGCCAGATGTTCATCCCCGAGGGCTTCGCGCACGGGTTCTGCGTGTTGAGCGAAACCGCCACGTTCCTCTACAAGTGCGGCGCGCTCTACGCGCCCGACGACGACCGCGGCGTGCTGTGGAACGACCCCGACGTCGGGATCCGCTGGCCCCTCGAACATCCGCTCCTCTCGGCCAAGGACCAGCGCCTGCCCCGCCTGCGCGATCTCGCCCCGGACCAGCTCCCGGGTCTTAATGGCGAATGACGGAACCGGCGTTGAAAAGTTCCAACGTCTGGAAAAAGAGGCCGGGGGCGCTTCCAACGTCTGTAAATTACAGTCCCTGTAAAAATTGTTTTTCCGCCGCCGCGCGGCGCGGGTAGTCTGTGCGCGCGATGAGTTGGCGCGCGCGATGGCAACTGCTCGGCTGGATGGTGCTGGCCACCGTCCTCGGCGGGTGCTACCTGCGGGACGCGTTCGGGCCGGCGGGCCGGCCGCCGCGCGGGGCGAAGCCGCGCGAATATGTGGTGATCACCACCGGCTACTGCCCGTGCCGGGAGTGCTGCGGCTGGGCGCGGAACTGGTACGGGCGCCCCACGTTCACGTCGGGTCCGCTCAAGGGCCGGCGCAAGATCGTGGGCCAGACGGCGAGCGGAACCATGGCGCGGCCGGGAACGATCGCGGCGGACACGGATTATTTTCCCTTCGGGACGATCATCCATGTGCCCGGCTACGGATACGGCCGCGTGGAGGATCGCGGCGGCGACATCAAGGGGTGGCACCTGGACCTGTTTTATCGCACCCACGGCATCGCCATGCAGCACGGACGCCAGAAGGCCCGGATCAAAGTCTGGTTCCCGCCGGGATACACGCCGAAAAGATAGCGGCGATAGCAGCTTGTCTCGCCGAAGCGAGCGAAGGCGTACCCTCGCGGATCACATCCTGGCTGGCGGGTCGTGGGGAATCGCATTCGGGCCGGCGCGGAGGCGGGCGCGCGCGCTCCCCATACTGTTGCTGGAAATCAACGACTTCAGCGACTATCGAATTTCCGCAATTACACTATCCGCCCAAAGGTGAAGCGCGTAATATTGCGGGTAGAGCGTTCTACCTTGAATAAGCGAATTCTATCGGTTGGGTTGGCGTGCGTCTGGTTTGCCTGCGGCGCGGCGGCGCAGTCGGTGCGGCCGGGGTTGGGGTCGCTTCCGTACGCCGATGGCGACGGCACCGGTGTGACGTTCCGGGTGTGGGCGCCGAACGCGACGAGCGTGGGGGTGAAGGGGCCGTTCAGCGGGTGGGCGACGCTGGCGCTCGCGCGGGAGGGGGCGACGCCCTACTGGTCGCGCGACGTGGCGGGTGCGCAGGCGGGGCAGGAGTACAAGTACGTCCTCAACCACTCGTTCGACAAGCGCGATCCGCGCGCGCGGCGCGTGACGAATTCCAACGGCAATTCGATCGTGTACGATCCGGACGCCTTCGATTGGGGCGGCGTGGGCGCGGTGGAGCCGTGGCTGAACGACCTGGTGATCTACGAAATGCACGCCGGCACGTTCAACGCGGAGGCGTGGGTGCCGAACACGTTCGACCAGGCCGTCGAAAAGCTCGACCACCTCGTGGGCCTCGGCGTCAGCGCGGTGCAGGTGATGCCGATCGCGGAGTTCGCGGGCGACAAGAGCTGGGGCTACAACCCGGCGGATCCGTTCGCGATCGAGAGCGCGCTGGGCGGGCCGGACGCGTTCAAGCGGTTTGTGAAGGCGTGCCACGAGCGCGGATTGGCCGTGCTGGTGGACGTGGTGCACAACCACTACGGGCCGAGCGATCTCGCGTTGTGGCGGTTCGACGGCTGGGGCCAGGACGGCAAGGGCGGGATCTATTTCTACAACGATTTCCGCTCGTCCACGCTGTGGGGCGAGACGCGGCCCGACTACGGGCGCGCGGAGGCGCGGGACTACATCCGCGACAACATCCGGATGTATCTCGAGGAGTACCGCGTGGACGGCCTCCGGTGGGATTCCGTCTGGAGCATCCTCTACGCGGACAACGGGGCCGCGCACCTGCCGGACGGCGAGTCCCTGTTGCGCGAGATCAACGGCCTGATGCGGACGGGGTTCCCGGGGCGCATCCGGATCGCGGAGGACCACGCCTTCGATTTCGCGGTGGATTTCCAGAGCCAGTGGCAGGTGGCGTTCCGCGACCACCTCCACTGGCAGGTCACCCGCGGCAGCGACGGCGACCGCAACATGTGGGCGCTGGGCGACCTGATCGCGGGGTGGGCCGGCCACAACCGGGTCATCTTCAGCGAATCGCACGACGCCGTGGGCGGACTCAACGGCAAGCAGCGGCTGCCGCGCGACATTGACGGGTCGAATCCGTCGAGCATCTGGGCGCGCAAGCGACAATTGCTCGCGGCGGGCATCGTGCTGACGGCGCCGGGCATCCCGATGTTGTTCCAGGGGCAGGAGATGAACGAGGACTGGACCTTCGCCGCGGAGACGGCGCTGCGCTGGTCGCTGACCAACACGCACGCGGGCCTCGTGCGCGCCTATTCCGACATGATCCATCTGCGCCGCAACCGCTGGGGCGGCACGCAGGGGCTGAAGGGCGCGGGCGTGAACGTGCACCACAAGGACGACGTCAACAAGGTGATCGCCTATGTCCGGTGGGACGCGGGCGGCGGCGCGGACGACGTGGTCGTCGCGGCGAACTTCTCCGCGCGGAATTTCACGAACAACACGTACCTCATCGAGTTCCCCTCCGCGGGTGCGTGGTATCCGCACTTCAACGGCGACGCGACGAACTACGCGGCGGATTTCGGAGACGTGAAGCAGCTGCACCCGTCCGGCGCGGTCATCGCCTCGGGCACGCCGCCGAAGGCCGCGGTGAACATGGGCCTGTACAGCCTGCAGGTTTTTTCGAAGACACCGCCCGTGCTGCCGGGCCGCGTCACGCTCGATCCGCCGATGCCCACGGGCTGCGTGGAGGTCGCGATCGCCTACGACCCCGTCGGCTCGCCGCTGAGCGCCGCCACGCAGATCATCGCGGCGGCCGGGGTGAACGGATGGCAGCAGACGGTTGACCTCGCGCTGACCCATCAGGGCGCCCGGTGGTACGGGGTGTTCGACATCCCGTTCGACACGCACACGATGGACCTCGCGTTTCATGACGGCGCGGACGCGGGGCGCCTATGGGACAGCAACCGCGGCCGCGACTGGCATGTTTCGGTGGCGGAATGCGCGGACCTGCCCGCGCGCGCGATGGCGAGCCCGGCCAACCCGCAGGGCTGCGTACCGGTCGCGATCACGTACGAGGAGTGGTCCGGCCCGCTGAAGAATGCGAGCAACGTGGTGCTCTTCATCGGGCGCAACGTCTGGCAGAACATCGAGGAACGGGCCATGACGGAAACCGCGCCGGGCGTGTGGACCGTGGAGACCGCCGTCCCGCCCGACACCTGGCAGCTGGATTTCGTCTTCCACGACAACGCCCCGTCCAATCGCATCTGGGACGGCAACGGCGGGCAGGACTGGCGCGCGTACGTGGTCAACTGCGTGGACCCGATGCAGCCGTCGGTCTCCATCACCCATCCGCCGGCCGACCTCGTGGTTTCGAACGAGGTGGATCAATTCGCGGTGGGCGGGAAAACCGGGCCCGGGCTGGCCGGCTTCCTGTCGTGGACGAACCAGTTGACCGGCGCCGCCGGCTTCGTACCGGCGTCCTCAAACTGGGCGCTTCCGTCGCAGGCGCTCGGGGAGGGCGTGAACCTGATCCGGGTGAGCGGCACGAACAGCGCGATCAACCCGAATGCCGCCTCCCGCGACGCGGCGACCAACGAGCTCTACGTCGGCGCCGGCTGGCTCAACGGCCAGGATGGCGGAACGGGGTGGGGCGGCGGCTGGCAATTGGGCGGCGGCGCGAACGCCGGTTTCTTCCTCGCGAGCACCGCGGGGGTCGCGAACCTGCGGAGCGGGTCGCACGCGTGGGCGCTGTGGGCGCACGGCGGCGGGCTGAGCGCGTCGGTCCGGCCGCTGGCCGGGAAACTGAACGTCGGCGACGTGTTGCGCGTGCAGTATGAGAACGGCGGCGTTGACTCCGGCGGATCCACCGGGATCGGGCTGCAGAACCGGTTTGGCCAGAACCTGCTCGAGTTTCTTTTCATCGGCGGCGACACGAACTATGTCTTCAACGATTCCGTGATCGGCCGGCCCACCGGGCTGCCGTGGACCGACCAGGGATTGAACCTCGCGCTGGAGCTGACGAGCCCCACGACGTACCGGCTCACGGCGAACAGCAACGTCGTGTTGACGGGCACGCTCGCCATCACGTCCGAATCCGTGGTGGATCGTTTCCGGGTCTGGAACTACAAGGCCGGCGGCGGCGAGGAAAAGAACGTCTATTTCACCGGGTTGCGGATTGACGGCCCGCCGGAATTGGAGAGCGGCGTCTTCCAGGCCGAGGTGGCGATCACGCGCGCGTACGGTTCGTCGAGCGACGCCGACGGCGACGGCTTCCGCGCGTGGGAGGAGGAGCTTGCGGGGACCGATCCGTCCGACGCGGGTTCGCATCTGGCCGATGTCGGCTGGCTCCCCGCCGGCGCCGCCGGCTATCTCGAAATCCCGAATTCGTCGCCGGGCCGGTGGTACGATCTCTACGTGCGCACCGACCTGGTCCACGGCGTCTGGACCCGTTTCGGCGTCGAGCGCCAGGGCACCGGCGGCAGCATCTGGCTCGACTTCACCAACCGGGCCGACACCGCCTTCTACCGCACCGGCGTATATCAGCCGTGACCGTCCCGGTCGCCCGCCTCCGCCCGGGCCGACTCCGCGCAGGATTTGATGCGGGCCCAGACCCTGGTGAGCGCATTGCGGCGGTTGGTGGAAAGGTGTTCGGTGATGCCGGCTTCGCGCAGGAAGGACGGATCGAGCGCGAGGATGTCGGCGGGCGCCGCGTCGCTGTAAAAGCGGCAGAGCAGGCCGGCGATGGACTTCACCACGAGCGAGTCGGCCTCGCACCGGAACTCGCAGCGCCCGCCGCGGCACGCGCCCGCGAACCAGAGATTCGACAGGCAGCCCTCGACCCGCCGCTCCTCGGTGCATTCCTCCGGCGGCAGCGCGGGCGCCGCGCGCGCCTCGTCCATGAGGAACTCCAGCCGGGCCAGCGCGTCGGGGAGCAACAGCAGATGGGCGAGCAGCTCTTCCTTTTTCTGGAGCAGGGTGTTCATCGGGTCCGGATTCCGGGGCCGCGCCCTGTGGTACCGCGCCCCCGCGGGCCGGACAACACCCATTTTGCGCTTGCTCCGATCCCCGCGGATCGCCGGCGCGATTATCGGGCAAACCCCGATCCGGATTTCGGGCCGCGCCCGATAGGCAGACCGGCGGCGCTGCGGCCAGCATGCCGGCTGACGATGAAGCGGCCGCGTCGCATCCTGCTTGTTGACGACCACGCCTTTGTCCGGCGCGCGATCCGCCGCCTGCTGGAGACCGAGCCCGGCCTGGCGGTCTGCGCGGAGGCGGCCGGGCGCGGCGCGGCCTTGCGCGCGCTGCGCCTGCACCACCCCGATCTGCTGGTCCTCGACCTGGTCTTGCCGGGGCGGGATGGCTTGATGTTCACGTCGGAAATCCGCCGGGCGTTTCCCGATCTTCCGATCCTGCTGTTGAGCCTCCAGCAGGAGAGTCTTTTCGCGGAGGCGGCGCTGCGGGCCGGCGCCGATGGCTATCTCATGAAAAACGACGCGCCGGAACACCTGGTGGAAGCGGTGCATGCCCTGATGGACCGGCGGCTCTACGTGAGCCCGCGGATGAGCCAGACCATTTTCTGCCGCCTGCGCGGCACGGATCGGCCGGCCGCGCCGCCGGGGGCGGCCCGCGGCCCGCGCGCCGCGCGTTTCAACCGCCCGGTCCGCCGGACGCCAGTTCGTACGCCAGCACGCTGAGCACAAAGAGCGCGGCCGTCTCGCTGCGCAGGATGGAGTCTCCCAGGCGGATCGGCCGCCCGCCCGCGTTGCGCGCCGCCGCGCGTTCGCGCGCGCTGAAGTCGCCCTCGGGTCCGACCAGGACGGCGACGCACGCGGGCGCGCCGTCGCGGGCCGGCTGCAGCGCGGCGCGGAGCGGGATCGCGTCCGGCTCGAGCGAGCAGACCAGCAGGAGGTCAACGCGCGGCATCCCGGTCAGGCATTCGAGCAGCGGCTGGACGGGCGCGATTTCGGGGATCCAGGTGGTCCCGCATTGTTTGGCCGCGTTCAGCGCGATGCGTTGCCAGCGTTCGCGTTTGGCCTCCTCGTGTTCCACGCGGAGGCGAACGACGGCGTGGTCGGTCTGGACGGGGCGAATGCGGTGGACGCCCAGTTCCGTGGCCTTCTGGATGAGGAAATCCATCTTCTGCTCGCGCGGCAGCCCCTGCAGCAGGATGAATTCCGGTTTCGGGCGGGGCTGGTCGTGCTGCTGGATCACGCGGAGGCGCGCGTGGCGGCGGTCCAGTTCGACGATCTCACACTCCGCCGATCGCCCGCGCCCGTCGAAGGCCAGCACCGGCGTCCCCGCCCGCGCGCGCATCACGGTGCGCAGGTGGTGCACCTCCTCGGGCGGAAGCGTGAGCTCGTGAGGCTGCCACGAATCGGGGGGTACAAAACAGCGCATGGCCGCGGGCTAGTCCTTTTCCACCGCCTCTTTGCGGGCGTAAAATTCGCCGGCAACGCTTCGCACCTCGCGCAGCCCCTTGTACTGATCATCGCCCCCGGCCTCCGCGAAGCGGACCAGCAGGTCGCGCTGCGCCCGGTCCATGCGGTCCGGCACGACGATCTGGAGGCGGACGTGCTGGTCGCCCGTGCCGTATCCGCGGGGACCGGCGACCCCCTTCCCGCGCAGGCGCAGGACCGCGCCGCTTTCGGTGCCGGCCGGTATTTTCAGCTTGGCGAAGCCCTGGAGGGTGGGCACTTCGATCTCCCCGCCGAGCGCGGCGATGGTGAAGGGGAGGGGCATGTCGCAATAGATGTCGTCCCCGCGCCGCTGGAAAAAGGCGTGGGGCCGGACGTGGATGACCACGTAGAGGTCGCCCGCGGGTCCGCCGCGCGCCCCGCCCTCGCCCTTGCCCGCGAGGCGCAGGCGCGATCCGGTCTCGACGCCCGCGGGGATCTTGAGCTGCAGTGCGCGCCGCGCCTTGACGCGGCCCTCGCCCTGGCAGGTCCGGCAGGGCCGGGTGATGGTCTGGCCCGCCCCGCCGCAGGCCGGACAGGTCTGGCGCACCTGGAAGAATCCGCTGTTGCTGGTGACCATGCCCGACCCCGAGCAGCGCCGGCAGGCTTCCCGCTTGCTGCCCGGCTCCGCGCCGCTGCCGTGACAGGCGCCGCATTCGTCCATCAGCGTCAGCGTGAGATCGCGCGTCGAGCCGAAGACGGACTCCTCGAAATCCACCTCGAGGTCCACGCGCAGATCGGCGCCCCGCGCGGCCTGGTCGCGGCCCCGCCCGCCGCCGAAAAAGTCGTCGAAAATGCTGCCGCCGCCCCCGCCGGGCCCGCCGAACGCGCCCATGAACGTGCGCAGCGCCTCCTCGAGATCTATGCCGCCGAATCCGCCGCCTTGGAACCCGCCGCCGCCCCCGCCGCCCGACCCGAAGGCCGCATGGCCGAACTGGTCGTACCGCTCGCGCTTCGGGGCGTCGCTGAGGACCTCGTAGGCCTCCGAGATCTCCTTGAATTTTTCCTCGGCGGTCTTGTCGCCGGGATTCTTGTCGGGGTGGAACTGGACGGCCAGCTTGCGGTAGGCCTTCTTGATCTCGTCCGCGGTCGCGCCGCGGCCGACGCCCAGCACCTCGTAATAGTCGCGTTTAGGCGCCGCCATGCTGCTCCTCCGCGGCCGCCGGCGCGCCGCTGGACACGACCACCTGCGCCGGCCGGATCAGTTGGGCGCCGAGCCGGTATCCCCGGCGGACCTGCTGGACCACCGTGTCGGCCGGGTGTTCGGCCGACGGCGCGTGGGTCACGGCCTCGTGCTGGTGGGGATCGAACGGCCGGCCGGGCGCCGTGTCGAGGGCGGACAGCCCCGCCCGGTCGAGGACCCGGGTCAATTCGTCCTGGACGAGACGGAACCCGGCGCACACGGCCTCGTCGGATCCGTGTTCAATCGCGCTGCGCAATCCGATTTCAAAGTGGTCGAGCACCGGCAGCAGCGCGCGCATCAGCTCCTCGTGCGCGCGCCCCTGCGCCTCGAGGCGCTCCCGCTGCGCGCGCTTGCGGAAATTGTCGAAGTCCGCCTGCAGGCGGATGTGGCGGTCCTTCAGGGTCTCGAGTTCGGCCTGGGACCGGTCGAGGTCCGGCGCGGGCGCGTCCTCGGACGCGGGTGAAACGGATGGTTCGGGTGTGGGGTTCGTGTCCATGGTGTCGGTGCGGGCGCGGGAGAGGGCGCCGGCAATCAGGGGAGCATACCGCTCAGAAATGCTTCGTCAACCGCAGGCAGTTGCCGGAGCTGGTGGCCCGCTCGTAGGTGACATCGTCCACGAATTTGCGGATGATGAACATGCCGAGGCCCCGGTTGCGCTGGGCCTGCACGTATTCCTCGGGTTCGACGCTGCGCTGCGTATCGAAATCGAAGCCGGCGCCGCGGTCGAAAATTTCCACGACGATCCGGTCCTTGCACTGCATGAGGTTGAGGCGCAGCCCGGGGTGGTTCGGGTTCGCCGAGGCGTTCGCCTCGCCGCCGTAGCTGTGTTCGATCACGTTGGCGCAGGCCTCGTCCACCGCCATCTCCAGCTGCGCGGTCTTGAATTCGGAGAGGCCGGCGCGCGCGCTGATGTCGAGCACCGACTGGCGGATCATGCGCAGGTAGCTGTAGCGGCACGGCAGGTGAAGGGTCACGAACCCTTCGATGGCCAGATTCTTCTCCGCGCTCATATCCCCCCGATGGTCCCTGGCGATCAGTTCGTGAATTTGCTTGCGGCGAGATTCTCGTCCGGGAAGACCTGCAGGATTTTATCGAATCCAAGCAGCTCGACGATGCTGAAAATCTTGGGGGTGAGCGAGGCGAGCTTGAGGTCGCCGCTCTGCTCGCGGGCGCGCCGCGCAAACCCGATGAGCGCGCCGAGCGCCGCGCTGTTGATGTAATCGAGGTTGGCGCATTCCAGCACGATGCGGTGGCGCTGCTGGTCGCGCAGGTGGTTCAGGGCGGATTCGAGCCGGGGGAAGGAATAGGCGTCCAGCGCGCCGTCCAGGTGGAGGATGTCCACTTCTTCCCGGCTTTCATGTTTGATTTGGCACTCCCGCATAACTCCTCCGATACTAGCCGAGCTGGCGCAGGACAAGCAAGGTCATATCATCATATTGCGCCCGTCCGCCCACATGGCGCTGCAATCGCTGCCGCACATTCCGCACGACCGGCGCCGCGCCTTCCGAGGCCGCCACCCGGCACGCGTCGAGGAAGGCGTTGAGCCCCCATTCCTCCTCCCGCGGACTCATGGCCTCCGTGATTCCGTCCGTGTAGAGGGCCACCAGGTCGCCCGGGTCGAGGACCACGGAGGTCTCTTCAAGGCTTGCCGAAAACGTATCCGCGTCGAGGAGTCCGATGGCCGGTCCCGCCGCGTCCGGGAACAGGACTTCGCCGCGCCGGATCAACGCGGGGCGCTCGTGCCCGGCCCGCGCGATCGTCAGCCGCCGGTCCCGCAGGTCCAGCACCAGGTAGAGCATCGTGATGAACATGTCCTCGGCGATGTCGCCCTTCATCACGCGGTTCAGCGCGCGCAGGACCTCCGCGGGGCTGCGCTGCCCCGGCGCGTGGGCGCGCAGCATGCTGCGCGCGACGGACATCAGCAGGGCGCCGCCGATCCCCTTGCCGGAGACATCGGCGATGGCGAGCCCGATGTGGTGCTCGTCCACGCGGAGGACATCGTAGTAATCGCCGCCGATGTGTTGCGCGGGCTCGTTGAACGCGGCGAGCTCGACGGTCGGCAGGCGGGGCAGCGCCGAGGGCAGCAGCGCGGCCTGGATCTGGCGGGCGACCGACAGGTCCCGGTCTATCCGCCGTTTCTCGTCCACCGTGTCGCGGAGGCCCGCATAGTGCACGGCCGCCGCGGCCTGGTCGGCGAGGGCCTGGGTCAGGTCCCGGTCGGTTTCCGTGAACGGCGCCCCGATCGCGCGGTTGGCCAGCGCCAGCACGCCCAGCGCGCCGCGGTGGGTCCGGAGCGGGACCAGCAGCAGCGTGCGGATGGCCACGAAGTCGAGGGTGTGCCGCGGCACGCGCGGATCCTCCGCCGCGGCCGGGATCAGGCAGGCCGTCCCGGTCTGCGCGACTTCGCCCACCAGGCCCTCGCCGCGCGCGATCCGGCGGGTCCGCACGAGGTCCTCGATGTGCCGCGGCCGGGTCACGCCGGCGTCGAGCCGCGCGTCGAGCGTGTCCACCAGCGGCGGGAAGAGGCCGGACAGCGCGCGGACGCGCAAGTGCTGCTGGTCCGGCTCGAAGGTATAGACCGCCCCCGCGACGGCCTGGGTCGTGCGTTGCGCGTAGAACAGGACCCGCTGCAGCAGGGGCTCGATCTCCAGCTCGTCCACCTCGGCGAAGATCTCCCCGAGTTCGTGGACGAAGCCGAAGATGACTTCCTTTTCCCGGCGCAACTGCGCGGCCTCGCGCCGCTCGCGCTGCATCCGGAAAAACAGGTAGGCGCCGCCCGCGGCGAGCAGCAGTTGCGTGGCCGCCATGACGGTCACGAATGCGCTGGGGCCCGTTTCCGCGGGAGTCATGGGGCGCGCGGGTGATTGCGCTGGAGGTCTTCGCGCAGGTAGGTGAGCACGTCTTTGAAACGCGGCAGGTTGTCGGACGACAGGGCGACGAGGTTCTCGTGCGCCTCGATCATGTTCCGCGTGATCGCGTCCCGGCTGGTCTCCCGCGTCTCCAGCGCGCGCAACTGGTCGCTCAGCGCGGCGAGGCCCCGCAGGGCCTCGGGCGTCTGGCCCGGCTCGTACGACTGCGCCAGACGATCGAGCCCCAGGGTCGCCACGAGCCCGCGGACGCGCGGATTCATGTTGATCAGCGCCATGGCCCCCTGCTCGATCTGGCGCAGCCGCGTCGCGAACCCCGCGAGCGTGCCCATGAAGGTGCTGTCCATCCCGACGCAGTCGCCCATGTCCAGCACGGCGGTGTTGCAGCCCTCCGCCAGCGCGGCGCGCCCGAATTCCTTGAGGGCCGTGCTCGACTTGAAGGACCCGCGGCCCTCCACCCGGATCAGGGCCACGCGCTTGTGCAGCGCGACCCAGACCCTGTCACCCGTGGGTTGGCCGTCGGTCGTCATGTCATCTCCATGCCGCCGATGTATACTCTTCGAGGACCGTCTTGTCGTGCATCAATCGCAGCCGCCAGGCCGACACCCGCCCGCCCGTCTCCGGCGTGAGCGGAATCTCGAAGCGATGCGTGCGCGGACCCCGTTCGCGCGGGGGCAGCGCGACCCGCTGCGCGCGGGGGGCGTCGCGCCCGTCGAACCGGTATTCCAGCTCGAGCTGCGCGCCCGGCGCCGCGCGGCCCGGCGCCCGTTCCCACGTGACCGCCAGGATGGCGGCGGGCGCCGTCCGTTCCTCGTCGGCAAATTTCCAGAGCCGGATGTCCGCCATCGTCCGGAGACCGGACGCCACGCGCGTCACGCCGGTGGTCGGCGCGATCGAAAGGACGCGGACACCGGCGGCCGGCTGGGCCGGCGCGCCCGACGGCAGCGCGGTGGAAAGGAAAAGGGCGGCACAAAGCCTCCGGATAGCAGTTCGCATAGTCGCCTGTCACGCGGGGCGGACGTTAACACCCCCGGGGCGAAGGTGTCAATGTGCGCCCCCCGTCCGCATAGGGCTTTTGCATTCTACCAGTCGAAGTGACGTTTATTGAGGAGGTTGAGTG
>CAYMCD010000070.1:0-16591 GCA_964388845.1 uncultured Verrucomicrobiota bacterium
CCTCGGTCTCGGCCTCGATTCAGTCGCCCCCCGCGACCTCGCGTCGCGGGAGCGAGAGTTCCGTCGCGACGCGGTAGCGCAATAAACTTGGGCTCCGGCGGGACAAGCCCGCCGGGGGCCGGATCGAAATCAGTCTCGGCCTCGATTCAGTCGCCCCCCGCGACCTCGCGTCGCGGGAGCGGAAGTGCCGTCGCTACGGGGCCAGATCGAAATCG
Organism: uncultured Verrucomicrobiota bacterium; assembly: GCA_964388845.1. Classification (GTDB taxonomy): domain Bacteria; phylum Verrucomicrobiota; class Kiritimatiellia; order CAIVKH01; family CAIVKH01; genus JAMLJG01. The sequence continues at coordinate 216 of CAYMCD010000070.1, forward strand.
GTCTCGGGATCGGCCTCGTCCTTGCTTTGGCCGCCCCCCGCGACCTCGCGTCGCGGGAGCGAGAGTTCCGTCGCTACGCGGTAGCGCGATTAACTTGGGCTCCGGCGGGACATGGCGCCGCGTGATCGCGCGGGCTATTCGCCGTTCACCCGTCCGCGCAGCGACTTGATGTCGCCGCGGTGGCGTTTGTCGGCCACCATGCGCAATTTCTGGCGGCGCGATTTCTGGCGTTTGCGTCGCCGGATCTTTTCGATTTCCTGCCGTCGCGCCGATACGGCCCCCTTGAGCCGTTCCTCCAGCCGGTCGCACAGCTCGCGTCGGGCCAGGAACCGGTTCATCGCCTGCGAGCGCTCGCGCCGGCATTTGATCTCGATCCCGCTGGGGCGGTGAAGCAGGTAGACGCAGGATGAAGTCTTGTTCACCTTCTGGCCGCCCGGCCCGGCGCCGCGGATGAAACGTTCGACGAGATCGGCATCCCGGATGCCCAATGCGGCCATCCGGCGCTGCAAATCGGTCGTCTTTTCGGGATGAATCATCCAGTCGCCCATGCCGTCAGCCTAACCTTTCCCCAACATTCTTGTCGTCAAATTCATGCACTTTTAATCTTGCCGTGCGTGGCGGCAGGGGTAGTATGACTTCATAAAGATGGTAAAAGGGGAGTGAGAACGATGAAAAAGATGATCGTGGCGTTGGCGATGGGGGTTTGTATGCAGGTTTCGCACGCGGACCTGCTCGTCGGGTGGGACTTCGCCGGGTTGTCCGGAATTACAGCCGGCTCCGTCACCTCGAACGTAGCGGCAACTGAAATGGACGAAACCTCCACCATGCTGATTTCCCGCGGCAGCGGGTTGACGCCGTCCTCCAACTCGGGCGGTTATGCGGCCAACAACTGGGCGCTGGTCGCATTCGACGCGACGGATTATTTTGAATTCAACGCGATCGCGGACCCCGGTTTTTCGTTCAACGTATCGAACGTCGTTTTCAACATTCGACGTTCCAGCAGCGGACCGACGAACATGATCCTTCGCTCGAGCGTGGACGGCTTTACGGCGGATTTGAATACGTTTATAGCGGTTGCCAATACGACCTATAATTCGCCGATTTCCCTTCTGGGCCAGGCGAGCGTCACGTTCCGTCTTTATGGCTATGGGGCGACCGGTGCCGCCGGTTCGATGAATCTGGGTGGAGTCGGCGATGACCTCGTCGTTCAGGGTACGATCGTGCCGGAGCCGGGGACGCTGGCCTTTCTGTCCATCGGTTTGATGGGCCTGTATGGGGTCCGCCGCCGCAGCAAGCGGTAAGGCGCACCAACACCCTTTTGCTGACGAAGACGGCGCGCGTTGCGCGCCGTCTTCTTTTTTTGCCGGAGTGGCGGGGTGTGCTTAGCGCCTGACCCGACGGGGCCGGCTACAGTTGGCGCGGGTCGCTGATGCGTCACTCGCGGTGGGGCAGCCCTTGCTTGTAGCGTTCAATCCGCGCGCGCAAATCCGCCAGTCGTTCGGGCGTTGCATCCGATCCGGCTTTTTCCTCGGCGCGCCGCGCGGTTTGTGTCGCGGCGTCGAAATCGCCTGCGGCGGCCTGTGCGGCGGCCAGTGTGCTGAGAAGGCTCGCGTCCGGTTCGGGCGTGAGCGACACGGCTCGTGCGGCCCATGCCACGGCGTCCCGCCGACGAGCCGGATCCGCGTCGGCATCCGTCGCTGCGATCCATGCCGCGCTGTTTAGCGCGGCGACGTGGTTGGACTGCAGCTCGATCGCGGCGCGGAATGCCGACAGCGCCTCGGCCCGGCGCTTTTGCGCGGCAAGGGCGAGACCCAGCGCGTAGTGGAGGTCGGCATCCGCGAACTGGGCGTGGAGGGCCCGGCGGTAGTGGGCTTCGGCGCGCGCCGCGTCGCGGGTCTGGAGCCGGAAAAGGCCGGCATCCTTGAGCAATTGGCGGTGATCGGGCATGGCGGCCAGCGCCGCGTCGAATGCGGCGGCGGCCTCGCCGGCGCGATTGAGCGTCTGGAGGGCGAGCGCGCGGTGATGGAGCGCGGGGCCCAGGCCGGGCTCTATGGCCAGGGCCCGGTCGGCCGCGGCGAGGGCGTCGGCCGGTCTCTGTCGCACGAGGTGCAGGTACGCGAGGTTATTCCACGTGGCCGCGCGGCCCGGTTCGAGGGCGAGGACCTGTTCATAGAGGCGGCGGGCATCGTCCCACTGACCGAGTTGGGCCCTGGCCTTGGCCATGTTGCTCAGCGCCTCCGGATAGCGGGGTTTGTGCCGGAGCGCGCGCTCATAGGCGGCGACCGCCTCGCGCGCGCGATTCTGTTCCAGCAGGCTGTTGCCGAGGTTGTACCAACCGGGCGCGAAATCCGGGCGCGCGCTGATCGCCGCGCGGTGCCAGCGTTCCGCGTCCGCCCACGCCTTGCGCTCCGCGTCCAGGTTGCCGAGGTTGGTCAGCACCTCCGGCGCCTCCGGGTGCAGGGTGCGCGCGGCCTCGTAGTGGGCGAGGGCCTCATCCCGGCGGCCGGCCAGTTGTCGCAGCAGGCCCAGGTTGTTGTGGGCCATCCAGGCGGACGGATTGCGCGCGATCGTCGTGGCCCACAGGGTTTCCAGGTTCCGGTACATCCGGGATTGCTGCCAGGTGGCGAGTCCCAGCAGGATGGCGGCGACCGCGCACGCGGTTGCGGCGAAGCGGAGCGGGATGACCGCGCGGCGGATCAACCCGGCCACCGCGGCGCCAAGGAGCGCGAGCGGGCCGATGCTCGCCAGATACACGTAGTGATCCGCCACGAACGAGTAGCGCATCGGATAAACGTTGATGAAGCCGAGCGCCGGGATCAGCGTGCCCGCATAGAAGAGGAGGGCGGCGACGACGCCCCGGTTCACGCGCGCGCGGCGGACCCACAGGAAAATGCCGAGCAGGCCCGCGGCCAGCGCGGGCCACCAATCGAGCAGCCGGGAGGGGTCGGGCGCCACCCGTGGGTAAATAAAGGTCAGGTTCTCGGGCCAAGCCAGTTTGTACACGTAGAACCAGAGACCCCTGGCCGCTATGAGAAGGCGTGTGACCCCACCGAGGTTCCATTCGGGCCCGTCGGCCCGGACGTGGGTGGCCTCCATATGGACCGTCATGGCGGCCATGCCCACACCCAACAGGAAGAAGGGCGCCAGCGGGGCGACGTCGCCCCAGGCGATCCGTCCGCGCTTCCACCACGCGACCACCAGGAGCGCCGCGGGAAGGCTGCAGGTCGTGGTCTTGCTCAACAAGGCGAGCGCGAAGAAAGCGAGCGCGGCTCCGTAGTGGCGCGACCCCGCCGCGGCGGGCGGGCCCCCTGGCGGTCGGAAGCGCAGATAACTCGACGCGGCCAGCAGGTAGAAGAGGCCGGACAGCGTGTTCTTTCGCTCCGTGATCCACGCCACCGATTCGACATGGACCGGGTGCAGGCCGAACGCCAGCGCGATGAACCAGGCGCCGGGCACGCCGAGGAAGAGCAGGATGCGCCACAGCAGCGCCGCGTTCGCCGCATGCAACAGCACGTTCGTCGCGTGGTATCCCGCGGGATTCAGCCCCCACAGGCGGCGTTCGATCCAGAAACTCGTGAACGTGGCCGGGTAATATTGGGGCGTCGCGCCCGGTTCCAGCCAGATCCGCCGCAGCCCGCCGTCCTGCTGCAGGGCTGCATTTCCGACGACATAATCGTCGTCATCCCAGATGTACCCGGCGCGATACGCGGGTCCATAAACCATGACGACCGCCGCCACGAGGATCAATGCGTAGAGCAGTTTTTTCTTCCAATGCTCCATGACGCCGCCAGTGTAGCGGCCCTGCCGGCGGCGCGACAGCGTGAAAGATCGCCGAATAAAGATCGCCGTTGCCTTCCGGCGCCGATTCCGTATGGTAGCGGCTCTGGGATGGTGGCCGTAGCTCAGTTGGCAGAGCGTCAGGTTGTGGCCCTGAATGTCGCGGGTTCGAGTCCCGTCGGTCACCCCAGCGCAATCCGCGCCTTCGTTGTCGTATCCGCCCCGTGAACCCGCTGGCGAACATCCGCATCGTGCTCGTGCGCCCGCTCTACGGGGGCAATCTCGGCGCCGTGTGCCGGGCGATGAAGAACATGGGACTCGCCCGCCTCGTGCTGGTGAATCCGGACCCCGGCATGGATTTCGGCGAGGCGCAAAAATACGCGCTCCACGCGGAGGACGTGCTCGCCGCGCGCGGACAGGCCGGGACCGTGGCGGAGGCCGTCGCTGACTGCGCGGTCGTGGCGGCGACGACGGGGCTGAAAGGGCTGTACCGGAGCCACACGAAAACCCCGCGCGAACTGGCGCCGCGCCTGCTGGAGTCGGCCCACGCCCACCCGGTCGCCCTCGTCTTCGGCCCGGAAAATCACGGGCTCTCCAACGAGGAGATGCAGTTCGCGACGCATCTGGTCACCATTCCCAGCGCGCCGGCCTATTCATCGCTGAACCTTGCGCAGGCGGTGATGCTCTGCTGCTACGAGCTCTACACGGCGGCCGGCCAGTACGCCCCACCGCGGGAGTTCCACCCGGAGGCGCCGGTCGTCATGCGGGAGCGGCTCTTCGACCTGTGGCGCCGGATGCTGCTGGATATCAAATTCTGCGACGCGGTGAAGATTGATCACATGATGATGGGGTTTCGCCGCATCTTCGGACGCGGGTACCTCAGCGAGGCGGACGTGAATATCCTGATGGGCCTCGCGCGCCAGGCCGCCTGGTGCGCCGCGCGCATGCGCGACGCGGCGCCCGGGGAAGCGGACCCTCCGCGATCTTCGCGGCCTGACGAGTAATCAGCTCGGAACCTGAAGGGACGGCCTCCGTCCGCCTTGATTCATGGGAAATTGATCGTGGGTCATTCCAACTGTCACCGCGAATATTCGTGAATTTCCGCGAATGGGAACCTCATCCTCGAAATCGAAATCGAAATCGGCCTCGGTCTCAGCCTCGATTTGGCCGCCCCCCGCGACCTTGCTTGTCCCGCCGTAGCCGGGCGAAGGCGGACGTCGCGGGAGCGAAAGTTCCGTCGCTACGCGGTAGCGCGGTAAACTTGGGCTCCGGCGGGACAAGCCCGCCGGGGGCCAAATCGGTCTCGGGATCGGCCTCCGCCTCGACAAGAGTCCTCGGTAGGGCGGGGCCTCTGGACCCGCCGAGTCGCGGCGCGTCAAGGATGCCGCGCCCTACCGAATAGACACCGATGATCAAGGCGAAATGGGATGACACCGCGAATTGCGCGAATTCACGCGAATTGGAGCCTCATCCTCGAAATCGAAATCGGGATCGGTCTCAGCCTCGATTTGGCCGCCCCCCGCGACCTTGCTTGTCCCGCCGTAGCCGGGCGAAGGCGGACGTCGCGGGAGCGAAAGTTCCGTCGCTACGCGGTAGCGCGGTAAACTTGGGCTCCGGCGGGACAAGCCCGCCGTGGGCCAATCGGTTATTGAGATTCTCTGGAGGGCCGTCCTCGTCCTCGAAAAAATACAAATCGCGATTTCCCGCCGGGCGTCAGACCGTGTAGCCGTGGCGCGCGAGCGTATCGCCCGCGATGCGGTTGAAGGCGGCGACCTGGCCCGGGGTCAGTTCCGACGGCCATTTGTCGTTCCGATTCTCGATGCCCGTTGTTGCCGCGCGGATGGCGTCCGCCGCCCAGTCGGTCTGGCAGAACCGCACGAGGCGCTGGACGGTTTGGACGGGATCGGCGGCGAATTCCTCATAACGGACGGCCATATATTGCTCGGGCGGGAGGCGCGCGCCGGCCTCGTCCACCGTCCGGACGACGGCGTCCCACTGGTGGGCGATGCCCTCAACCGGGTCCAGGTGGGCCCAGGCCTGCCAGCCCGCGGGGCGGGCGTCCCACCAGGCCTGGAGATTCCCGGCGCTCTGCCGGCGCTGCAGGATCGAGCGGCAGACGGCGCGCCCGTCGCGCACGAGATGGATGAAGCGGGCGTCTGGAAAGATCGCGAGGAGGAATTCCATGCGCAGGCCGTTGCGCGGGCATTTCGATAGAAATCGCGGTTTGCGGTAGAGGGCCAGCGCGGTTTCCACCGCGCGGGTGAAATAGCGGCGCGCGGCGGGCGACGCGTCCTCCGCGCGCATCACGTGGGAATCGGGTCGGCCGAAACGGTCCCACATGGTTCCGGCCTCGACCGGGTCGTGGCGGCGGACCACCAGGCTGAGCGCGCGCAGCAGGGGCAGGCAGGTCGGGGCCTTGCGGGTCAGGGCGGTCGTCGTGGCGAATTCCGGCATGCCGGCCAACACATCGCGCAACACGGTGGAGCCGCTCCTCGGCATTCCAACGATCCATACGGGTCGGTCAATCATGCGCGTTCCTTTCCAGGCAGCAGAGCGGACAACAGGCCGGCCGCGGCGGCTTTCGCCAGCCAGCGCTTTTCGCGCCGGTGCATGGCGGCGCGCTGCGCGGGCGTATCGTCCGTGGCGCCGGCGAGGTGGTTGATTCCGTGCGCGAGGTACCAGGCCAGCTCGCGCGACGGGTCGAGGCGCCGGCGCGCGGACTCCTCGGCCGCGCGCTGGATGTTGGCCACGATCTCGGCCGCGGGCGCGGCCTGGCCGGGCGGCGGCGCCAGGAGAAAGCTGATGACATCGGTCGGGCCGCGATGCCGCATGAACCGCTCGTTGACCGGCGCGATATCCGCGTCGTCCACCAGCGCGATGGAGAGTTCCGCCGGCGCGAAGCCGGGGCGTTCCCCCGCGGCCTCCCGGAGCAGAAAGGCGGCCAGGGCCTTCACGCGCGGCGCGCTTGCGCGCGCGGTGCGGCCGGTTTGTGCGACGAGGATGCGCGTTTTCATTCGGTTGCTCCCGGGTGGGGCGCCCGACCGGCCTGCCGGTCGGCGCGGTAGGCCTGGATGATCTTCTGGACCAGCGGATGCCGGACGACGTCCGCTTCCGACAGTTCGACGATGGCGATGCCGTCCACGCCGCGCAGGGTGCGGCGCGCCTCAATCAGGCCGGAAGTCTTGCTCGGGGGCAGGTCCACCTGGGTCAGATCGCCCGTGATAACGCACTTCGAGTCGAAGCCGAGCCGGGTCAGGAACATCAGCATCTGCTCCGGCGTGGTGTTCTGCGCCTCGTCGAGGATCACGAACGCGTGGTTCAACGTCCGGCCCCGCATGTAGGCCAGCGGCGCGACTTCAATGACGCCGCGCTCCGTGCAGCGTTCGATGCGATCCGGCCCCATCATGTCGTACAGCGCGTCGTAGAGCGGGCGCAGGTAGGGCAGGACCTTCTGTTGCAGATCGCCCGGCAGGAAGCCGAGGGTTTCCCCGGCTTCGACGGCCGGGCGCGTGAGGATGATGCGGCTGACCTCGCCCGCGAGCAAACTGGAGACCGCCATCGCCATGGCGAGGTAGGTCTTGCCCGTGCCGGCGGGCCCGAGGCCGAAGACAAAATCGCGCGCGCGTATCGCGTCGAGGTACTGGAGCTGGCCGAAAGTCCTGGCGAAGATCGGCGCCTTGCCGTCCGCCACCTGGATGCGATTCCCGTAGAGGCGCTCCAGTTCGGCCTCGCGCCCGTCGAGGAAGGCCTGTACCGCGTAGAGGATGCCCGGTTCGCGCAGTGAGACGCCGCCCTGGCGCGCGGCGCGCAGGATGTCAATCAGCCGCCGCGCGCGCTCCGCCGCGTCCGCGCCGCCCTCGATCTTGAGCCAGAGATCGCGCGCGGTCATCCGGACGGCGAAGGCCTCCTCGATCCGCGCCATCGCCTCGCCGCGCGGGCCCAGCAGTTCCTGCGCCTCGCGCGCGCTGTCGAAATGGAGGGTGACGTCAGCCATCGAAGGCCGGTTTGAGTTTCGCGTACAATTCGTCCAGCGCCTGCGGCACCACGGTGACGCCGCCGAGGACGGGCATGAGATTGGTGTCGCCCACCCATCGGGGCACGACGTGCTGGTGCAGGTGGTCGCGCAGCCCGGCCCCGGCGGCGGCGCCCAGGTTGTACCCGATGTTGTAGCCTTGCGGTTTCATGATCCGCTCGAGCGCGCGCAGCGCGCGATCCAGGGTGTCCGCCATTTCGAGACGCTCCCCGCGCGTTAGGCCGGCCGGCTCCGCGACGTGCCGGTAGGGGCACACCATCAGATGGCCGCCGGTGTAGGGGTAGCGGTTCATAACCACGGCGCAGGTCGGGCCGCGGAGGAGGATGCGGTTCTTCGCGTCCTCCGCCTCGCCGAACATGTCGCACAGGAAACAGCATCCGTCCTTCTGCGCGAGGATGTATTCGATCCGCCAGGGCGCCCAGATGTTGTTCATGGCCGGCGCCCCGCGGGCGGGGTGGGGGCGGATTTGACGCGCAAAAGCATTTGGGGCAGTCTAAAACACCTGACCAAGGTGTCAAGGTGACCCCGATTCCTCCATTCCGGCGCCGCGTGCTGATCGCGTGGGGCGCCGCCGTCCTGGCCTTTGCGGCGGGCTGGCTCTGGCGCAACGCCGCGGGGCGACGCCCGGACCCCTCGTTCTCGCCGCTGGCCGCCGCCGTGGTCCGGTCGGTGGCCGCGCCGCTCCAGCGCGCGGAGGGTGCGCGCGCGCGCGTATACGCCGCCGACCCCGCGCTCGCAGCGCGGACGCTGGAGGAGGCCGAGTTCGCGATCGCGGAGATCGCGCGCGCGCTCCGTGTTGAGCCGCCGCTCGGCGCGCGTATTTTCCTCGTCCCGGCGGACGGCGGGTGGGCGCCCCTGGCTCGCGGAGACGGATTCCGACCGGACAGCCTGGCGGTGAACCTCGGGAGCGAGATTTTTCTCAAGGACGACCCGGATCAATCCGCCCGTCCCGACCGGCTCGCGCACGAACTGGTCCACGTGGCGTTGCGCGGGGCCCATGGGCCGGCGATTCCCCTGTGGCTCGACGAGGGCCTTGCGGGCCGGCTCGGACTTTCCATCAGCCGCGCGTACCGCGCGGCCCGGGGCCGGCGGCTCGCCGGCCAGTGGCCGGGCTTCGATCCCGATCTGGTGGAGTCGCTTCCGTCGTTGACGGCGCGCACGGCCTTGCCGGATGATCCACGCCGCGCGCAAGCCTTCTATCGCGCCTCGGAGGTGCTCGTCACGATGATCGAGGATATGCTGCCGCCGGCCCAATGGCCGGACTACGTCGCCGAGGTCGCCCGCGGGGCGGACTGGCGGGCGGCGCTGGCCCATCGCCTGAGCGGGTCCGCGATTGCGCTCGACGACATGGAAAACGCACTCCGGCGCGAAGTCCGGCAACCGCGCAAACTCTGATGGCCAAGCGTCCCTCCACCCCCCCCGCGACTGCCCCCGCCGAGCGGGACGGTCCCTTCTGGCTGGTCTGCGGGGATGAGTACCTGGTCGCCCGCCACGCGCGCGAGCTGGCGAACCGGCTTTGCCCGCCGGACCGGCAGGCGCTGGGCCTCGAAGTGATCGAGGGCCGCTCGCACAACAAACACGCGGACCTCGCCATCCGCGCCGTGCAGCAATGCCGGAGCGCGCTCAACACCGTGGGGTTCTTCGGCGGGGCCAAGACCATCTGGCTGCGCGACGTGGATTTTTTCTTCGATGGCGTTGTCGGGCGCCAGGTCGCGGTGAAGGAGGAGGTGGCCCTGCTGGTGGCGGACCTCAAGCGCGGGCTGCTCGACGGGCAGCAGCTCGTCTTGAGCGCCACCAAGGTGGATCGGCGTTCCGCGCTCTTCAAGACCTGCCAGACGCTCGGCACGGTGCGTGAATTCGCGCTGCCCGACAAGCCGTGGGAGCGCGAGAAGTATGCCCGCGAGGTCCTGCGCACGATGGCGGAGGAGGTGGGGTTGGAGGCGGGCGGGCCCGTCCTCGACGCGTTTATCGGAAAGGCGGGCACGGAGACGCTGGCCCTCCACGCGGAAATCGAAAAGCTCAAGACCTACCTCGGCGACCGGAAGAAAATCACCGAGGAGGACGTCCGCCTGGTCGTTTCTCCCGGCCGCGAGGCCGCGGGCTGGGATTTGTCCGACGCACTCGGCGAGCGCAATCTGGACAAAACGATCGAAACGTACCGCCAGCTGGTCTTCCAGGGGGAGGAGCCTTTTGTCCTGCTCATGGGGCTTCATACGCGGATCCGGGAACTGCTCGTCCTTCGGATTTGCCTCGACCAGGGCTGGCTCCGCACGCACGGCGAGCCGCCCTGGTTGAAGGCCGAATGGCTCGGGGCGGGCGAGGCGGAGCCGCTGTTCGCGGCCCTGCCGGAAGGCCTGCGCCCCGCCGCCCTGAACCCGTGGCGGGCCGGCCGGCTGGCCGCCCAGGCGCTGAAGTACACCCGCGCCGAACTGACCCGCGCGCAGCACTTGTTGCTGGAGACCCATGCGGCTATTCTACAAGCGGCCGCCGGCCCGGCGCCCAAATTGCTGGTCGAAGTAGGCCTGATCCAAATCCTCAAGGGAAAATCCGATGCGGCATGAAACCAGAGCATGGGTCGCGGCCGCCTGGCTCGTCCTGGCCGCCTGCGCCGCGTGCCCGGCGCGGGCGGAACCGCAGACCTCGCTCTGGTTCCAGGTGGGCGAGGAATTGGTCTATAAACTGTACTGGGGCGTCATCTACGTCGGCGAAACGCGGGTGAGCTCCCGCTGGGTGGAGGAGGACGGCCGGCCGCTGGTCGCGATTCGGATCCGGACGCGGAGCAACGCGTTCCTCGACCGGATCTATCGCGTGGACGATGAACTGGAATCGGTCATTGACCCGGAGACCTTCCTCCCCCTGCGCTTCAGCAAAGTCCTGAGCGAGGGCCGCTACAAAACCGACGAGACGACGACGTTCGATCACGCGCGGGGCACGGCCCGGTGGGTGCACCGGACGAAGAACGAACAGAAGGAGTTCGCGATCGAACCCGACTCGCGCGACTTGATTTCGTTCATGTATTTCATGCGCCAGCGCGAATTCCAGACCGGCGAACAGGCGCAGTACCGCGTGATGGCGGATGAAAAACTCTACGACGTGTTCCTCCGCGTCGGCCCGGTGGATACCATGAAAATGGAAAAATACGGGCGCGTGCGCAGCGTGCGGATCGTCCCCGAGGCGGCCTTCCAGGGCCTGTTCGTGCGAAAGGGAAAGATCACCATGTGGGTCTCGCGGGACGAGCGCCGCATCGCGACACGCGTGCAGGCGACGGTGCCCGTGGCCGACGTCCACATCAATTTGCATGAGGTCCTGGGGCCCGGGTCCGACCGCTGGGTGCAGGGCCGCCCAAAGCCGTCCGATGCCGCCGCGCGCCGGACGATCGAACTGGTCGAGGAGAAGACCCCGCATGTCCATTAGCCGTTCCCGCGCCCGCGCGCTGACCGCCCGCTTCGCGCGCCAGCAGGTGCTCGTCGTGGGCGACCTGATGCTCGACCACTACATCCACGGACACGTGAGCCGGATTTCGCCGGAGGCGCCGGTTCCCGTCCTCCATGTCACGCGCGAAAACAGCGTGCCGGGCGGCGCCTGCAACGTCGCGGCCAACGTGTGCGCCCTGGGCGGACGCGCGGGCGTCGCGGGCGTCATCGGGAAGGACGCGCACGGCCGCTCGCTCGTCCGCCTGCTGCACCGGGCGGGAATCGAGACCGGGGCCGTGTTGCCGGTCGCGCGCCACCCGACGACGGTGAAGACCCGCATCGTGGCCGAGCGCCAGCAGGTGGTCCGGGTGGATTGGGAGAAGAAGCTCCATCCGGCGCCCGCCACATGCGCCGCCATCGCGCGCCGCATCGAACGGTCCCTTGCGACGGCCACCGCCGTGATCATCGAGGACTATTCCAAGGGCGTCATCGTCCAGCCGGTCGTGGACGCGCTGATGGCGGTGGCCCGCCGCCGCCGGCTGCCCGTCGGACTCGATCCGAAGGACAACTACGATCTCCGGTTTGACGGGCTGACCCTCGCGAAACCGAATCGCAAGGAGGCGTTTGCCCACGCCGGCATGATGGACACGGGACCGCAGGACCATCCGCTGGCCGACCGCCCGTTGTTGCGCGTGGCGGAAATCCTCCTGGAGCGCTGGAAGCCGGAACTCCTCATGATCACCCTCGGGGGGCACGGGCTCCTGCTCGCCTCGCCGGGCAAGCCCCCGCGCCACGTGCCGACCCGCGCCCGCGAGGTCTTCGACTTGAGCGGGGCGGGGGACACGGTCATCGCCACCTGCATGCTCGCCATCGCCTCCGGCGCGGGATTCGAAGAAGCCGCCGAGCTGGCGAACTACGCCGCCGGAGTCGTCGTCGGCAAGCTGGGAACCGCCACCTGCACGCGCAAGGAGCTAAACGACTATATTGATGCGTAATGGCGTATTGGGAATCCCCCCAACACTCCAATTCTCCAATACCTCAATCCACCCCCCCCATGCCCCCCTCCGTTGTCATCGTCATCCCCGCCCGCTACGGCTCCACCCGTCTGCCGGGCAAGCCGCTGGTTCCGCTGTGCGGCAAGCCGCTCATTCAATGGGTGTACGAGCGCGCACGGCGCAGCGCGCGGGCGGCCCTTGTCCGGGTGGCAACCGACGATGAACGCATCCTGCGCGCGGTGCGCGCCTTCGGCGGGGAGGCCGTCATGACGAGCGCGGACCATCCGTCCGGGACCGACCGCATCGCCGAGGCGGTGCGCGACCTGGAGGCCGATGTGGTGATCAACGTGCAGGGCGACGAACCCCTGATGGACCCGCTCCTCATTGACGCCCTCGCCGATGCGCTCGCGGGCGACGCGGCGTGGGACATGGCCACCGCGGCCGCGCCGATCACCGGCCCCGGGGACCTACGCAATCCCGCCGTCGTCAAGGTCGTGTGGGGCGCGGGCCACCGCGCGCTGTATTTCTCGCGGGAACCGATTCCACACCTGCGCGGCGCGAGTGACGATGCCGCGGTCCTCGCCGCGCGCCTGCACTGGCGCCACATCGGGATCTATGCCTACCGCCGAGCCTTTCTGGCCCGCCTCGTCGCGGCGCCCCCCGCGCCGCTCGAAGAGGCTGAAAAACTGGAACAGCTCCGCGCGCTGCACCTCGGCGCGCGGATCCGCGTGCTGGAAACCGCGCGCGCCGGACTCGGCGTGGACACCCCTGACGACGTCCCGCGCGCCGAAGCCGCCCTGCGCGCGGAGGGTTGAGGATTCAGCCCGGCGTCGGGAACCGCGCGGCGCCTTCAATCGCATCCAGGAGCAGGTGGATGGACCCGATGGGCGCGTCCACCGACAGCGACAGCAACACGCAGGGCGCCGCGGCGGAAATCCAGAGGTCCGTCGGGACGCGCCCGAGAAACAGCCCGTCCGGGCCGACCTTCGGGCGGATGTGCAGGGCCGGGATCGGACCGTAGCGATCGTGCTTGTAGGTCCGGCGCTCGCGGATCGAAATGTGGACGGAGGTCGGGCCGTCGTCGCCGGCCACGGTGAATTCGCGCGTCTCGTTCTCGGCGAACGGCACGCTGCGCAGCGCGAACATGAGCGAGAGGATGTCGCGCACCTCGCGCGGCGCCGCATACGTCCGCTCCTCCGGCTTCAGCAGGTTGCGCCAGAACACGAGGCCGCGCGCGCGGTCGAACTCGGTGACGTCCCGGCGCGAGACGCCGCCCTCGTTCATGATCTTCTCGAAGCGGACGGGCAGCAGGGTCCCGGGGTCCACCGTGCTGATGACCATGTCCTCGATCCGATAGAAGCGGTCGAGAAAGGCGTTGGACCGCACCTGCACGCTGAGGCGCAGCAACGGGGGGGAGTCCGCCGTCCACTCCGACGCGATGCGGGCCGTGCCGACCGGGAGGACGCCCCATTTCAGGCGGCAGAGCAGTACCTCGCCCACGGGGAAACCCGGATCCGATTCCGGGCCGGGATCCCCGGCAAATCCCGGCCGCGCCGCCGCGGCCGCCAGGACGGCCGCCACGCAGCACAGGGACACAACGGTTTTGGATCGGGCCGGCAAAGGGTTCATCTCCGCGCGGACGTGGTCCGGGCGCGCGACATCGAGGATGGGGCATCGCGCCGCCCGGCGCAACGCCGCGTCGCGCCGCGTTTTTTTTTACAGACGTTGGAAATTTAAAACAAAGAAATTACAGACGTTGGAAATTTCCGGGCCGCCGCTTATCCTTCACCGGACGGGTGGCGCGATGCACGGAATACAATTTCTCCAGGACCTGGCGGTGGTGATGCTGGTGGCGGGGCTGGTGACGCTCCTGTTCCGCTGGCTGCGCCAACCCGTCGTGCTGGGGTACCTGCTGGCCGGATTCATCATCGGGCCCAGCACGCCGCCGTTCCCGTTGATCCGGGATGAGGCGACGATCCGCATCCTCGCGGACCTCGGCGTGGTCTTCCTGATGTTCTCGCTGGGGCTCGATTTCAGTTTCAAGAAGTTGAAATCCGTCGGCGCCCCGGCGTTCGTCACGGCGGCGTTCGAGATCATGGTGATGATCGGGGTGGGGTACCTCCTGGGGCAGGCGTTCGGCTGGACGCGGATGGAGAGCGGGTTCCTCGGCATGATGCTGGCGCTGACCTCGACGACCATCGTCGTGAAGAGCCTGCGCGACAGCGGCGGACTGAAAGAGCGGCACGGCGTGTTGATCTCCGGCGTGAGCATCTTCGACGACATCTTCGTGATCTTCGTGATGATCCTGCTCCCCGGTTTCGCCGCGTCCGGGCAGATCCCGGCGGGCGAGGTGGCGCAAACGCTGGTGCGCCTGTTCGTGTTCCTGGTCGCGGCGGTGGTGATCGGGCTGATGGCCGTGCCGCGGTTCCTGCGCTTGATCGGGCGGCTGGGCAGCGACGAGATGCTGCTGATCGTCGTGCTGGCGCTCTGCTTCGGGGTCGCCCTGCTCACGGTGAAGATCGGCTACAGCGCGGCGCTCGGCGCGTTCCTGATCGGCGCGATGATGGCGGAGTCGCGCGAGCTGGGCCGCATCCTCCGGCTGACCGAGCCGCTGCGCGACATGTTTTCCGCGGTGTTCTTCGTGGCGATCGGCATGCTGATCAATCCGGCGTTCGTGTGGGAGAACGGGGTGCCGGTCCTGGCGATCACGGCCGTGTACCTGGTCGCGAAGGTCGCCGCCTGCGCGGGCGGCGCCCTGATGGCGGGATGCGACGGGCGCACCGCGATGCGCGTGGGCACGGGCATGGCGCAGGTCGGCGAGTTCGCGTTCATCCTGGCGACACTGGGGGTTTCGTTCGGCGCGATCGGCGAGCGCCTCTATCCGGTGATCGTGGCGGTGGCGACGCTGAACGCCCTGGTGCGGCCCTACCTGACGGGCAACGCCGATCGCATGGCGGACGCGGTATCGCGCCGGCTTCCCGGCCCCGTGCGTTCGTGGGCCCGGCTCTACAGCGCCTGGGTCAGCCGGCTTGCCGCGACGCATCCCCGCGCCTCGGCGATGCGGTTTGTCCGGGGCCTAGCGTGGCAGCTGGTGTTGAACGTGGCCCTGATCGCCGCCGCGTTCATCGCCGCCGCCGTCCTCGCGCGCTGGCTCGGGCCGCGGTTGCCCCCGCTGCCGGAGTGGACCGGCGGCGCGCGCGCGATCTGCTGGTTCGGCGCCGCGCTGCTCATGTTGCCGGTGTATGTGGCGACGATCCGGAAAATGCAAGCCATGGGGATGATCCTTGGCGACATGGCCGTGGCCGGGGGCGGTGTCCGGGCGCAGGCGCTGCGCCCGTTCCTTGCCAACACGTTCCTGGTCGTCCAGGTGGCGGGATTGGGCATCCTGACGCTGCTGTTGAGCCTGGCGTCGCTGCCGCCGCTGCACACCCTGGTCGTGTTGCTGCTGGTATTGCTCGGCGTCTCGGCGTGGCGCGGGCCGGCGCTGAACCGGTGGTACTCGCGGGCGAAATTTGCCGTTGTAGAGACCTGGACGCAACCGCCGCCGGAGCCGGTCGAGCCGCATCCGATGCCCGCCCTGCTGCGCGAGGCGCGCATGGACCTCGTGGCGCTGCACCCGCGCTCCGCCGCCGTCGGACGCCTCATCCGGGAGCTTCAATTGCGCAGCGAGACGGGCGCGAGCATCGTGGCCCTCGAGCGCGCGGGCCGCACGCTGGTCAATCCGGGTCCGGACGAGGAACTCAAGGCCGAAGACAAGGTGTTGCTGCTGGGCAGCCCCGGCCAGCTGGAGCGGGCGCGAGACCATCTCGCCGCGCCCTGACGCCGCGGCGCGCGGGCCGCCGCGTGGAAACCGCGCACAAAATCAGGATTGCCCCGGCCGCCGGTGTCCTATATCAAGGGCGCTTCTCGTGCACACCGGCGCGGTAGCCAAGTGGTAAGGCGGAGGTCTGCAAAACCTCTATTCGTGGGTTCGATTCCCACCCGCGCCTCCAGTCAAAAAATCGGGAAGACCCAATAAAGCCCCGTAATCCCTGAACATGGAGACCCGGCGACCCCGCCGGGCGTCTGCCCAAGCGCGACGTGGTCGTCGCGGCTCCAACATATAACCCGGATTATTCATGAAGGGGCATGAAATGGTTGTAAAATAGTATTGGAAAA
>CAYMCD010000071.1:0-16527 GCA_964388845.1 uncultured Verrucomicrobiota bacterium
CGCGGCGCCGTCGCCCGCGCGGCCCGCTGCCGCGGCGCGCAGGCGCGCCGCGAATTCATCCACCCGCTGCAGCGCCGACCGCGCGCCCAGCAGTCCGTCGCGCGTGAAATTCAGCGTCTGCCGGTAATGTGTCGCGAGGAGCTGATACCGGATTTCCCGCCCGCTGAACCCCTCCTTCAGCAGGTCGTCCAGCGTGAAGAAGTTGCCGAGGGACTTGGACATTTTCCTGCCGTCCACGACCAGGTGCGCGCAATGCAGCCAGTACCGCACGAACGGCTTGCCGGTGACCGATTCGCTCTGCGCGATTTCGCACTCGTGGTGCGGGAAGATGTTGTCCACGCCGCCACAGTGGAGGTCGAAACTCTCGCCGAGGAACTTCATGCTCATCGCCGAGCACTCGATGTGCCACCCCGGCCGTCCGCGCCCCCAGGGCGCGTCCCACGCCACGTCGCCGTCCTTCTCGCTCCACGCCTTCCAGAGCGCGAAATCCGCGGCGTCCTCCTTCTCGAATTCGTCCTGCGCGACCCGCGCGCCGGGGCGCAGGCCCGCGCGGTCGAGGTGCGCGAGCCGGCCGTACGCCGGGAATTTCCCGATGCTGAAATAGACCGACCCGTCGTCCGAGCGGTAGGCGACGCCCTTGTCGAGCAGCGCCCGGATAAGCGCGATCATTTCGGGGATGCACTCCGTCGCGGCGGGGTAGTGTTCCGCGCGTTCGATGCCCAGCGCGTCGAGGTCCGTGAAAAAGGCGTCAATGTGTCGTTTCGTGAAGGCCCTGAGCGGCAGGCCCTCGGCGACGGACGCGCGGATGGTCTTGTCGTCCACATCCGTGAGGTTCATCACATGGAGCAGCGGATAACCGGACCACTTCAGATGGCGGCGCAGCAGGTCCTCAAACACATACGCGCGGAAATTGCCGATGTGCGCGCGGTTGTAGACCGTCGGCCCGCACGTGTACAGGCGCACACGGGTCGGGTCCAGCGGCTGGAACAGTTCCAGACGGCGCGACAAGGTGTTGTGGAACTGCAGCGACATGGAATCGGCGAGTATAGGTGCGGGGACCGCGACAGCAACGAAGAATTCATCAGGACCTTCCCCGATTTTTGTTGCCCGCTTTTCGTTTGCCTCGTGGAAACAACCGGCGCCCGAATCGGCCCCGGGATCGGCCTCGAAAATGCGGATGGCGCGGACCCCATTCTTTCACCATCCCCCTTTCGCGGGGCTTCGGGGGGACGCGGACGGCGTAAGGCCGGTGGAGTCGTTTCACCTGCTGACGCCCTTCTTTCGGATTGTGCGAACGGCGTGCACCGTTTCGCCCGAAAACCGGAGATCGTCCGGGGAATCAATCCCGCGCGCGGCGGCCCCACGGCTCAGGGGGTATCGCCGGATTCGGGCAAGAGGTTGCGCCAGACGAATTCGAGCTGCCGCGTTTCCTCGAACTGCGGATCCATCTCCAGCGAGGCGTCAAGGAAGGCGCGGGCCATCCGCCAGCGCTGCCGGCTGATGAACCGGGCCGTCCGTTGGTTCAGGAACTTCGCCCCTTCGCGCCGGTCCGGCGTTGCCAGCTCGAGGGCCTCCCGGTGGTGCCGAAGCGCGCGGACCGGGTCGTCCAGATCCTCCGCCCGGATGGCCAGACGCGCGTGCGCCTCCGCGTAGGCGGGTTGCAGTTCGAGGGTCCGCAGAAAGGCCTTTTCCGCGGCGGTCCAGTCGCCGGTTTTTTCGTGGACGCGGCCGAGGTTGAACCAGGCCTGCGGCAGCATCGGCTGCCAGTGGATGGCCTGTTCCAGCGCGCGCCGCGCCTCGACGATCCGGCCGCGGCGCGCCAGCGCCGCGCCGAGGTTGCAGAGGGCTTCGTAGTGGCGGGGATTGGCGGCCAGCGCGGCGCGGAAATGCCGCTCGGCCTCGCCGTGGCGCCCGCGGTCCCAGTGGATCAGTCCGAGATTGTTCTGGGCGATCCACGCGCGCGGATTTTTGGCCACCGTGTCGCGCCACAGTTGTTCGTCGGACTGGAAGGCGTGGGTGTGACGCCAGGCCAGGAACCCGTACGAGGCGAGCGCCGCGCACAGCGCCCCGTTCAACAGCGGTCGGGCGATGCGCCGACCCGCGGCCCACGCGCCGGCCCGCGCGGCGAACGCGCCGGCAAACGCGCTGGCCGGGAGGAGCGCCAGATACTGGAAATGGTCGGCCACCTGGGCATAACGCATGAAGTAGACATTGAAGAATCCCAGGACCGGCGCAAGGAACAGCAGGTAGCCCAGAGCCGCGGCCAGGACCGGGCGGCCCCAGTCGCGGCTGTTGACGCCGATCCCCGCGAGCGCGACCAGCACGGCGAGCAGCGGCAGCCAGGCCCGGGGTTCCGACGCCGACAGCCGTAAATCGGGGTAGATGAACATCAACGGGTCCGGCCACACCAGCCGGCCGAAGTGGAACGTCGCGATGCGTCCGGCGGTGACCACGCGATCCAGGAAACCGGGGTTCCACTCGAACCCGGACGCGCCCGAGTTGAACTGCTGCTCCCAGATCGTCCACAGCGCCATCAGCAGCGCGGCGGCGGCGAACGGCGCGAGCCACCGGGCGTCGCGGGGCCCGCGCAGCAGCCGGCGCCACCAGAGGTACACGAGCAGGACGGCGGGAAACACCACCACGGAGGGTTTGCTCAGCAGGGCCGCCAGGAATCCGGCCAGGGAGAGGCTGAACCAGCGCCGCTTGATCAGCCGGTTGTCCGGGAGAAGGCCGCTGCGGACGAGGGCCAGAGCGGAAAGCATCAGGAACAGGGCCGACTGCGTGTTCTTCAACTCCGTCACCCAGGCCACGGACTCCACCTGGACGGGGTGGAGCGCGAAGATGGCGGCCGCCAGCATGGCGCCCGGGATGCGCAACGCGCGCAGCAGGCGGGCGAACAGCAGCGCCACGGCGATGTGCAGGCCCAGCGTGAACGCGTGATACACCCAGGGCGTGAGGTCCGCGGCCCGCCGCAGGATCCAGAACGTGGTGGACGTGAGCGGATAGTACACCGCCCACCGGGTGGTCCAGATCTCGATCAGGCCCCGCAGCGAGAGCATGCGCGGATTCGCCGCGAAATGGACGTCGTCATCCCAGATGAAACCGGCCTGAAGCGCGGGCCCGTAGACGGCCGCGACCAGCACCGCGAGCGCCCACGCGGGGCAGCAGTCCCACCACCCCTCGGGCGGCGCGGCGTCTCGGTAGGCCTCGGCCATGCCCGGTCCTATAGCAGAACGCGCCGGGGCGCGCGACCCCGGAGGCGCCGGGGCCGTCAGTCGAGCGACGCCGAGCGCCACCAGACGTGGTGTTTCTCGTCGAGCTCCTCCTCGGAGGGAAAGGCGTAGCACTTCACCCCGGCCGGGTCCCCGACAAAGAAGCCGCGCCGGATGGTGCGGTAGAACGCGATCAACCGGGGATTGCGCTCCACGGTCTTCGCCGGCTTCTCCGCCACGGCGACATCGTTGATGCAGTCCACGATGTGTTCCGGATTCAGGTAGGGCAGGTAGCCGGCGAGCCGCCCGTCCGTTTCCCGGTCGAGCAGCGAGTCGGCGAACAGGATGCGCGGCACGCTCACGGAATTGGCCGGATCGGTGATGAACGCGGCGAAGCGCGCGGGCGGCAGGAAGGAGACCACGCGCGGCGTGACCGGGCACAACTCGGTGTAAAGGTTCGGGCCGCGCTGCTCCTGCGCCCCGTCATACGCGCGGCCCTCGAGCCCGAGCACGCGTCCGTCGCGGGTGACGAGGTACAGCCGGCCCAGCGCCTCCACCGGGAGGTGTTCGAGGACGCGGTAGATGCCGAGATATTTGCTGTGGCGCGGGGCGCCATCCGGGTGCGGCGGGCAGCGCCGATCGATCTCGCCGGCGACCGGCAGCGTCGCGGCCGCCGCCGCCGGATCCACCTCGAAGAACATCACGTTGCCGGAGGTGTGCTTGCGGGTGCCGACCGCCATGTAGGCGCCGAATTCCTCCGCGGGGAGGTGCGAGGCCACGAGCGCCTCCGTCTGGTAGCACATGAAATACAGGTGGGTTTTCATCCTCGTCTCCTCCTCATTGGCCGAGCTGCAGCCATTCGCCGATAGCCGGGGCATACTTCACGATCAGACCCGCGAACACGATGCTCACCATGGTCATCAGCTTGATCAGGATGTTCAGCGACGGGCCGCAGGTATCCTTGAACGGATCGCCGACCGTATCGCCCACCACGGCGGCCTTGTGGGCCAGCGACCCCTTGCCGCCGAGATGTCCGGCCTCGATGTATTTCTTCGCGTTGTCCCACGCGCCGCCGGAATTGGCCATGAATACGGCGACCGAGAAGCCCGCGCACAGGCCGCCGACCAGCAGGCCGAGGACGCCGGAGACGTTCAGCACGAGCCCCGTGGCCACCGGCAGCGCGATGGCCAGCACCGACGGCAGCAGCATCTCGCGCTGCGCGCCGGCGGTGGAAATGGCCACGCAGCGGGCATAATCGGGCCGCTCGGTTCCCTCCATGATCCCGGGCTTCTCCTTGAACTGCCGGCGCACCTCCTGGACCATCGAGAAGGCCGCGCGGCCGACGGCCTTCATCGTCATCGCGCTGAAGACAAAAACCGCGAGCACGCCGATGAACACGCCGACCAACACCTTGGGATTCATCAGGCTGGCGTCGTAGAGGGTCATGTAGTCCTTCAGGGTGGCCTTGCCCGCGGCGAGGCGCCTGCCGTCGAGGTCCACGACGGGCGAGCCTTTCGCCAACTCGCCGATCTCGTTGATGATCAGGCTTCGCACGACGCCCCCCGCGTCCCGCAGGCGCACCGCGCCCTCGCCCGCGCCCTCGAAGGCGCTTATCGTATGGAACTGCTGCTCCTCGCGGTTTCCCGCGCGCGCGCCGGGTAGGAACACGGCCCACTTCTTGTTGTAGTCCGCGCCGACGCTCGCCAGGGTGTAGGCCTCGCCGTCGGCGGGCGCGGCATAGGCGATCGCCGCCTCGCGATGGATGCCGATGCGGACCTCCTCGACGTAGCTGGCGAGCAGCGCGAGCGCGGTGAGGGCGGCCGAACCGATGGCAAAGCCCTTGCCGATGGCGGCGGTCGTGTTGCCCAGCGAATCCAGCGCGTCGGTGCGCTTGCGGACTTCCTTGGGCAGTTCGCTCATTTCCGCGTTGCCGCCGGCGTTGTCCGCGATCGGGCCGTAGGCGTCCGTCGCGAGGGTCAGGCCAAGCGTGGATAGCATGCCGACGGCCGCGATGCCCACCCCGTAAAGACCGGCGAGCAGGTCCGCGAACCCGTCCATCACCGCAAAGCTCAGCAGCGTGCCCACGCATACGGCGAGCACGGGAATCCAGGTGGACATCATGCCCTCCGCGATGCCGCCGATGATGACGGTCGCGGGTCCCGTCGCCGCCTGGTCGGCGATGAACTTCGTGGGTTTGTACTCCGCGGCGGTCGCCCACTCGGTCCCCTTCCCGATCACGATGCCGAGCACGACGCCGATCGCGATGGCCCAGAATACGCCGGCCGGCATCCCGAGAAATTGCACCAGCGCCCAGGCGCCCGCGAGGATCAGCGCGCTCGAGGCGTAGATGCCGCGGTTGAGCGCGCCCAGCAGCGTCTTCATCGTCGCATCCTCGCGCGTCCGGACGAGGAAGATGCCGAAGATCGAGAGCACGATGCCGATCGCGGCCAGCATCATGGGGGCGGCCAGGAACGCGAAGGTCCGGTCGCCGTCCCATCCCGAGACGGTGGCCGCGGCCACGCCGAGGGCCGCGGTGGCGAGGATCGAACCCGCGTAGCTTTCGTACAGGTCCGCCCCCATGCCGGCGACATCGCCCACGTTGTCGCCCACGTTGTCCGCGATGGTGGCGGGATTGCGGGGATCGTCCTCGGGAATGCCGGCCTCCACCTTGCCGACCAGGTCCGCGCCGACATCGGCGGCCTTGGTGTAAATGCCGCCGCCGACGCGGGCGAACAGGGCCTGCGTGGAGGCGCCCATGCCGAAGCACAACATGACGACGGTGATGGTCTCGAGGTTCATCGGATGGCCGCCGAAGACGACATGATGGTACTTGTAGAGGTAGACGAACCACGCGGTGATATCCAGGAGCGCCAGGCCGACCACGGTGAGCCCCATCACCGCGCCGGCGCGGAAGGCGATGGTCAGGCCGCGGTTGAGCGACTCGCTCGCGCCCTGCGCGGTCCGCGAGGAGGCCATGGTCGCCGTCTTCATGCCGATGAAGCCCGCGAGCCCGGAGAAGAGTCCTCCGGTCAGGAAGGCGAACGGGACCAACCGGTGCTGCACCCCGAGCACGAAGGCCATGTAGGACAGCAGCAGAACCAGCACCAGGAACACGATGCCGACGACCCTGTACTGGCGGCGCAGGTAGGCATAGGCGCCTTCACGAACATACCCGGCGATTTCACGCATGCGCGGGTTGCCCGGATTCGCCGCCGCGATGCCCCTGAAAAAGAAGGCGGCCATCAGCAGGGCGAGGAAACCGGCCGCGGGCGCCAGCCACCACCAGACCGGCAGGACTCGCGGCGCATCCATCGCCGCCGCGCCGTCCGCCCACCCGGGCACGGCCGACAGAAACAGGCCCGCCGCGACCGCCCACCCCATCCGCCCGAACCCCATCCGAATGCATGTCTTCGTCATGGTCTCCGTCCTGTGGTTGCCGGGTCATCCCGGATAGCTATGCGTGTCCCATCATCCGAACAGCGCCCAGCAAGTAAACAGGGAAAGCGCGCGCGCGCGCCAAATCAGGGTTCCCCTTATGCGGGGCGTGGGGCATCACCCGATGGCCCGCGTCCGTTCGGACGCGTCCCGGGGGATCAGACCAGCAGCGGCGCGATGATCAGAGAGACAATGCACATCAGCTTGATCAGGATGTTGATCGCGGGGCCGGCCGTGTCCTTGAAGGGATCTCCCACCGTGTCGCCGATCACGGACGCCTTGTGGGCGTCGGAACCCTTGCCGCCCAGATGACCGCCCTCAATGTATTTCTTCGCGTTGTCCCAGGCCCCGCCGGAGTTGGCCATGAACAGCGCCATCAGCACGCCGGAGACGAGCACGCCGCACAGCAGGCCGCCCAGCATCTCGAGCCGGCCGACCACGCCTACCGCGATCGGGGTGATGATCGCGATCAGCCCCGGCAGGATCATTTCACGAATCGCGGCCTTCGTGGAGATATCCACGCACCGCGCGTAATCCGGCCGGCCGGTCCCCTCCATGATGCCCGGAATCTCGCGGAACTGACGCCGCACCTCGTCAATCATCTTGTGCGCCGCGCGGCCCACCGCTCCGATGGCCAGCGCGGAGAAGAAAAACGGCATCATCGCGCCGACCAGGACGCCGGCCATCACCTTCGGCTTGGCCACGTCAATCGTCGTGATGCCCGCGCTCTGCTCGAAGGCGGCGAACAGCGCGAGGGCCGTCAGCGCCGCCGAGCCGATGGCGAAACCCTTCCCGATGGCCGCGGTCGTGTTGCCCACGGCATCCAGCTTGTCGGTGAGCTGGCGCACCTCCGGGTCCATCTTGGCCATCTGCGCGAGCCCGCCGGCGTTGTCGGCGATCGGGCCGTAGGCGTCCACCGCGAGCTGGATCCCCGTGGTCGCGAGCATGCCGAGCGCCGCGATGGCAACGCCGTAGATGCCGGCAAAGTGATGGGACGCGATGATCGCCGAGGCCAGCGTGAGAATGGGCAGGACGGTGGACATCATGCCCACCCCGAGCCCGGCGATGATGTTGGTCGCCGCGCCGGTCGTTGACGCTTCGGCGATCGCGATGACGGGTTTGCGTCCCTCCGCCGTGTGGAACTCGGTGAACAACCCGATCAGTATCCCGCCGGCCAGGCCCGCGATGACCGCCCAGTAGATGCCGGCGGAGGTATAGGTCGCGCCCGCGATGGTGTAGAGCTCGGGCGCGATGGCGCGGACAATGGGATACGCCGCGATCGCGAGCAGCGCCCCGGCGCCGAGCGTCCCCGCGTTCAGGGCCGCCTGCGGGTTGCCGCCCTCGCGCGTGCGGACGAGGAAGGTTCCGAGGACGGAGACCAGAATTCCCGCGCCCGCGAGGGCGAACGGGAGCATCACCAGGGCCAGGGACTGCGCGGCGGCGGCGCCAAGGACCATCGCCCCGACGATCGCCCCCACATACGACTCGAACAGATCGGCCCCCATGCCGGCCACGTCGCCGACATTGTCGCCGACATTGTCCGCGACGGTCGCGGGATTGCGCGGGTCGTCCTCGGGAATTCCCGCCTCGACCTTGCCGACGAGGTCCGCGCCGACATCGGCGGCCTTCGTGTAGATGCCGCCGCCGACACGCGCGAATAGCGCGATCGAACTCGCCCCCAGCGAAAAACCGGAGAGGACGGGCAACACGCGGTTGCTGACGGTCAGCAGATCGGCGCCCCAGGCGCGGGTGTAGAGCACATACAGCACGCTCATACCCAACAGGCCCAGGCCCACGACGCAGAGCCCCATGACCGACCCGCCGGAAAAGGCCACCTGCAGCGCCGGGTTCAACCCCTCGCGCGCGCGGTTCGCCGTACGCATGTTCGCCCGCGTCGCGACGCGCATGCCGAAGAAACCGGACAGCGCGGAGCAAATGGCGCCGACGAGAAAGGAGACGCCTACCAGCCGGAGTTCGGGCCGGTTCATCGCCACCAACACACCCGCCGCGGCGACTACAAAGACCGAAAGGACCTTGTACTCTCGCGCGAGGAAGGCCATCGCGCCTTCCCGCACAGCCTCCCCGATTTCCTGGAGCGCCGGGCTGCCCGGATCCTGGCGGTTGATCCAGCAACTCTTGAAGCAGGCAAAAGCCAACGCCACCAAACCGGCGACAATAGCCGCGTAAACCAGCAATTCCATGAACGTTCTCCTTGACCTTTAAGAACCCGCAAAGGCTGGCGTATCAAAGCAATACGGTCAATCGCAAAGGGCCTTTCGGGAAACGGAAAGAGCAGGCTTGAATGCAACCCATTTCGTATCACGAGACGACAAAATTCAACAGGCGGCCGGGAACGAAGACCGTCTTGCGGATGGTTTTGCCGGCGAGAGAGGCTTGAACACCCGCCTCGGCCTGGGCGACCCGCACAATCGCCTCCTGTCCCGCTTCGGCGGACACAACGACCTTCCCGCGCAATCGGCCGTTCACCTGAACCGGGATTTCGAGCGTGTCCGAAACAAGCAGCGCGGGATCGCAGGCGGGCCACGGCTCATAGGCCAGCGTCTCCGCGTGGCCCGTCCTGGCCCACAGCTCCTCCGCGAGATGCGGAGCGAGCGGGCTCAACGCGAGGATAAACGGCTCCAAAATCGCTCGCGGTCGCCGCTCCCATTTCTGGAGATCGTTCACAAACTCCATCATCGCGGATATCGCCGTATTGAAGCGCAAGCCCTCAATGTCGTCCCCCACCTTCTTCAACATCGCGTGCAACGCGCGCCGCTGGTCCACCGTCGGCGCCGCGTCCGTCACCGCGGGCAACACGGCGCCGGTCTCCTCGTCGCAGACCAGGCGATAGACGCGGCTCAGGAACCGGAACACGCCTTCGACGCCGCGCATGCTCCACGGCTTCACCGCCTCCAGCGGGCCCATGAACATTTCGTAGAGACGCAGCGAATCGGCGCCATACTCCTTGATGATGTCGTCGGGATTTACCACGTTTCCGCGCGACTTGCTCATCTTCTGGTTGTCCTCGCCCAGGATCATGCCCTGGTTCACGAGGCGCTGGAACGGCTCCTTCGTGGACACGACGCCGCAATCATAGAGCACCTTGTGCCAGAACCGCGAGTAGAGCAGGTGCAGCACCGCGTGTTCCGCACCGCCGACGTAAAGGTCCACGGGCATCCAATAACGTTCCTTCGCCGGGTCAATCGGCGCGCCGGAATTCTTCGGGTCAATGAACCGCAGATAGTACCAGCACGACCCCGCCCACTGCGGCATCGTGTTCGTCTCGCGCACGGCGGGCTTGCCCGTCTCCGGGTCCGTCGTTTGCAGCCACTCGGGAATCGTCGCGAGCGGGCTCTCGCCCGTCCCGCTGGGCTTGTACGTCGCCACGTCCGGCAGCCGCACCGGCAACTGGTCCGGCGCGAGCGGCTTCGGTTCGCCGTCAACAAAGATCACCGGGAACGGCTCGCCCCAATACCGCTGGCGGCTGAACAGCCAGTCGCGCAGCTTGTAGTTCACGCGCGCCGCGCCGAGCCCCTTCTCCTCCAGCCACGCGGTGATCTTCTTCTTCGCCTCCGGCGTCGGCAACCCGTCAATCAGCGGCGAACACACGGCTACGCCGTCGCCGGTGAATCCGATCGCCACGCTGCCGTCCGTCGGCTGCACCACCGCGCGGATCATAAGATTAAAGGTCGTCGCGAATTCGTGGTCGCGCGTGTCGTGCGCCGGCACGGCCATGATCGCGCCGGTCCCGTAGCCCGCGAGCACGTAGTCGGCGATCCAGATGGGAATCCGCTCGCCGTTCACCGGGTTGATCGCGTGCGCGCCGGTGAACACACCCGTCTTGGTTTTCTGCAATTCCGTGCGCTCCAGATCGCTCTTGCGCGCCGCCGCCTCCTGGTAGGCCTTCACCGCCGCGCGCCGGTCCGGCGCCGTGATCGCGTCCACCAGCGCATGCTCCGGCGACAACACCATGTACGTCGCCCCATACAGCGTATCCGGCCGCGTCGTAAAGACGGCGATCGGTGACCGGTGACCGGTGACCTGGAAGTGAACTTCCGCGCCCTCCGACTTCCCGATCCAGTTCCGTTGCATCTCCTTGATGCTCTCGGGCCAGTCCACGAGGTCGAGGTCCGCCAACAGCCGCTCCGCGTAGGCGGTGATCTTCAGCATCCACTGGCGCATGGGCTTGCGGACGACCGGATGCCCGCCGCGCTCCGACATGCCGTCAATGATCTCCTCATTCGCCAGCACGGTGCCGAGCGCGGGACACCAGTTCACCGGCACCTCGGCCTGGTACGCGAGGCCCTTCTCGTAGAGCTTCAGGAAAATCCACTGGGTCCAGCGATAGTAATCCTCGTCCGTCGTCGCGAATTCGCGGTCCCAGTCGTAGGAAAACCCGATCGCCTGCAACTGCGCGCGGAACCGGTCAATGTTGCGATACGTCGTCTCGCGCGGGTGCGTGCCCGTCTCGATCGCGTACTGCTCCGCCGGCAGCCCGAACGCGTCCCACCCCATCGGGTGCAGCACGTTGAATCCTTTCATCCGCTTGTAGCGGCAGACGATGTCGGTGGCCGTGTAGCCCTCCGGATGCCCGACGTGGAGCCCCGCCCCGCTCGGGTACGGGAACATGTCCAGCGCATAGAACTTCGGGCGTGACGGATCCGGCCGGTCCGGCGTCCGGAATGTCTTGTGCCTCAGCCAATAGGCCTGCCACTTCGGCTCAATCTGTGCAAAGGGATACGGCATCAGGGCGGACATGGTGTTGCGTCGCCCCATGCGGGTCAATGGGAAATGCGCGGGGAGAGAGCGCCCCCCGCCCGGATTCCGCCGCGGACCTTCCGGCGGCACACCTCTTCGACGGCCCGGGCGCGAATCGGGGTCGGAACCCGTTTACGCCACTTGCCCCGCGGCGGGTGTTGCCGTACAACGGGCCCGGATACGGAAGGCATCCACCATGGACTGGTTCATCCAACTGTTCACCGGGCATTCGGCGGCGCACACCGTCATGGTGCTCAGCCTGGTCATCGCGCTCGGAGTCGCGCTGGGCCATGTGAAGGTATCCGGCGTCAGCCTGGGCATCGCCGGCGTGCTGTTCTCCGGCCTGCTGTTCGGACATTTCCACCTGACGGTGAACGATGAAATCCTCGAATTCGCGCGCGAGTTCGGATTGATCCTGTTTGTCTACACCATCGGCATGCAGGTCGGTCCCGGATTTTTCGCCTCCTTCCGGCGCCAGGGCCTGAAGCTCAACGCGCTCGCCGCCGCCATCGTGCTGATCGGCGTGTTCATCGCCGTGCTGCTTCATTATGTTTTTGACCTGCCGGTCCCGGTCCTCGTCGGCCTGCTGTCCGGCGCGGTCACCAACACGCCCGGCCTCGGGGCGGCGCAGCAGGCCCTCCGCGAGCGGCTCGCCGACTCGCCGGATCTCGCGCTGCCGGGCATGGCCTACGCCGTCGCCTACCCGTTCGGCATCCTCGGCATCATCCTGGCGATGCTCGCGATCCGCCGCCTCTTCCGGATCAAGACCGACCAGGAGGCTCTCGCCTTCGAACAGGAACACGGCGGCCAGGAGAAGGCGCCGAACAACTTCAACCTCCAGGTCACCAACGCAAAACTCAACGGCGTCGAGGTGCGCCGCCTGGCGGGCCTCGTGCACGCGGACTTCGTCATTTCGCGCCTGATGCGCCAGGAAAATGTCCTGATCCCCTCGGCGGACACCGCGCTGCGCGTCGGCGACGTCCTGCACCTCGTCTGCACGCCGGAAAACGCCGATAAACTCGCGCTGATCGTCGGGGACATCAGCCCGGTGGATGTGCGCGCGGCCCCGAGCGCCTTCACGGTCCGAAACATCCTCATCACCCAGAACAGCACCGTGGGGAAATCCATCCGCGAGCTCGACCTGATGCACCGCTACGGCGTCGCCATCACCCGGATCAACCGGTCCGGCACCGAGCTGCTCGCAAAGGCCGGACTGGTGCTGCAATTCGGCGATCGCGTCACCGTCGTCGGCGAGGATTCCGCGCTCAAGAAAGTCTCCGTCGAACTCGGCGACTCGCTCAAGCAGCTCAACCACCCGAACATCCTGCCCGTCTTCATCGGCATCATCCTCGGCGTGCTCCTCGGCAGCATACCCTTCAGCGTCCCCGGGGCCCCCGCGCCCGTGAAATTGGGCCTCGCGGGCGGCCCGCTGCTGGTATCCATCCTGCTCAGCCGCTACGGCCGCGTCGGCCCGGTCGTCTGGTACCTGCCGTTGAGCGCGAACCTCGCGCTGCGGGAGATCGGCATCACCCTCTTTCTGGCCTGCGTGGGGCTGAAATCCGGAGGGCGCTTCGTGGAAACGCTGGTCGCCGGGGACGGCCTCTACTGGATGGGGCTCGGCGCGTTGATCACCGCGGCGCCGCTGCTCATCGTCGGCCTCGTCGCGCGGGCCGTGTACAAGCTGAACTATCTCGCGCTCTGCGGCCTGCTGGCGGGCAGCATGACCGACCCGCCCGCCCTTGGCTTCGCGAACCAGCTCGCGGCCTCCGACGCGCCGGCCATCACGTACTCCAGCGTCTACGCGCTGACGATGTTCCTGCGCATCCTCACCGCGCAGGCCCTCGTCCTGCTGCTGCTCTGACGCCGCGCCCACAGACCCGGAAAAGAGGTCGGGGCAAGGGGTCGGATTTCATTAATTGCGCCTGACCGCCTTCGGCAATTCCGCCATCCGCGCGGAAATTTCCAACGTCTGGAAAAACAGCCTCAAGGCGCTTCCAACGTCTGTAAATTACGGACGCTGGAATTTTCAGAGGCTGTAACGAATGCCATTTTCATTGAACGCTGGCCGTATTTCGGTGGGGCGCGACCGCACGCCTTCGTCGGAAACTCCGGCGGGTCCGGAGGCCCCGCCCCGTCCACGATACCGGACCCAGTATCGGTTCGACTTGGTTTAATCATTCCGCGAGCGGGTTTCGCCACGCGATCGGCCGCGCCGAGACGCGGGTGATCACCACCACCGCTTCGCCGGGCCGGATGACGTGGCCCTCCGCGCTGCCCCGCCCGCCCGTGTGGTACCACCACTGCCCGTCCTTGCCGCTGTTCAGGAACAGCCGCGCCTTGGGGCTCTCGTTCATCACTTCACGCGAGGCAAAGATCCGGACTTCGTCGGCCCGCAGCAAGGCGGGCCCGGCCTTCAACCCGGCCGCCTTGAGGCCCAACGCGCCGAGCGATATCGCGCGCGGGGCGGCGTAGGTCACGAGGTTGTTCGCGTTCGACGGCGCGAGGCCGTCCACGGCTTCGTGAAGAACAAACGGCCGCTCCGGCGCGTCCGCCGCCCACACGAATCCCGCGGCGACGAGGCTGCCGGCGAATGTCAGGATGCTTTTCACAAGAGGGATCTCCATCTTAATGCGTGCGCGCCATGGCCCAGCATACCCGGATGGAGTATACTTGGACAGCCCATGCGCATCGCCGTTCTATCCGATTTGCACGCCAACCGCCACGCGTTCGACGCGCTGCTGGCGGAGCTGGCGGCGCTGCGCCCGGACCACGTGGTCGTCGCGGGCGACGTGATCAACCGGGGGCCCGATCCCCGCTCCTGTCTCGAGGAGGTGCTTGACCGGGCGCGGACCCAGCGCTGGCGGGCGCTGAAGGGCAACCATGAGGAATTTGTCCTGCGCGCGGACGGGGGGGAGGGAGACCGGCCCGGCTGGGAGCGCCTGCTCTATGCGCACACGCGGTGGACGCGCGACCGCGTGCGGGACTTGCTGCCGGCCGTGGCGGCGTGGCCGGACCATCTGTCGCTGACCGGACCGGACGGATCCGAGGTCCGCTTCGCGCACGCCTCCATGCGCGGCAACCGTCACGGGATGTATGAGGACATGGAGGCGCCGGTGCTCGCGGATCTCGCCGCGCCGCCGCCCTCCGTCCTGGTGGTCGGGCACACCCATATCCCGTTCATCCGGACGCTCGACGGCGGGACGCTGATCATCAACGCGGGCGCGGCGGGGCTTCCGTTCGACGGCTGCACGGATCCGTCCTATGCGGTGCTGGATTGGCGGGACGGCGGCTGGCGCGCGGATATACGGCGGTTCACGTACGACCGGGCGGCGCAGGAAGAGGCCTACGCTTCATCGGGCTATCTCGACGGCGGCGGGCCGATGGTGCGCCTGATTCTGCACGAGCACCGGCAGGCGCGCCCCTGCCTCGGGCTCTGGCACCGGCGCTATGAGCCGGCGGTCGCGGCGGGAAAACTGTCCATCGAGGATTCCGTCGCGCGCCTGCTCGAAGATGTGGCGTGTCCGCGCGCGCCCCGGGATATCGCGTAGAAAATTTTATGCGCCGGAGGGGATGGGGGGGCAAGGGGCATCGGCGCTGCCCTGGCGAACGGGGCCGTGAATCCGGCTCCCAATCCCCCCCCGCCCGCCTCTAAAGGCCCGCGAGTTTCTTGAGCGAGGCCAGTTCCTCCGCGGTGAGATCGCGAAAGCGGCCGACCTGAAGCGATCCGAGCCGGACCCCGCCGACCGCCGTGCGGATGAGCCGCTTCACCGGACACCCGCACGCGGCAAACAGGCGGCGGATTTCGCGTTTCCTGCCTTCCGTGAGCGCCACGTCGTAAAGCCCGGGCTCGATCCGCCGCACCGATTTCGCGCGAAGGCGTTCGCCGGCATCCAGGATTCCGGTGGCCATCCGGACCAGCGACGCCGGGTCCGGGTCGCCGGCGCACGTCACGCGGTACATCTTTTCGATCTGAAACCGCGGGTGCATCAGACGGGCCGCCAGCGCGCCGTCGTTGGTCAGCAACAGGAGTCCCTCGCTGTCCTGGTCGAGGCGCCCGACATGGTAGACGCGCCCCGCGTCCGGCGGGAGGACATCCCCGAGCGAGCCGCGCCCCCGGTCGTCGGAGAGGGCGGAGAGCACGCCGCGCGGTTTGTGGTACATCAGGCACCGGTGCGCCGCCGCGCGGAGCGGCCGCCCGTCCACCGCGACGCGCTGCGCGGAAGGATCAACCGTGGCGCCCGCTTCGCGGACCACGGCACCGTCCACCGTGACCCGGCCCTCGGCCATGATGCGCTCGCAGGCGCGCCGCGAGGCGACGCCGCAATCGGCCATGTGTTTGTGCAGGCGCACGCGGCGCGGCGCGGCGGCGTCAGGGTTTGACATAGGCGGAGATGGCGTCCGGCAACCAGGCGAGAAAGGCATGGTAGCGGGCGGGGAGTTCGCGGACGGCCTCTTCGGTCGTTTCGATGGACCGGCGCGAGGCATCTTTCGGAATGACCCAGCCGTCGCGGATCAGCAGGTGCGGCGGCGTCCGCTCGGTCGGATCCGGCACCAATTGGAACTCCATCGAACGGGCCGCGGCGCCGAAATAATCGTAGGCGCGCGTCAATTCCTGTTCGCCCACGGAGAGCATCCGTCCGAAGCGATCCGCGCCGAGGACGGCCCGCATCGCGCCATAGAGGTCCTCGCGGAGCGCGGCCCCCTCGCGCTCGAACGGCGGGATGTAGAGCGTGACGCGGTCCGGCGCGCGCTGGGTGGCGGTGAGAAACTGCTGTTGCAATCCGGTCATCAGGACCCGGCTGTATTGCAGCGCGTCATTCAACTTCACGTCCTCACCCGGCTGCACCGCGAGGAACTCGGCGAGGTCGGCGTGGAGCGAATAATCGTCCGCGACCGGCGCAAAGCGCAGCTTGCCTACGTGCTGCTCCCTCAGCAGGAAACGTCCGCGCAGGTTGTCCAGAACCCAGTTGGCGAGGTCCTCGTACTGTCGGCTGATGGCCCGATGGGCCGATTGCAGATCGCGGAAATCCGCCGGCGCGGATTCGCGGGCACGGACGGACAGGTCCCCGTCCGCCGGCGCGCGGGCCGGATCGCCGCCGCGGTCGGGCGCCGCCGCGGGCGC
>CAYMCD010000072.1:0-16246 GCA_964388845.1 uncultured Verrucomicrobiota bacterium
GAAAGGCCGCGATCAGGCGCAGCTCCAGCGCGTCGCGCGCCGGCCGCACGTCATACGTCGTCGGGTGCCGGGCCGGCGCGCCGTACCGCGCGGGGTCCACATCCCCGCCGCCGGGCAGCAACAGCGCCGCGTACGCCGCCGGGTCGCCCGCCCACGCGTAGTCCGGCGGCACGAGGTCCGGCGCCGCGCCGCTCGCGCGCACCCACTTGTCGTAGAACGGCACGGACGGCCCGTCCTCCGGATAGCTCACCAGCCACTTCATGCGCGGACTGTAGCGGGAGGCCCCCGAAGTTCCAACGTCTGTAAATAATGTGTGCGGCGGCTTCCAATCCCTGTAAATTCCAGTCCCTGTAATTTTTTTTGAACGCGAGTCGCGCGCGGCGGTCTATGATCGTCAGCGATCACAAGGAGGCGGGCGCGAAGCGCCCTCTATGATCAAGGCGGAAAATCTCGTTAAGCATTTCGGGGGGCGCCAGGCGGTGCGCGGCGTTTCGTTCGAAGCGAAGCCGGGCGAGGTGCTCGGGTTCCTGGGCCCCAACGGGGCCGGCAAGACGACCACGATGCGGATGCTCACCGGATTTCTCGCGCCGACGTCCGGGCGCGCGACGGTGGCCGGGTTCGACGTGGCGGAGCGGCCGGTCGAGGCGCGGAAACGGCTGGGCTACCTGCCCGAAAACGCGCCGTCCTACGGCGACATGACGGTGGAGGAATTCCTCCTCTTCGCGGCGCAGATCCGCGGCCTGGCCGGGGCGGCCGCGCGGGCGCGCGTGCACGAGACGCTGGAGCGCTGCATCCTGACGAACGTGCGGCGGCAGCCGGTCGAGACGCTCTCGAAGGGCTACCGCCAGCGCACCTGCTTCGCGCAGGCGATCCTGCACGATCCGCCGGCGCTGATTCTCGACGAGCCGACCGAGGGACTCGACCCGAACCAGAAATTCGTCGTCCGCAACATGATCCGGGAGATGGCGCGCGAGAAGGTGATCATCTTCTCGACGCATATCCTCGAAGAAGTCGAGGCCATCTGCACCCGCGCGATCATCATCAGCGGCGGGCTGCTGGTGGCGGACAGCACGCCCGCGGCGTTGCGCCGGCAGGGCTCGCTCGACGAGGTCTTCCGCCGGCTGACAACAACCGCCGACGTGGGGGGAAGCGCCCGATGAGCCCGGTATGCGTCATTCTCAAACGCGAGTGGAAGGCCTATTTCAATTCGCCCGTGGCCTATGTGTTCATCGTGATCTTCCTCGCGCTGAGCGGCTTTTTCACGTTCAACGTGAGCCGCTTCTTCGAGGCCGGCCAGGCGGACCTGGACCGTTTTTTTATCTGGCACCCGTGGCTCTACCTGATCCTCGTGCCCGCGGTGGCGATGCGCCTGTGGGCGGAGGAACGCCGCACCGGCACGCTGGAGCTGCTGCTGACGATGCCGCTGACGACCGCGCAGGCCATCGCCGGCAAGTTCCTGGCGGCGTGGCTCTTCGTCCTGCTCGCGCTGGCGCTGACGTTTCCGGTCGTCGCGACGGCGTTCTACCTCGGCGCGCCCGACCCGGGCCCGATCGCCGCCGGCTATCTCGGCAGCGCACTGCTCGCGGCGGCCTATCTGGCGATTGGTTCGCTGACCTCGGCGCTGACGCGGAACCAGGTGATCAGCTTCATCCTGGCGGCGGTGATCGGGCTGTTCCTGCTGCTGGCGGGCTACCCGCCGGTGACGGATTTCCTGTACGCCGTGGCGCCCGCATGGCTGGTGGACGTGGTCGCGGGGTTCAGCTTTTCCGCGCACTACGAACAGTTGCAGCGCGGCGTCGTGGACCTGCGCGATGTGCTGTACTTCGCCAGCGTGGTCGGCTTCATGCTGCTGGCCACGCATGTGGCGCTGGAAAACCGGAAGGGCAAGTGAGGACGGCCGACCGATGAAATCCACCCGATTCAACCTCGTGACAGGCGCCGCGGGCCTCGCGGCCGCGCTGGTGGCGCTGGTCCTGCTGAACGCACTGGCGGGCGCGGCGCGGCTGCGCGCCGACCTGACGGCGGACGACCTCTATACGGTGTCGCCCGGGACCCGCGCGCTGCTGGACGGCCTTCAGCGCGACGTCACGCTGAAATTCTATTTCAGCCGTTCGGCGGACGCCGCGCCGATGCAGTTCAAACAGTACGGGCGCCGCATCCTCGACCTGCTGAAGGAATACCGGGCGCACGGCGGCGGGCGCCTGGCGCTGGAGGTGCTGGACCCGCAGCCGGACAGCGACGCGGAGGAGCGCGCGCAGCGGTACGGACTGTCCGCCACGCGGCTGGACCCCGCCGGGGAGCGACCGCCGGTGTACCTCGGGCTCGTCGCGCTGTCGGGCGCGAAGGAGGCGGCGATCCCGTTCTTTTCCCCCGCGGACGAGCCGCAGCTGGAATTCCAGATCACGCGGCTTATCCACGAGGTGACGGCCGCGCGGAAGCCGAAAATCGGGCTGATGAGCCCCCTGCCCCTGATGGGCCGGATGCCGGGGTTCATGGCGGGCGGCGGGGAGGAACCGTGGATCCTCGTGCAGGAGCTGCGCTCGATCGCCCAGGTGCTGGAACTGCCCGGCGCGCTGGACGATGTGCCGGCCGACATTGAAACGCTGCTGCTCGTCCACCCCCGCAACATCCCCGAGACGGCGCTCTACGCGCTGGACCAGTTCGTGCTCCGCGGCGGCCGGCTGATCGCGCTGGTGGATCCGCAGTGCCTGGTCGAGCTGGAAAGCCAGGCCCGGCAGATGCGCGACCCGTTCGCGGCCGGATCGGACCTCAACCGACTGACCTCCGCGTGGGGCATCACGATGGACACCGAGCGCGTCGTGGCGGACCCGCGCGCGGCGACGCGGGTGACGATGCCCGACGGAAGCGTGGATCGCCACCGCGCGTGGCTCTCGCTCCGGCCCGAAAACTTCAATCGCGGCGAGGTCGCGATCGCCGCGCTCGAGATGATGCAGTTGCCGTTGGCGGGCTGGTTCGCGGTCGAGCCAAAGGAGGGCCTCACCGTGACGCCCCTCATCACCGCCGGCCCGGAGGCGGGCAGCATCAGCGCCGTCGAGGCCGCCATGGGCGCGGCGATGGGCGCCGATTCCTTCCGCGCGGGGCCCGCGCCGATGCCGGTGGCGCTGCGGGTGTCGGGCCGGTTCGCCACGGCCTTTCCCGACGGCCGCCCGGGCAACAACCCGGACCAGCCGAATGAATCGCCCGGCGCGCCCCAACGCCCGGCCCACCTCGCCGAAAGCGCGCGCGAGGGTTCGGTCGTCCTGGTCGGCGATGTGGATTTCGCGTTCGACGGCTTTGCCGCCCGGCGGCTCCCGATGTTCGGGCGCGGGGTGTACCAGTTGCTGAACGACAACATCAATTTCGCCGCGAACCTGGCCGGGCAGCTGGTCGGCGGGGATGCACTCCTGGGCCTGCGCAGCCGGGGCGCGTTTGAACGGCCCTTCACCCGCGTGCTCGCGCTCCAGAGCGGCGCGCAGGAAAAATGGCGGCAGGAGGAGCTGAAGCTCCAGGAACAACTGCGCCTCACCCAGATGAAGATTGACGACCTCCAGGCAGCCAAGTCCGAAGACCAGAAGCTGATCGTCTCGCCGGAACAGAAACGGGAGATCGAGTCGTTCCGCCGCCAGCTCTCCGAGACACGCGCCCAGTTGCGCGCGGTCCGCAAGAACCTGCGGCGGGAAATCGAGACCCTGGGCGCCCGGCTCAAGGCGCTGAACATCGCCGGCGTCCCGGCGCTGGTCGTCCTGTTCGGCCTGGCCCACGGCTGGCGCCGCCGGCGGCGCGCGCGCCCCTGAGCGCCGTGCGGCACAACCCGAGGAGATCCCACGATGAAATTCCGCACCTTGACGATTCTGCTGGCGACCGCCGCCCTGCTCGCGGGCCTCGCGGCCTGGGTCGCGCGGCGCCCGGCGGCCGGCCCCGCGCCCGAAACGGGGCGGCGCGCGCTGAGCACACCCGACATCAATGCCGTCGCGCGGATCGGGATTGCAAGCGGTACGCAGCGCGTGGAACTGGCGCGCGGCCCGGACGGATGGACGGTCGCGTCACTCTGGGACTATCCGGCGCGATTCGAATCGGTGGCGGACCTGCTGCGCGGTCTCGACGGCCTGCGCGTCGCGGAGGTCATCCGGGGCGGCGCGGATTTGCTGGCGGAGTTCGGGCTCGACGACCAGTCAACGAATCCGCCGGCGCGCATCACGCTTACCGGCGCGGAAGGCGGGCCGCCCGAGGAGATCGCGCTCGGCCAGCCGCGCGTCTCGCCCGCCATCGCCGCGGGATTTTCGATGCCGGACGGCCGTTTTGTCCGCGTGGGCGGCGGCCCGGTCGTCCTGGCCGAACCCTTCCTCGACGACATCCCCCGGCGGGCCGCGGACTGGATCCGGAAGAAACTCTTCGACTTGCCCGCCGCGTCCGTGCGGGAGATCGCCGCGACGCCGGCGCAGGCGCCCGCCTACGGGATCGAACGCACCGCATCGGGCGGCTACGCCGGCGTCCGCGCGCTCGGCGGCCGGCCGATCAACTCGTCCGGCGCGGACCTCTGGTTTCGCGCGCTGCAGGGGCTGACCGCACTCGGCGTGGCCGACCCGGCGCTCCCGCGCGAGTCGCTCGGTTTCGGCCGGGGCGATGTGGCGATCGCGCGCGCGACCAACGGATTGACGGTTCGGATCGAGCTAGGCGATCCGGCCGGCGATGATGGCCGCCACGGATGGCTCTCGTTCCAATACGAGGAACCGCCGCCGGCGCCATCGGGCGGCGCAGAGGCCGATGCGGCGGGCGCCGCGGCGCGCGCAGCGATCCGCGCCGAAGTCGAGGATCTCCAGAAACGCCTCGCGCCATGGACGCACGTCTTCTCGGCGCAAACGGCGTCCGCGCTGATTTTCCCGCGCGACCAGCTGGTCGCCTCGGAGACCGCCCCCGGGACGAACACGGTATCCGGCGACGTGCCGTAGCGGATACGTGCCGGCGCTTTGTGTCAGGGCGACAGGCGCGCGCGGAACCAGTTGAGCGTGACGGCCAACGCCTCCGCGGTCCATCCAAGCGACCCGAACGTATGGTCCGCCCCTTCCACGGCGTGGAACGAGACCGGGGTCCCCGCCCCGCGCAAGGCGTCGCGGTACGCCGTCGCGTGCGCGATGGGCACGGTTTCGTCCTTTGTTGATCCGAGCAGCAGCACCGGGCAATGGATCGCGGCGGCCCGCGCAACCGGGTCCAACACGCCCAATTCCTTCAGGTACTCGGCGCCCACGGCCCAGCCGCCGTTGTCCAGAACGCCCAGTTTGCGCACTTGCCGGCCGCCCTCCGGCGTCACGCGCTGATCGCGCAGGTCGCGTGGAAAGGCCACCGGATTCCACAGGACGGCGGCCCGCAGGGCGGGTTCGTCGGCAAGCGTGTACACGCCGACCAGGCCGCCCATGCTGAACCCAAGCAATCCGACGCGGTCCGCGTCTATCTCGCGCCGCCGCTTCAGGAAGCGCAGCGCGGCCCTGGCATCCGCGCGCTCCCCGGCGATGGTCATCCGCGAAAAATCGCCCGCGCTGTCGCCGCACCCGCGGAAATCGAATCGCAGCGCCGCGATACCCGCCGCCGCCAAGACGCGCGCCTGCTCGACAAAGATGCGGTGCGCCTCGGATTTATGGCCCGTGAACCCATGCAGGAACAGCACGGCGGGAAACGGCCCCCGCCCCAACGGCCGATGCCACATCCCCACCACCTGCTGGCCCATCGAATTGAATGTGACGGGTGTTTCGTTCATGGTCGCTCCGCGAAATAGACGGCCAGGGATTCGTCTTCCGTGGAAGCCGCCCGAAAGTACTACCAGCGATAGACCGTCCGTGTCGAGGTCGTGGGCTGTCATGCCGGTTGCCGTGCACTCCGTTCACGGGATGCGGTAGAAACATGCCCGCAAGCGCCGGAAAGGAAGTGGGGCACTTGCGAACATGTTTCTGTTTTCGCTTTGCTCCGCTTCTTTTGTGTTTCAACTGGCTTCTCTGGACAGAACCTGCTATCGTGCGAACCGTTTTCAACATATTGGCCGGGCATGTCCCGGCACAGAGCAGGAATGACCATGCAACAAGAACGGTGGTTGTCAGTTGACGAGATAGCCGCGCATCTGGGCGTGAACCCTGACACGGTTTACAAGTGGATCGAGCGGAAGAAGCTACCCGCCCACAAGGTCGGGCGGCTCTGGAAGTTCAAGGCCACCGAGGTCGATGACTGGATTCGTGCAGGCAAAGTGGCCGAGAAAGAGAGATGATAGATGCCGCGCATTTTTGACAACATCGAGGAGAACCTGCTTCCGGCGCTACAGGAAACCATCGCGCTTTGCGAGCGCGCAGATTTCTGCGTCGGCTACTTCAACCTCCGCGGCTGGCGGCAACTCCATGACAACATCGAGAAGTGGCACGGCGGCGATGGGCATTGCTGCCGCCTCCTCGTGGGCATGCAACAGATGCCTCAGGACCAACTTCGCCAGGCTATGAGTTCCGTCGCGTCCGGGGATCAGATTGACCAGGCTACGGCAGTTGCCCTCAAGAAGAAACTCGCCCAGGATTTCCGCGACCAGTTGATGGTGGGGATACCCACGAATGCCGACGAGGAGGGCCTCCGGCGCTTGGCGGCCCAGATCGCCGCCCGCAAGGTCGTAGTGAAGCTGTTCTTGCGCCACCCTCTCCACGCGAAGCTGTATCTCCTGTTCCGACAGGACCCGCTCAACCCGAAGATCGGCTACCTTGGCAGCAGCAACCTGACCCTGGCCGGACTGTCCAAGCAGGGGGAACTGAACGTTGACGTTCTGGACCATGACGCCTGCGACAAGTTGGCGAAGTGGTTTGAAGACCGCTGGAATGACCGCTTCTGCATGGACATCTCCGAAGAACTTATCGAGATCATCAACAACAGTTGGGCACGCCCGGATCCGCTTCCGCCCTATCACATCTACGTCAAGATGGCCTACCACCTCTCCCAGGAGGCACGCGCCGGCCTGACCGAGTTCCGCATCCCCAGCGACTTTGGCAACAAACTCTTCGAGTTCCAGAAAGCGGCGGTGAAGATTGCCGCGCACCACCTGAACAAGCGCGGCGGCGTGGTCATTGGCGACGTGGTCGGGCTGGGCAAGACGCTCATGGCGACCACGCTCGCGCGCATCTTTGAGGATGACCACGGGGTCGAAACGCTGATCATCTGCCCGAAGAACCTCGTTCGCATGTGGGAGGACTACCGTCAGGAGTACCGGCTCCGGGCAAAGGTACTGTCCATTACCCGTGTTCAGCGCGAGTTGCCCGATCTCCGGCGCTTCCGGCTGGTACTGATTGACGAGAGCCATAACCTGCGCAACCGAGAGGGCCGCCGCTACCGCGCCATCGCCGAGTACATCGCCGCCAACGACAGCCGCGTGATCCTGCTGTCGGCGACGCCGTACAACAAGACCTACCTGGACCTGTCCAACCAACTTCGCCTGTTCATTGACGAGCAGAAGGACATCGGCATCCGCCCGGAGAAACTACTCCGGGAACTCGGCGAAACCGAGTTCATCCGCCGGCATCAATGCCCGGTGCGTTCGCTCGCGGCCTTTGAGAAGAGCGAACACGCGGACGACTGGCGGGACCTGATGCGCCTGTATCTGGTCCGCCGCACGCGCAGTTTCATCCAGGAGAACTACGCCAAGCGCGACCCCGCGCGCGACCGCAAGTACCTGGAGTTCGCGGACGGGACCCGCTCCTACTTCCCCTCGCGCGTGCCGAAGACCGTCCGCTTCAAGATCAGCGACAAGGACCCGGACGACCAGTACGCCCGCCTGTTTGCTGACGACGTGGTTGACGCCGTCAACCATCTGGCGCTGCCCCGCTACGGCCTTGGCAACTACCAGCAACCGACGCCGCACAAACCACCGACGCCCGACGAAGCCAAGGTCCTTGCCGATCTTTCCCGTGCCGGCACGCGCCTCAAGGGTTTCTGCCGGACCAATCTGTTCAAACGGCTGGAGAGCAGCGGGCACTCCTTCATTCTGTCCCTCGAACGCCACATCCTGCGGAACTTTATCTGCCTGCACGCCATCGAGAAGGGCTTACCGCTCCCCATCGGCACCCAAGACATGGGCTTGCTGGACGCCTCAGCGAATGACGAGGACTCCGATCTCTGGGATCCGGCTTCCGACAATGACGACAACGGTTCCGAACGCGACCCGTTGTCCGCAGTTCGCCACCTCCTCACGGAGGCGGACATCCGCGCGCGGGCCGCCGAAGTCTACGACGCCTACGCCGCCCATTTCCGGCGGCGGTTCAAGTGGCTGAAACCCGACCTGTTCAATGCCGACCTGGCCGAGGACCTCCGCCGGGATGCCAAGGCATTGATGAAGGTCTTGAAGAATGCCGGCGGCTGGGACTCCGCACGCGACGCCAAACTCCAAGCCCTGCTTGCCCTCTTGACCAAACAGCACCCGACCGAAAAGGTCCTGGTCTTCTCCCAGTTTGCCGACACGGTTGACTACCTGAGTGAGCAACTCAAAGCCAAGGGCATCAAGGCGCTTGAGGGCGTGACCGGCGATTCGGATGACCCGACGACCATTGCCTACCGGTTCAGTCCCGTCAGCAACGAGAAGCGCGACCACGTGCCCCGCGACA
Organism: uncultured Verrucomicrobiota bacterium; assembly: GCA_964388845.1. Classification (GTDB taxonomy): domain Bacteria; phylum Verrucomicrobiota; class Kiritimatiellia; order CAIVKH01; family CAIVKH01; genus JAMLJG01. The sequence goes on from CAYMCD010000072.1 coordinate 8,619, forward strand.
AGGAACTGCGCGTCGTTCTGGCGACCGACGTACTGAGCGAAGGTCAGAACCTTCAGGATTGCGCCGTCGTTGTGAACTTCGACCTGCCCTGGGCGATCATCCGCCTGATTCAGCGCGCCGGCCGCGTTGACCGTATCGGCCAGCAGTCCGACACGATCCTCTGCTACTCGTTCCTACCCGCCGAGGGTGTCGAGCGGATCATCCGGCTGCGCTCCCGCGTGCGCCAGCGCCTCCAGGAGAACGCCGAGGTTGTGGGCGCGGACGAAGCCTTCTTTGAGGACCAGGACGATGCCCAGGCCGTCCGCGATCTGTTCACGGAGAAGGCGGGCATTCTGGACGGCGACGAGGACGCGGAGGTGGACCTCGCGTCCTACGCCTACCAGATATGGAAGAACGCCATAGACCGCGACCCGGAACTCGAAAAGATCATCCCGGCCATGCCGAACGTCGTCTATTCGACACGGCCGCATCCACCGCGCCCCGACCAACCCGAAGGCGCGCTCGTCTATCTGCGGACGGCCGAGGGCAACGACGCCCTGGCGTGGGTGGACAAGCGCGGCAACAGCGTCACCGAATCGCAATTCACCATCCTGAAGGTGGCCGAATGCGAATCCAGCATCCCGGCCATCCCGCGCCATGACGACCACCACGAGATGGTTGCCAAAGGCGTCAAACTCATCGTCGAGACCGAGAAATCCGTCGGCGGACAACTCGGCCGCCCATCCGGCGCGCGCTTCCGCGCCTACGAGCGCCTCAAAGCCTATGCCGAGGAAGTCAAGGGCACCCTCTTTGACCTGCCTGAACTCCGCCACGCCATCGAGGACATCTACAAGTTCCCGCTACTCCAGTCGGCAACCGACACCCTCAACCGCCAACTCAAGAGTGGAGTTGACGATCAGCGTCTCGCGGAATTGGCTATTGCGCTGCGCCAGGATGCTCGCCTCTGCCGGGTGAGTGAAACCGTGGAATTGAATGAACCACAGGTGATATGCTCCCTGGGACTCAAGAAGGCGGAAGTATGAGGACGAAGAAGATGTCCAGTGTTCAGAAAAGCGAGAGCGGCGGAGTCGCCGGCTTGCTGGCCGAGGTCCGGCAACTGATCGCCGCCGCCCGCAGCGCCGCCGTGTCGACGGTCAACACCCTCCAAGTGCTGACCAATTTCGAGATCGGGCGGCGCATCGTTGAGCACGAGCAGAAAGGCGAGAGGCGGGCGGAATACGGGACCGAACTGCTGAAGGAACTATCGGCCCGACTGACCGAGGAGTTCGGGAAAGGCTTCTCGCGCTCCAACCTTCAGAACATGCGCAGTTTCTTTCTTCTCTGGCAGGATCGCTCTTGCGCAATTCGCCAACTGCATGTTGGCGAATTGGAGGCGAGAACGGGACAGGCGCAATCGGATGGCGAGCGGCTTCCGCAGATATGCCAACAGCCTATTGGCAAATCTTCTTCACCCTTTCGCTTGAGTTGGACACACTACATCATCCTTCTCACCATTAAAGACCCTGACGAACGCAGCTTCTACGAGATCGAGGCAGCAAACCAAGGTTGGTCCGTGCCGGAACTCAAGCGCCAGAAAGCCTCTGCCCTCTACGAGCGCCTCGCCCTCAGCCGCGACAAGAACGGCATCCGCAAGCTCGCTGCCGAAGGACAGGTCGTCACCAGGCCGGAGGATGTGCTGCGGGAACCCTACGTCCTCGAATTCCTCGGCCTCGAAGAAAAACCGGGCTACAGCGAGTCCGATCTTGAAACCGCCATCATTGACCATCTCGAACACTTCCTGCTCGAACTCGGCAAAGGCTTCCTCTTCGAGGCTCGCCAGAAACGCTTCACATTCGATGAGGACCACTTCTTCGTGGACCTGGTTTTCTACAACCGCCTGCTTCGCTGCTATGTCATCATTGATCTCAAACTCGACAAGCTGGCCCATCAGGACCTTGGCCAGATGCAGATGTACGTGAACTACTTCGACCGGCACGTGAAGCTCCCGGACGAGAACCCCACCGTCGGCCTGCTGCTCTGTCAGTCGAAAAAGGACGCCATTGTCGAGCTGACGCTGCCCAAGGACGCAAATATCCACGCCCGCGAATACCAGCTTTACCTTCCTACGAAAGCGCTGTTGAAGAGGAAGCTGATCGAGTGGATCCGGGAGGCCAGCCTATGAATCTTCAGCACGCACGCAATTGCCTACAGGCATTCGACTTCACTCGCCTCTTTGTCGAGGAACTCGGCTGGTCAAACCCATCGTCCGGCAAATCGGTGCCCATGGCGGTCAAGGGCATTGCCTTCAATCGGCGCGAAGTCGCCCAACTCTCGGGCGTCGTCGTCATCGAGGTTGTGACAGATGATGGCGTAATCCCGGACGCCGCCGCTCGGTCCGCTATCCACAAAGAAATTGCCAAGCTCCATCACGAGAACGTCCTCATCTTCGTGGACGCCAAGCGTTCGCAGAGCCTATGGTACTGGGCCAAACGGCAGGACCGCAGGCTCATCCCCCGCACGCACATCCACGTCCACGGCCAGTCCGGCGACCTGCTCTTGAGCAAACTCGGTGCAATGGCGGTGGACTTCGCCGACTTCGACGACAGCGGGCATGTGCCCCTGCTGGAAGTGACCGCCAGGCTGAAACAGGCCCTTGACATCGAACGGGTCACGAAGAAGTTCTACGGCGAGTTTCAGGAACAGCACGTTGCCTTCATCGAACTCATAGAGGGTATTGGCGACGAGCGTGACCGCCGCTGGTACGCCTCCGTCCTACTGAACCGCCTGATGTTCATCTACTTCCTCCAGAAGAAGTTCTTCCTCGACGGCGGCGACGAGTTCTACCTCCAGAACAAGCTCGCGCAAAACAGGAAGGGCGGTGTTAACCGCTACTACGCCCACTTTCTCAAGCCACTGTTTTTCGAGGGCTTCGCCAAGCCGGAGGACAAGCGGACCGCGGAAGTCAATGCGCTGCTCGGCAAGATCAAGTATCTCAACGGCGGGCTTTTTCTGCCGCATCCCGTCGAACTCCGCTGGCCGAAGATCGCTGTCCCGGACAAGGCGTTCGAGAACCTGCTTGGCCTGTTCGGGAACTACTCCTGGAATCTGAACGACACCCCCGGCGGGCAGGATAACGAGATCAATCCCGACGTTCTGGGCTACATCTTCGAGAAGTACATCAATCAGAAGGCGTTCGGGGCCTACTACACCCGCCCGGAAATCACCGAATACCTGTGCGAACGCACCATTCACCGCCTGATTCTGGACGGAGTGGCCGAAGGCGAGGGCAAGTCTGCCCGCACGTACGACTCCGTCGGCGACCTCCTGCTGGCTCTCGACGCCCCGCTCTGCAAGAAGCTGCTGCACGAGGTTCTGCCGAGTATGCGCCTCCTCGACCCGGCCTGCGGTTCCGCCGCCTTTCTCGTGTCGGCCATGAAGACCCTGATCAACGTCTATGCCGCCGTGATCGGCAAGATTGATTTCCTCAGCGACCGCGACTTGCAGGTATGGCTCAAGAAGACGCAGAAGGAACACAAGAGCGTTTCCTATTTCATCAAGCGCAGCATCATCACCAACAACCTCTTCGGCGTGGACATCATGGAAGAGGCCACGGAAATCGCCAAGCTGCGGCTTTTCCTTGCCCTCGTAGCGTCCGCACAGAACGCCGATGACCTGGAGCCCCTGCCGAACATCGAGTTCAACATCATGGCCGGCAACTCCCTGGTTGGCCTCATGCACGTGGACGATGCGGAATTCGAGAAGCGTCACCCGGCCGACTTCTTCCGCAAGAGCTATCGGGAGGTCTTGGAAGAGAAGAACGAACTGATCGAGGTCTACCGCCGCGCCACGACCTACGGCCACGACCTTCAGGAACTGCGCGACAATATCCAGGCCAGGAAACAGGCCGCAGTTCCCGCTCTGAACGACATCCTGCTTGGCGAATTCGTCCATCTCGGAATCAAGTACGAGGAGGCGACCTGGGACGAGAAGAAGAAACAGGAGGGCAAGCCGAAGAAACGGGCGTTGAAGGATTCCGACATCGCCGCCCTTAAGCCGTTCCACTGGAGCTATGAGTTTGACCAGATCCTTGGTGCCAAGGGAGGCTTCGACGCCATCATCACCAATCCGCCCTGGGAAATCTTCAAGCCCAACGCCAAGGAGTTCTTCGAGGAATACTCCGATCTAGTCACCAAGAAGAAGATGAGCGTCAAGGACTTTGAGAAAGAGCAGACGAAACTCCTCAAGGACGAAGATACCCGCGCCGCGTGGCTGAAGTACCAGAGCGAATACCCCCACGTCAGCGCCTTCTACCGATCCGCCCCGCAGTACAAGAACCAGATCAGCATCGTGGACGGCAAGAAGGCTGGATCGGACACCAACCTCTACAAACTCTTCACCGAGCAATGCTTCAACTTGCTACGCCCCGGCGGCTACTGCGGCATCGTCATCCCCAGCGGCATTTACACCGACCTCGGCACCAAGCAACTACGTGAAATGCTCTTCGATCACTCACGCATCACCGGCATCTTCTGCATTGAGAATCGGAAGGAAGTGTTCGAAGGCGTCCATCGCAGCTTCAAGTTCGTGGTGCTCTCGTACGAGAAGGGCGGCACGACAGAGCGTTTCCCCGCTGCCTTCATGCGCCACGACGTGGCCGAACTCGAACGCTTCCCCCAGGAGGGATCCATCGAGATTTCCATCCCGCTCGTCCGCCGTCTCGCCCCCGACTCCCTCTCCGTGATGGAGTTCAAGAGTCCGATGGACGTTCGTATCGCGGAGAAGATGCTCAAGTTCCCGTTACTCGGCGAACGTATCGAAGGTGCATGGAACGTTGCGTTCACGGCCGAGTTCCACATGACCAACGACAGCCGCTTGTTCAAGACTGAACCGGGCAAGGGCCGCCTTCCGCTGTACGAAGGCAAGATGATCTGGCACTTCGACCACCGATTCGCTGAGAACAAATGGTGGGTCAGTGAGACCGAGGGGCGGGCCGCTTTGAAGCCCCGCGAAAACGGACGGTACGATTACGAATACTACCGCATCGGGTTCCGCGATGTCGCTGCAAGCACCAACGAGCGCACGTTGATCGCCACCGTGATACCCCCTCGTGTTTTCGCGGGAAATACGTTGCCGACCGTGATCGAGCCGACTGAACCGACGGCCATGGCCGCTGTTGTCGCGCTGTTCGACTCGCTGCTTGCAGATTGGTTCATGCGCCAGCGGGTGACGAACCACTGCAATTTCTTCTATATGAAGCAACTACCCGTCCCCCGCCTGACTGCGAAGGAAGGGGCATTTCGACCCATTGTGGAGCGGGCGGCGCGGCTAATCTGCACAACGTCGGAGTTCGACGACCTGGCGAAGGAGATTTTCGGCGCGCGGGCGACGGCCAAGACCGTCGGAGCGACCGATCCCGCCGAGCGTGCGAAACTCCGTGCCGAACTCGACGCCCTGGTCGCGCACCTCTACGGCCTGACCGAGGAGGAATTCGCCTACATCCTCACCACCTTCCCCCTGGTTCCCGACCCGGTTAAAATCGCCGCCCACAACGCTTTTCGCAACGTGGAGAAAGGATTGATCAAATGATGGCAATGCACTACGGCTTCACGGACGAAGAACTGGATTTCATCATCAACTACGACATCAAGTACCGCATGGGCGGCGCGGACGACGAACCGGAGGAATAGGCCATGATAACGGAACTTAGCATCAGCCACTTCAAGTCGTGGAAGCGCATCGACAAGATGCGGCTGGCTCCCATCACCGGGCTGTTCGGGACAAACAGTTCCGGCAAGACGAGCATCCTGCAACTGCTTTTGATGATCAAACAGACCGTCGAGTCAACCGACCGCCTACAGGTGCTCGATTTCGGAACCGAGAAGAGCCCCGCCAATTTGGGCAGTTTTGGTGACGTGGTGTTTGCTCACGCGTCTCCGGGGAGCCTCGACTGGGATATCCAATGGAAACTGCCCAAACCGCTGGACATTCGAAGTCCGGAGAACCGGGATGTGACGCTTTTCAAGGGCGATGAGATTCTTTTCCGTGTCGCGATGGGCGAGAACGACAAAAAACGACTTGCGGTCACCCGGTTGGCCTATGGCTTCGCAGACCATGAATTCGTGATGGCGCGAAAGAGCGAAGGCAAGCTCGCTTACGAGTTGTCCGTTCAGCCGAACGACGGCTTTCGTTTTATCAGAACCGTTGGGCGATCCTGGGATTTGCCGGCCCCCGTCAAGTGCTATGGCTTTCCCAACGAAGTCAACGCGCGCTATCAGAACGCGGGATTTCTCTCCGATCTCCAACTGGCCTTCGAGCAACTGTTCTCCGGAACGAAGTATCTGGGGCCTTTGCGAGATTACCCGAAGCGACAGTATCCATGGTCCGGGGGCGAGCCCGTAGATATGGGGCATCGTGGCGAGCGTGTGGTGGAAGCCATTCTGGCCGCCCGCGAGACGGGCTTTCTGCTGTCGCGGGGAAAAGGGCGAAAGCGGGAAACGTTGGAACAACGGGTGGCGGCATGGCTCAAGGAGTTGGGCCTCGTACATTCTTTCAAGGTGGAACCGGTCGCCAAGGAAGGCGGGAATATCTATCGTGTGAAGGTTCGCCGCAACGCCCCATCACCGGATGTGCTGATAACCGATGTTGGGTTCGGCGTCTCGCAAATCTTACCGGCATTGGTGTTGTGCTACTACGCGCCTGAAGGATCGATCATCGTTCTGGAGCAGCCCGAGATTCATCTGCATCCCGCTGTACAAGCAGGGCTCGCGGATGTGTTCATTGACGCGGCCACATCTCGCAACATCCAGATTGTGTTCGAAAGCCACAGCGAGCACCTTTTGAGACGGTTACAACGGCGTATCGCTGAACGGGTCATCAGCCCCGATACGACTGCGCTGTACTTCTGCGAGATGCAGGATGGCGCGTCGCAGTTAAAAGCATTGGACGTTGATATGTTGGGCAGCATACGAAACTGGCCCAAAGACTTTTTTGGCGATCAATTCGGCGAAATGGCAGCCATTACGAAGGCTGCGATTCAACAGGAGAAGGCGGCCAATCCGTGAAAGCCTTTGTTGTGGATGTCAACGTTGCCATTGTCGCCAACGGTCAGGCCCCGCAAGCCGACCTGACATGCCGGTCTGCCTGCGTGGATGCGCTTGTGGATATTCAGAACAAAGGGCTGCTTGTTCTCGACGACAGGCGGCTCATTCTGACTGAGTACCAACGCTATCTGTCTCCATCGGGGCAACCGGGACTCGGGGACGCTTTCATGCAATGGGTATGGGAGAATCAGGCGTTTGAGGCCCGAAGCGAGCAGGTGCCCATTACGCCTTCTGCAAGTGGTTTCAATGAGTTCCCAACCGATCCCAATCTCGCCACGTTTGACCATTCCGATAGAAAATACGTCGCTGTCGCGCTGCGGAGTCAGCACAGACCAACGGTCATGAATGCGGTAGACTCGGACTGGTGGGAGCACAGGGATGCACTCATCCGGAATGGAGTCAAGATTCGGTTTCTTTGCCCACAGCACATGGAACAACCTGAGGGTAACCAGAGGTGGACCCCATTCCTTGGACCAAAAGTCGCTGAAAATAAGTTATACCAAGCGCCATAAATATATAGTATAATATATCTAGTCCTGCGGCGCGCGG
>CAYMCD010000073.1:0-16079 GCA_964388845.1 uncultured Verrucomicrobiota bacterium
ACCTGGAAGTTCGAGTTGCTGATCGTGATCCAGGTGCCCGCGCCCGTCACCAGCGCCGTCGAAAAACTGCCCCCGCCGCCGATTACGATGTCGCTGACGCCCACGGCGTTGTAGGCCGCGCCGCCGGAGATCTCGCAGTAGGCGCCGGTTGAATACAGGTAGCCGCCCGCCCCGATCACAAAGCCATTATGCGACTGCGCCAGCGTGTTCGAGCCGGTGATCAACAGCCCGCCGCGATGGCCGTTGTATCCCACGAAGAAGTAGCCATACCCATTGGTGCCCGCGAGGTAGGCATACGCGCCGTCCCGCACAATGAACCGGCAGTCGTTCGCGCTCGATCCGACCATCGTGTTGCCGTCCAGATTCGTGTACACCGTGCCCGCCCCCGCGATCTCCACGAGCGAGTTGCTCGCGGAACTCGACAGGCCGACATACAGAACCTGATTGCTGGCGATCGCGATCCGGTTGGTCCCGCCCAGCATCCGCCAGACCGACGGATAGTACTGGCCCACCTGGAGACCGGTGTTGACGCGATGCACGATCTCCACGCCGTGCCGCGTCTCCAGCACCCCGCCCTGGATATGCACCTGCGACTCCACGTTGGTCGAAACGATCCGGTCCACGCGAACCGTGCCCAGCAGAGACGCTCCGTAATCCATAAACACGAGAAATTTGCCGCGATTGCCCACCTCGAGCACAGCCGTGCCCGTATCGTTGGTGACATCGAACTGATACATAAACTGCGGCACCATCCAGGCGCTGTCATTGGTCGTCGTGCCGTCCGTATAGATGTCCACCCGGTTGGACACCCGGAGCGCGCCGGCGAAGTCCGGATTGCCGCGCAGGATCGCATAATTGAAGCCGGTGGCCGCATACACCTCGAGACTGCCCACGTCGCGGTAGTCGTTCGAGAAATACACATAGTGCGGTGTGCTCGTCGCGTAGGCGTTGGTGAACCGCGCGGTGTCGCCGATGCCGGGCACGCTCGCGGTATCCCAGTTCGCGTCCTGGTCGTACCACGCGTTCGAGGCGCTCCACGTGACGGTCGCCGCCCCGGCGCGGAGCGACAGGATCGCCGGCGCAACCAGCGCCAGCAGACGGACGGTGCAAGGGGATAGTTTCATGATGCGCCCCCCATATTACCCGATACCAGCGCCCGCGTGTTCGCGAATTTCCGCCAGCGTGACCGCGCTCCGACGCCGGGCCGCCTCGATGGCGGCGAAGCTGACCTCGGTGGCGAGAATCGCGGCATCAATCCCGCAGACCTCCGCGCCGCCGCGGATCTGTTCGACAAACCGCTCCAGCATCCGCGCGTGGCCCTTGTCGGGATTGCCCGCCTGCGCGAGCAGCGGGTCGCCGAGCCGCGCGGCTTCGTCGCACGCCGCGCGCCGCTTGGCCAGCCAGCCGCTCAAGCCGCCCTCCCGGCCGACGTCGGGATACCGGTCGCCCAGCAGCGGGTAGCTCCGGTGCGCCGGCGCACCCGTGATGCCCACGGTCCGGATTTCCACCATGTGATCCACGACCACCGCCGCGCCGTGGCCGAACATCTCGTACAGCTCCTTCGGATAGCCGAACGTGCCGTTGGCCGAGAGCGACAGCGTGGCCACTTCGCCCGTCGCGTAGCGGACGACCACGCCGTGATTCAGCATCCCGGCCTCCAGCGCAACCACCTCGACCGGCTCGGCGGCGAGGAACCAGTTGCACAGGTCCGTGAAGTGCGTCATCTCGAACAGCAGCGGCCCGTGCGGCGCCTGCTCCCGATCGAAGACCCAGGACTTCCAACTGTGCCAGTCGTCGTTGATGCGGACGGACATCCCGGCCACGCCGTCCTCGCGCAGCGGCGGCCGCTGAGCCTCGCGTTCCCACCGCCAGGGACAGGGCTGGGGGGCCTCCATGTGCGCGCGGAAAATCCGGTGCGCGTCCTCCATCGCCGGGGACGCGCGCCGGTTGTGGCCGATGCAGAACGAAAGGCCCGACGCGCGGACCGCGTCCCGGATCGCGTAGGCCTCGGCGAGCGTGCGCGCGATGGGCTTCTCGGTGTAGACGGCCTTGCCGTGCTCAGCGGCGGCGCGGATCACCGGCAGCCGCAACTTCTCGGTCGTGGCCAGGCAGATCGCCCGCACGTCGGGATCGGCCACGGCCTCGCGCCAGTCCGTATGCAGCCGGGCCGGCCGGAAACGCTCCCGGCAGAAGGCGAGCGCCTCCGGGGAGGCGTCGCAGCAGGCGTGCAGCCGCATGTTCGGCGAGCCGGCGATGGTCGGCAGGTGGGAACCGCGCGCCATCGCGCCGCACCCGATCACCACAAAAGGAAGCGGATCGCTCATCGTCGCCCGCCCTTCCGCGACGCCGCGCGCCGCATGCGTTCCGCGCGCGCGAAGTAGGCGTCGCGCGGCTCCAGATCGAACCGCCGGATCACCTCGGCGACGGACAGATCCGGGTCCGTCGCCGTGATGGAAAAAATCCCCTCGGCCTGGCAGAAGGCGAGTTCGATCCGCGCCCCATACGCCCGCATGACGTCGGGCACCTTCTGCTGGTTGAAATCGTAGTGGAAGATTTCCGTGTCGAGATTCAGCGTCGCCGTCGCGAGCGGGGGGACGTGGCCGAAGGCGACGCTCTCGTACCGCGCGCCGGTCTCCGCGACCAGCCGCCCGAGCGGGTCGAGGATCACGCTGTGGTGCCGGTACGAGCTGACGACGAAATAACCGTGCGACAGCGCCCAGTGCGCAAGCCAGCGGGTCGCCGCATACATGCTCGGAAACACGACGAGCTCCGCCCCGGCGCGGGCCAGCCCGGCGCCGACCTCCGCGAAATTCGCGTCGAAACACAGCGCCGCGCCCACCGTGCCGAAATCCGTTTGCACCACACCGGGCGCGGACGCGGGCGCGTAGCCGGCCTCCAGCTCGCCGGTGGTCGGCCGGTGCTTGTCCGTGAGGCCGAGGATTTCGCCGTCGCGCCCGATCCATACCGTCGAATTGGTTCGCGTCCGGCCGCGCCGGACCAGCAGCGGGCAGCACACGACCGCGCGCCGGCGCCGCGCCCAGTCGGCGACCAGCGCGGTGGTTTCATTCGGGACCGCCTCTGGCGCGCGACCCAGGTCGGCGCCGGGAAACAGGTTCAGCGCCTCCGGCAGCACGACCAGGTCCGGCTGCTGCGCGGCGGCGAGCTCCAGCATATCGCGCAGGGAGCGGTGCAGCGCCCTCCGGCTCGACGCCGGGGCCAGCGCGACGGTGACGACTCGTACGTTCCGGGCCATATCAGCTCGCTCCTTTTCCCGCGGCGCGGGCGAAAAACGCGCCGGCCTCCGCCGGATCGAGCGGCAGCGGCACCGCCCGTCCTTCCGCGGCGGAAATCTGCGCCGCCCAGCCCAGCTCGGCGATCGGCTCGGCCTGGTCGAAACCCAGCGGCGAGCGTCGGCCGTCGCGGATGCACGAAACGAAATGGTCCACCACGGCGGCCGTCTGGTGGTTCACCACGTCCCCGCTGTCGGGCGTGGTCATGTCCGCCGGCCACGCCAGCGCGGCGCGGCCCTCGCGCGCGCAACGATCCGGATCGAGAGGATACACCCAGTCGCCCCCCGTCTGTTCCGAACTGAACTTGACCTTCGCGGGCCGGTCCGCGAGCGAGTCGAAGATCAGGCCGCCCTTCGTCCCGTGCACGTGGTGGTACGCATCATACCCGCGCCCGTGATCAATGTTTCCGAAGCAGAATCCCGCGGCGCCGTTGGAGAATCCGATGTGGATGCTCCAGACCGGCGGCGCGCCGAACCCGCGCGTGCTCCGCGCGCTGTTGGAGGCGAAGACCGACACCGGCCGGCCCTGCGGCGCCATCGCGAACACCATCACGCTCAGGGCGTGGACGATCGCCATCCCGACCGCGTCGCCCATCCGGGCGGGATCCAGCTTCCACACCTTGTTGCCGGCGATGTTGACCGGGTGCCGGTAGTTGACCTGGATCTGCGAGACCTCGCCGAACGAGCCGTCCGCGATCATCCGCCGCAGCCGGTCCTCGAACGTGTCGAAATAGAAGATGTAGTCCGTCAGCGTGACCTGGCGCGGATGCGCCGCGGCCCACGCGATCTGCCGGCGGTACTCGTCGTAGCGCGTCGCGCAGGGCTTTTCGCAGAACACATGCAGTCCCGCCTCGAGCGCGGCGAGCGACTGGGGCCCGTGGTGCGCGTTGGGGCTCGCGATGCACACGGCGTCCAGCCCCGGCAGGCGCAGCAGCGCGTCATAGTCGGACACGATCGCCGCGTCCGCCGCGCCCGCGGCCGCCAGCGCCTCCCGCGCGCGCGCCGCATCCGGCGCAAACACGCCCGCGATCCGCGTATCGCGCCGCTCGGCGAACCGGCGCAGCAACACCGCGCCCATCCACCCCGCGCCCGACACCCCGACCCGCAGGAAATCCTTACTCATAGGTATGAGGGCGAGCCTACTCCGCGCGGGCGCAGGGGGCAAGGGAAAAGGACCGGGCGGGACACGCGGCCCATCTATTGGTTCACCCGTCGAACCCCGCGCCGCCGCGAATGGCGATGCGCCACGCGGGCCAAGGCAGATCTTCCGAGAGATGCCGGCCGGCAACGATGACGGCAAGCGTGAGGAGAAGTCTCTTGGAACCGGGTTTCATTACAGACGTGCCGCTTGATACCACCGGTAAAAGGCTTCGGGGGAGAGTTTTTTGAGGCGGGCGTAGCGCTCCCAAGGGGCGGGGAGATTTAGTGGGGCGATGTCGGCGGCGGGGGGAACGGGTCGCAATGCTTCCATGGGGAGATCGGTGCGGCCCGATTTCAAAAGGGCGGCGACCAGGGCGGCGCGCGCGGCGTGGATTTGGGCGGTGGTGGTGGTGAAGGTGCCGCCGACCAGGTGGTTGTTCAGGATGCGCACGCCGTCGCGGAAGAAGGCGGTCTTTGCGTTGTCGATGTCTTTCAGGGCCAGCGCGGCGATGTGGGCGGATGCGTCCAGCGTGTCGTCGAGCGCCTGTTCGCGGGTACAGGGGTGCGTGCGCCTGCGGGCCTCCTGCTGGATGCGGAAGCAGTGATCGTAGGCCGCGGCCACGGCGCGCAAGTCCGTCGCGTGCTCAAAGAGTACGCCGACGTCGAACATCTGTTTCAGAACGCCCAGGGGACGAGGCACCGGCGGCGGGTCGTCGGGCCTGCGCGGTACGGGCTGGTAGAGAAGCCCGACGGTCGTCGGCGCGAATGCGGTGAGTTTGTCGCCCATCAGGGTGTCCACCGTGGGCACGGTGACGCTCACCTCGCGCTCCACCTCGATAAAATCCAACGCAAGTGCCTTCCGTTCGGTCGCCGGGTAGTGACCCGCCGAAACGAGGACATCCAGTTGGATGGTGTCCGTCTCGCGCTTCCGTCCGGTGACCGGTGCGAAGGGGATGTCGAAATAGCGGGTCGGCGGATTCTCGCGGATGCGGTCCTCCCGGTAGATGAAACTCCGGTCGAACGGGGGCGTTTGCGTGACGGCACCCAGAACGCGGGAGAGTTCGTCGAGGGACGCACCGGTCGCGATGTCCACGTCGGTGGAGAGGCGGCGGGTTGGCTGCACGTGCAGAAGCAGGCAGGTTCCACCCTTGAAGACGAAGTCCAAGCCGGCTTCGGCGAGGCGGGCGACCAGCTCAAAGGCCAGTATGCACTTTTCCAGAAAAACGGGGTCCCGCGATCGAAGCCGCCGGTTCTGGCGCATGATCCAGTCCGGCGTATGGCATCGAGTGGCGATCATGGCTATTGTCGCAACGTGCTGGAATACAAGTAATAGCGGGTTTTGTGTTGGGGAGTATGGCTTGCGCGATATGGATTGATTACTGGCGGAAACCCCGTCATTCCGCCGATAGTGAATTGGATTCGGCGAAGATGTCGGCGGGCGTCCTTTCCCGTTTCCCGGCGTAATGGATGAGCGTGGCCCACTCCAAGCGTCCAGAGGTGGCCAGTTTGGACGCCATTTCGCGGAACTCGCCGGTGTCCATGATCTGTAGCGCCTGGGTCTCGAAAAGCAGGTCCACGAGGACGGCTTCGGGCGGGGCGAAATGGCCGTCGCGCGGGGCGTGGGCATTCAGAGGGCGGACGACGACCGTCTTTTCGCGCGGGGTCACATTCCGGGCCGCGGCGCCGCTCGGGTTTTCGTGCACGTCGTATCCGCGTTCACGCAGGAATTCGGCGACGGCACCGAGTCCGTCCTTGTCCACCTGGACGAACGAGAGGAACTTGCCCAGCAGGTGGTGCATCCACGGGTTCACCTGTTGGGTGGACCAGACGGTGAAGTCGAGCAGGGGGAATTCCTTTTCCATGAGCCGGACCAGCGGCTGGATCGGCTTGCGGTCCAGTTCGAGGCGTTCGGGCAGCCGGGAATACCAGCCCTTTCCGGCATCGTGAACGACACCCTCCTTCATCGCCTGGCTCATGTACTGGCGCAGCGTCGCCTCCGGGATGTCGAGTTGAAGTTCGTCCAGCCGCGTGTGCACGGCGGACAGACTGAAATAGGGGGCCCGTTCCTTCAATTCCGGTAGGACGCGGGTGAAGAGGGCCGATTTGTTGTCGGGCGCGGGTTTCGAACCGGACGTTGCCTGTTCGATGATGGCAATCTCGTCCGGCGTCAGGTCGAACAGCCGGTACACAACTTGATCGATCTCGTTCCGAATCGCTTCTAACTCTGCTCCGGCAGCTTTGGTGGCTCGCAAAGCGAGGTTCGACATTTGCTTAATAATATCATCCGACACTTTTGCGGGAACCGGAACAATTCGCAATTGCGGCGCTTGGAATTGATAATAGCCACCCGACATTCTGAGGCCGCCGAAGTAAAGATCGTAGACAAAAGAAAAAAGATTCGAGTGAGCGTAAGCGGACAAAAAGGGAAGGCTATAGGGAGCCCTTGCGTCTACAACGCAGTTTGCGTTCAGTGCGGCAAACTCGCCGAGCAGGTCAATGCAGGCCTCACACCTCTTCGCGATCTTGGCGAAGATAACTTTGGGCTTTCTGTATAATTCCCATCGAGTTTCTTTTCCCGCTGGAGGTTGGGTCGGCAGCCTAGGCTTCGGGTACCGCTTTCCTTGATGCTTTAGGGATACCTGGCCCCAAAGTGGTACGAATGGGTCGATGGTTCCCGTGTTGATAACTTTGAGTCCGGCATTCTCTCCGTCGACAATTAGTTTTCCAAATTCATCTGCCTCGGCAGCCGTCGTTGTGGCTGTAGCCGTAGCAACTTCTGACAATTTCCTGGACATAGGAAATAGCTTCTCGAGTAAATGACGATGGGGATTTATTAGGAACCCCCATAGTCTTTGTGGTAGGTAGTCTAGGAGCCGATCTTCAACGGATCCCAAATCGGTTAGGAATAAACGATATGCTGTTGTGCGTGAGTCGACGCGATCGGTTTTGATGGAAGCGGCTTTGCCGGCATTGATGAAAACCGTGATTACCGGATAAACCGATGCCGTTGCAAATACCTCAACTTTGCTGGCATCTGTAAGATTTCTTACCGCCGTGCGCGTGCGCAGCAATCCCCGTAGACTTTCGGCATATTCAATTGATAAATACTTGTTGGGGGTTATCAAGCAGCCAACGCCATCTGGCTTCAGAATATTGACTGCATGTTCAAAGAAGATTACGTAAAGGTCGAAAGCGCCCGCTGCTGTTTTGTAAACAGATCGCAACACCTCGCGTTCATCCCCTTTCCCGGCACGCTTTGATTCTATTGCACTAACATACGGCGGATTCGCTATGACGATGTCGAACCCGCCGCGCTCGAAGACGTCCTGGAAATACAGGTGCCACAGGAAATAGGGGCGCTCGTGTTTGGCGTAGAGTTCTTTCAGACGGGCGCGTTTGGCTTCGGTGTCCGCGTATTCGGCTTCGAGGTCGGCGATTTGTTTCTTTTCGCGGGCGGTGCGGGAGTAGGCGGTGCGCTGGTCTTTTTTGAGACCGGCGAGTTTCCGGTTGAGGGCGCTCTTGAGCTTGGCGATCCGGTCGCCGAGGTCCTTCAGGCAGGAGTCGAGGCTGTAGTCGAGATGGTCCAGGACGAGGCGGTCGATCCGGGTGTGCAGTTCGGTCTTTTGCGCGGGGTCGGCGGCCTCGAAATATTTCTCCATCAGGTCACGCAGGGTTTTCGCGTGCGCCTGGGTCAGTTGGAAGGTCTGCTGTTCCGGGCCGAGCGGGATGCCGCCGAGGCCCAGTTGTTCGGGTTTGTCGAATTTCGCGCCTTCCGTGGGGTGCAGTTTGCCCAGCGGGATGCCCTCGAAACTCTCAAGCAGGGAGTCGCCCTGCATGATCTTGTAGTCGAGGTTGGGGAGCGGGCGCGGCTCGTCTTCGTCCACGATGAGGGCGAGCCAGCAGCGGAGGCGCGCGATTTCGACGGCGCCTGCATCAATGTCCACCCCGTAGATGGAGTTCTGGATGATGCGGCGCTTGGCTTCCGCGCGGGGGAGTTTGGGGTTGAGGGTGAGTTTGATCCAGTAGATGTCTTGCAGGAGGCCGATGGGGAACGCGCCGGAGCCGATGGCCGGGTCGCAAATCTTTACGTCCTCAAGCCGTTTCAGGAGTTCCCCGGCGTGGGCGCGGGTCCAGTCGTCGGCTTCCTTCTCGCGCACGAGCCGGGCGATGGAGGCGTGTTCGCCCAGATGGGTTTGCAGGTAGTAGATGAGGCTCTGCTGGCCCATGTATTGGACGATGGATTTCGGGGTGTAGTAGGCGCCCTTGTCCTTGTTGTCTTCGAGCAGGTTCTCGAAGATGTGCCCGAGCATTTCGGGATCGATGCCGATCTCGTGGTCCTCGGGGTCGTTCTCGTCGATGGTGAAGTTGTATTGGGCGAAGAATTCTAGCAGGTCGCCGAACAGCGCGTCGGGCAATTCCAGCTTCTGGATGGGAATCGCCTCACGCTCGAAGAGACCGCCGTTCAAATAGGGGATACGGGATGCGCGATACGGGATGCGGGATAGCTCGAAGATATCATTCGGGCGGCCCGCGCGATTCAGGGTGTCGTAAAAAAGCGGGATCAGGGCGTCGCGATAGAATTGCGCCTTGCCGGTGCAGGCTTTCAGGAGATTTTGTACGAACTCGGGGTCGCCGTCGCGCCAGTCGGTGCGGTTGGGCGAACAGCCCAGCCAGCGTTTCTTCTGCAGGAAGTGGAGAAACACGAGGCGGCCGAGTGTCTTTTTGACGAAGTCGCGCACGGGTTTCAGGGCGGCGTCGCGTTCCTCCTCGCTCTTGAACCGGCGGGGCAGTCCGAACACATCGGCGGTGCCGGGTGATTTCAGGATGTGGGCGACGAACGTGTCGTAGTGCTGCTTGTACTGGTCGAAAAATTCCTTGTTCAGTTTTTCGACGGAAAACGCGTCGGTGACGTCCGCGAGGCGCGCCTGTTGTTGGGCGCGCTTCTGGGCGAGCAGCTCGAAGCGGCGCGCGGCGGTGGCGGAGGCTTCGCCGGGGCCGAACACATACGTGAAGCGTTTGGGTGCGGTTTCCTGTTTGACGAGCGTGCCGGCCTCGTCGAGCAGGAGAGAGCGCGAGGCGTAGGAGAAGCGGTATTCGGGCTGGTTGGACCGGAAGAAGGCGAGCACGCCGTGGAAGTTCAGGTCGTCGATGTAGCGGCGGACGAGGCTGCGCAGGCCGACGCGGTTGCGGAGCAGGTCCACCTGTTTGCCGACGGAGATTTCGAGGATGGCGAGGTTGTGTTCGCCGAGCTGGACCCGGCCGAGCTGGAGGATTTCGTCGGCCCGGAAGTCGGCAATCTGCTGGGGCTGCGGCCGGTCGAACACGTCCACCTGGCCAAAGAGGGTGGGGAGGAGTTCCAGCCAGCGGGCGCGCTGGTAGGGCTCTTGCAGGAAGGCTTTGATGTCCTGCCGGTTCATGCCGGGGGCGGAGCGACGAAGGTCTCGCTCAGGATGAGGGTCGGCATGACGATTTCGGTGTCGAATGATTGTGTGGGCGGGCGGTCCTCCGGTGCTTCGGTTTCGAGGGGGAAATTCTTGAGGATTTGCACGAGGCGGTCGAGCAAAACCGAGGTGGCCACCCTGGTGGTTTTGATTGATTTCTGCAACTGGTTGATTTCCCGGTGCAGGTTGGTGAGCGCGCCCTGGTCAATGGCCTTCATCGCGGCCCGGATGAGGCGGCGCTCCGCATCGCCGATCAGGGGGGAGTGCATAACCGCGCCGAGAAACTGGATGGCGCGCTGCTGGTTGGGGCCCAGCTTCTCCTTGATGACGCGGTCTTCGAGCGCATCGCGGACGGCGGCGGTGCGGAAGTTCTCGAGGGCGGCGTTGACCTGCGCGAAATGGCTGTCGGGAATGGGCGCCCCTTTTTCGTCCGGGTCGAGGGCGCGAAATTCGCGGGCGGCTTCGACGATGGTGATTTCTTCGACCGCGCCGTCGGCGGCGATCTTGTAGAAGCCGTCGCGGTGCGGGTTCCGGATGTACGTGGCCGTCTGGCCGGCGCGGTCGGGGTCGGTGCGGGCGACGCGGGCGCGGAGGGGGAGGTGTTTCACCTTGCGGAATTCGTCCGGATTCTCCTGGCGGAATTTCCGCAACTCCATGAGCAGGGCCAGCCGCTCGTCGCGTTCGGAATCCTCGGGCGGGCGGTCGAAGAGTCCGAAGGTCTGGACCTCCTCGGACGTGGAATAGATCTGGCTGTCCTCGCCCAGCGCGGTGTGGAAGGCCTGGAGTTTCATCAGGGCCTTCTTGTGGAGCTCGATGTCGTTGTCCACCTGGGCGGTCGGATAGAAGTTATAGACGTAGACGCAGGGGGCGAGGGTGCCGATGCGGTTGACCCGGCCGATGCGCTGCATGAGCCGGGTGGAGTTCCACGGGGTGTCGTAGTTCACGATGATGTTGGCACGGTGCAAGTTGATGCCCTCGGCCAGCACTTCGGTGGAAATCAGGATGTCGAAATCGTGGGCCTTGTGTTTCGCGTTCGCGTCGAAATTCGCGCGCACGGTGGGCATGCGGTCTTTGCGGGTGGCGGAATCCACGGTCAGGAAACGGTCGTAGCCCGCCTTTTTGAGTTCCCGCGCGAGGTATTCGGTGGTGTCGCGGGCTTCGGAGAAGATGACCAGCTTCCGGCCTTCGTGGTTTTTCTCGCGGTCGAAGAATTCGGTTTTCAGGTGGCGCAGGAATTCGTCGCGCTTGGGGTCTTCGTCCTTGAACAGCTCCCAGGCGTCGCACAACTCATTGAGACGCTCCAGATCGCGGGTGAGCCCGTCGACGAAGCCTTCGGTAAAATAGTCCGGTTTACAGACGAGGATGGTGGGGTCGTGCGGCTGGCGCTCTTCGATTTTCTCCAGAAGTTCGTCTTCGCGGTCTTCCAGCAGGTACTGGGTGACGTTCAGGTTGGGCGCGATGTAGAGCACGCCCCGCCCCAGCGATTCGACCATGGTGCGCGTGGCGTCGCGGAACCGGCCCAATGAAATCCGGAACGCGGTGAAGCTGCTGTCCAGGCGCTTGACGAGCAGGGTGCGCATGATGGTGGCCAACTGCAGGGCGATGCGGTCCGCGGATTCGTAGCGCTCCTTGTACTCGGGCTTCAGGTAGGCAATGGCGCGGTAGCGGTTGTAGGAGAGGCCGCCGCCGTCCACACGGGAGATGAGGTCCATGGTGCGGTCGTAGAGTTCTTCCAGCGGGGCGCTCAGCGGATAGAAGATTTTGCGCGGCGGGTCCACGCGCGGGAAGACGACGTTATTCTCCGCCAGGTCCTTCCGGTAGTCCTCATTTTCGAGCAGATCCCGGCGGGTCCGGCGGATCGTGACTTCCTCCAGGACCTTGCTGCGGATGCTCTCGTAGATGTGTTTTACGGCGGCGCGCGCCTCGTCCGGCGTGGCGGCGCGTTTCGCTTCGCGGTATTCCCGTTCGCGGCGGGCGAAGAAATGCTGGAGGTTGGCGACCGACAGGGTCGAATCGCGCATGTCCTGAAAGAGGGATAGTTGGTTGGCGATGTCGGACGGACGGTTGTTGAGCGGCGTGGCGCTTACGAGGATGACCTTTTTGCGGGCCCGGCTCCCGTCGGGGAGGCGGCGCATGGAGGGCGTTTTGCAGACGCGCTGCAATTCGTCGAAGGCGTCCGCGGTGTCGTTGCGGAATTTGTGGGCCTCGTCGACGATGACGAGGTCGTATTTCTCCGGGTGGTCGATTTTATGCAGGCTGCCGTTGGTGATGAACTCGACGTTGCTGAGCCGGAATTTATCCACCGCCGCCTTCCAGTTCTCGCGGAGGGCCGGCGGTACCACGATCAGGGTGTGGGAAACGTGGCTGGGAAATCCGTTCTGGTAGAAAAAGCGCTTGGCGATCAGGCAGGCGACGATGGTTTTGCCCAGCCCGACGACATCCGCGAGGAAGAAGCCGCCGTGCTTCTCCAGCAGGCGGAAGCCGCTGGCGACGGCTTCGATTTGGTAGCTGAGGCGTTTGAAGTCCTCGGGCAGGTCGGCCGCGGCGCTCGGGTCGTAGTCGATGGCGGGGCCGAAATACTCCAGGAGCAGCTTGTAGTAGAGTTGCAGCGGGGTGGGGTCCACGCCCAGGTAGGTGGTGTTCTTGAGTTTGCCCAGGTCGACGGGGAGGACTTCGGTGGATTCGTTCCAGAGTCGTTCAAATTCGGCGGAGGCGAACTGTACGTCGTCGAAATCGTGAAGCAGGACATTGAATTCGTAATTCCGGTCCGTTTCGTGGGCGCCCAGGCCGGCTGCCGTCAGGTTGGAGGACCCGGTGATGACCGCGCCGGGCCGGTGCTCGTTGTAGCCGTGCGGGCGGAAGACGTAGATTTTTGCGTGGAGCCGCTTCGACGGGTGGGCGCGGATCACGACCTTCCGGCTGGCGACGTCCTCAATGAACTGCAGGATGCCGCGTTCGACTTCGGGCTCGTAGGCCGAGGACTCGATATCGCCGCGGATTTCGGCGAGAAACTGCTTCAGCGCGGCTTCGCCATCGCCTTTGAACAAAAGCCCTTGGTTGTGGAAACGGGCGGTGAGTCCGTCCACATTGATGCCGACCAGAATGCGCACATGGTCGACGTTGGAGAGATAGGGGCGGATGGCGAAATAGCCGGAGGCGCGCAAATAGCCGACCAGCGCATCAAACCATTCGATGTCCGGATTGCTCTCAAAGACCCCCTTGAATTTGGCCAGCAGCGTCTGGGCGCCCTGGTTGGTGAAGAAGCGGGTGGACATCGCTGCGAAAACCTCGCCCGTTGATAGCTAAATGCGCGAGGCGTTGCCAGCGGGAATGGTTGCCGGTGCGGCGATCTTCACCTGCTCGGGCCTTTCGGGCGCTTCGTGAGACGCCTTTTCGAGTCCGATCCCGAGGCCAAAGTTGGAAATTCGCGGTGTCATTTCGAATGACCCACGGACCGCCGGTCACTGATCACTGATTACCGGTCACTGGTCACCGATTACTGGTCACTGATCCCCTCCCCCTTCAAACGGCGGTGGTCAGCGGCCAGTTGTCCGTCCGGAAGGGCAGGACGGGCAGGTCCCGGGCGTCGGTCAGGTTGGCGTCGGGGTTGGATTGCCAGGCGTAGCGCACGGCCAGCGGGCGCAGGCCGCGGGGGTGGCGCGCCTCGATGGTGTCCGGTCCGGTGATCGCCGCCTCGGCCCAGACCCAGCGGCGGTCGGCGCCGGCGATCTGGAGGCCGCGCGCCGGGCCGCCGTCCCGGGTGCGCAGGGCGCCCTCCACGCGGGAAAAGCGAAGCCGGATCCGATCGTCCAGCGGCAGCGCATCGGCGAGATCGGGATGGCCCCACGGGGGACCGCCGGTCCGGTACACGTCGGAGAGCGCCCAGGCGGCGAGGCGCTCGCCGACGGGGCGTTTGTGGCGCGGGTGGATGTCGTCCGCCTCGCCGAGGTCGAGCGCGGAGACGAGGCCCACGCCGGGCACGGTCCGCGCCGTGAGCCGCTGCGCGTCGCGCAGCTCGGCCCAGTCGCTTTCGACCGGCTCAGGCTTTGTTGCCATGAAGGAGGCCAGTTGCACCACGCCGAACGGCGCGGCCGGCTCGCCCCAGGCGCGACGCCAGCCGGCGATCATATCCGGAAGCAGCATCCGATAGCGCTGCGCGCGGATGACATCGGACTCGCCCTGATACCAGAGGAAGCCGCGGACCGGCTGGCCGACGAACGGGTGGATCATCCCGTTGTACATATGGCCGGGCGTGGTCATGCCCTGGGGCGTGCGCAGGGGCAGCGGCGCCTCGGGCCGCGCGCGCCACGTCATCGGAAGCGCCTGCCACTCCGCCGGGTCGTCCTCGATCAGGAGCCGGCCCGCGCCGAGGATTCCGCCGACCCAGCCGCGGTCGAAGACGCGCACGGCGAGGGTCAGGCTGTCGGCGCGGGTCAGCGCGGACGGCACGCGATAGCGGCGGGGCGTGTAGCACGCCTCGGTCGTCTCCTCGCCGAGGCCGCCGATCCGGACGCCGTTCGCGTAGGTGTCGTCAAAATCGTCCACCGGCCCGAGGTCCAGCGTAAGCGCGCGGCCGCGCCAGCGCTCGGGCAGCGGGATGCGCGCGCGGTACCACACCGCGCCGCTGATCCACCAGCGCTGTTCCTGCCAGTGGCCGGGCACGAGCAGGGTGACCCAATCCCGATCGTCAAACTCCGGGCTTTCCCATCCCGCGGACACCGCGGCGCGCGGCGCATAGGGATGGGGCGCGTCGCCGTCCGACACGCATTCGCCGCTCGCGGCGCGGGCGTAGAGCTCGTATTCGGGCCGGCGGCCGAGTGTCTCCGGGGGCAGCCACCACAGGATGCTCGATCCGCCCCACGCCGCCACCACCACGCCGACCGGGACATCGAGGGCCGCGCGCAGCGCCGAGGCGAAGTGCCAGGCCAGGGCGGACACGGCGCCCGCGTTGTCGGGCCGCACGGCGTCCCAGCGCCCGCCGACCTCGCCCGCCGGCGCGGCGGCCGTTGTTCGCGGCGCCGTGAAGCAGCGCACCCACGGATCGTCCGCGCGCGCGATCTCGGCCTCCGCGCCCTTGATCATGGCGAGCGTCCACTCCATGTTGGACTGGCCGGAGCAGATCCAGACCTCGCCGGCGATCAGGTCCCGGCACGCCACGCGCGCGCCGTCGCAGGCCGCGTCGAGATCGAACGACTCCCCCGCGGGCCGCGCCGGGAATTCGCAGGCCCACGCGCCCGCCGCGTCCGCCGTCGCCCGCCGCGCCGCCCCCGCGAGCCGGACCTCCACCGTCGCGCCGGGCCGGCTCCGCCCGGAAACGCGGATCGGGCGACCCGCCTGGACGACGGCGTGGTCTTGCAACCAACTGTGCAGCGTCAGCATGTCGGATCCTTTGTGCGGGCGAGAAATCAGAGGGTCGTCGCTGCGCGACGATTGGATTAAGAGAGCGCCCGCCCGCGGTCGATCCATGTCGCGGCCTGGGCCGCCCAGAGATAGGGCACGTCCCAGTACTCGAGCGTGTTCCATTCGATGGCGAACGATTCCTCCAGGTACGGCGTGTCGTCCGGCCGCCCGGTGAAGCCGTTCATGAGCGCCTCGGGAATCTGGGTGACGCGGAATCCGTAGCCGATGGGCTGGCGGTAGCCGATGCCGGTGAAGAGTGAGCGGTTGAGCGTGTTGTGGCCGGCGGCCCATTGGAGCTGCCGTTCCGCGAGCGCGCGCCAGTCCGCGCGGCCGAACAGCGCGGCGGCGCGGGCCAGCGCGGCGGCGTGGCTCATCAGCACGCTGCCGGTGCCGTGCACGATGCCCTGTTCGTTGAAGACGTGGATGAAGGTCCGGATCCAGCGCCCGTCGCCCGCCGGGCGGAACGTCTGCCGGTCCGGATGCGGCGGCCGGAGGAACGCGCCGTAGGGCGTGAGCGAGAAGGGATTGGAGCCCGCGTCCGCGGCCAGGTAGCCGTCGCAATAGCGTTCGATCGCCTCCCGCGCGGCATCCGCCTCGCGCGCGCAGTCGGGCGGCGCGTCCTCGACGAGTTCGAGCAGCGCCCACGCGGGCAGATCGGCGAAAGCGAAGCTGCGGTACGCGTCCGCGCCGTCCCGTTCCAGGAAATACCCGTGGATGCCGTCCGCCCGCGTCTCGCGCCGCGCGAGCAGCTCGGCCGCCGGCGCGCGGATCTCCTCCGCGGCGATTTCGGCCGCGCCCGCCCGGCGGAG
>CAYMCD010000074.1:0-15928 GCA_964388845.1 uncultured Verrucomicrobiota bacterium
CAGAACCTGAAAAGTCTAGCTTAGCAACTGGTCCGAATTTCGGGGTCCATTACTGGTGGCGGCGCGTCGGAACGTCATGCGTGAGCGGACACGAACCCGCGGCGCGGGAGGTGCGTACGCAGCTGCCGTGCCGCGGGTGAAGTGTGCGCTCCAAGCACTTGTTGGAAGTAGGCTTTGTGGGGTTGTATTGGACGGGGATGCGATTCTTGAGGCGCCGGAAGCCTTATAAAGCCTACCTCGTTGCCTGGGTCCGGCAGGGGCGGTCAGCGGGGCGGGGTTTGAACGCATGGCGCGGCATATCCGAGCGGCGTATCCGGAGCTCGGACCGCCTTTCATGCCGGCTGATCCCTGACCGCCCCGGGATCCGAACGCAACTTCTTCACCATCTCACTTCGCAGGGCTTCGGTGGACGCGGCCGGCGCGGGGCCGGCGGGGTCGTTTCGGTTGCTGACCATCCCGTTTCGCGCTGTGCGAACGACTTGAATCTTTTCCCGCCCGAAATTCGGGGATGGTCATGTATCAAGCGCGGGCTGACGCTGCCATGGGCGCTGGATACTATTGAACGTCCAGTTGCACGTAATCGTCGCCGACCGATGTGCAGGGGCACATCTCTATGCGGTAGCGAATTTCGTCGCGCAGCGCGTCGAGCGCGTTTGCCGGGCCTAGTCCCTCGGCGCTGACACCGAGTTCCGCGCAGGAGGCGATAAAACTTCCGCCATCTCCCCGCTCCACGGTGACCGAGTACTTCATGTGTGGCCCCTCCCGCTCCCGCATCGCCGCCCGCGCTACCATACCCCGCGCGCAGGGCGGCGCAAGGCGCGCGGAGTCGTTTCACGCCGGCGCGCCCCGGCGAGGGTAAAAAAACTCCGGTCTTTATCCCCGTTGGACGCGCTGTTAGGATTGCGGCATGTCCGACTTTGATACGATTGCGGCCATTGCCACCGCGCCCGGCGAAGGGGGCGTGGCCGTCATCCGGATTTCCGGCCCGAAATGCTTCGCCATCGCGGACGCGGTTTTTGCGTGTCCCCCTCCCCTCCCCTCCCGGCGTTCCGGCGGAACCTTCGTCCACGGGCGCGCGATCGAAGCGGATGGCTCGCCCATTGACGAAGGCCTGCTGCTCATCATGCGCGCGCCGCGGAGCTACACACGCGAGGACACCGTGGAGATCCAGGGGCACGGCGGACCGGTTGTAGCGCGACGCATTCTCGACCGCGTTCTCTCGGCCGGCGCCCGATCGGCCGAGCCCGGAGAATTCACCAAACGGGCTTTTCTAAACGGCCGGATTGACCTGACCCGGGCGGAGGCCGTACTCGATTTGATCCGAGCCCGCTCCGATCGCGCCGCCGCGGCGGCCATGGACCAGTTGGATGGCCGTCTTGCCGGCGCATTTAACGGACTTTACGACCGGCTGATGGTGATCCTGGGCAATATTGAAGCCACGCTCGATTTTTCCGAGCAGGAGTTGCCGCCGGACATCTTCGATCCCGTCGCCGGATCGCTGCGCGATATCGTCGCGGAATCGGACTGCCTCCTCGCGACGTGGAACGAGGGACACATGTTGCGGGACGGGGTCACGGTAGTAATCGCCGGTTCACCAAACGTCGGAAAATCCACGCTCCTGAACGCATTGTTCGGCCGCCCCCGCGCCATCGTATCCGACCAACCCGGCACGACGCGCGACACCATAGAGGAGCAGCTCGTTCTGGGCGGCTACCCGATCACCCTGGTGGATACCGCCGGCCTGCGCGCCACAACTTGCGAAGTCGAACTAGAGGGAATCCGCCGCACCCGTGATGAAATCGAGCGCGCGGATCTGTGCCTGTATGTTTTCGATGCATCGCTGGATCTCAATCAAGACGATCTTGAAGCGCGAAACGCCATGGATCCAAAGAAAACAATATTCGTATGCAACAAGTCTGATATATCTGCATCACGTTATACCACAATTATTAGCGCATCAGCAATTTCCTTGGCAGGCGTTGAGTCCCTGCGCGGCGAGATTGTGCGGCGGCTGGACACCCAGGTCCCCCACTCCACCCATCACGCGGCGATATCGTCGCGCCACCGCGACCTACTCGTCACGTCTAAAGAACTCATCAAATCGGCGCTGGACATGGCAGAGAAGGAAGGGGCTGCGTCCGCCGACATAATTGCCTCACAACTGCGGGCCGGCGCGGAACAGCTCGGACACATCACCGGGCGCGAATTTCATCAAAATCTTCTGGAAGCCATATTCAGCCGATTCTGCATCGGAAAGTAGCAAGCCGCCAAACGTATCGAATCTCCGAAGCACAAAGACAACATGAGCGCGCAATGTTATGACGTCATAGTAATCGGCGGAGGACACGCCGGCTACGAAGCAGCACTCGCGTCGGCGCGCATGGGCTGTCGCACGGCCATGGTTTGCATGGACAAAGGCTCCATCGGCAGAATGTCCTGCAATCCATCAATAGGCGGCATAGGAAAGTCGCACATTGTTAGAGAAATAGACGCACTGGGCGGAGAAATGGCAAGAAACGCAGACCACACCGGCATCCAGTTCAGAACGCTGAACAGCCGAAAAGGACCAGCCGTACAGGCAACAAGACTTCAATGCGACAAGGAGTGGTTTCAGCGACGAATACAGGCCGTTATCGCGTCAACAGCGAATCTAGACGTAATTGAGGCCTCCGCCAGCTCAATAACAATACGCAACGGCAGTGCTTGCGGAATACGCACAGAGGAAGGCCTGGACATAACAGGCAAGACGGTTGTGCTTGCCGCCGGCACATTCATATCCGGCAAGATACACATCGGCAAAACAAACTGGCCCGGCGGAAGAATTGGCGAAAAGGCAGCCTATAAGCTCGGCGAATCACTAAGAGACGTTGGCCACAATACTGGGCACCTTAAGACCGGAACACCACCGCGCCTTCATAAAGACAGCATTGATTTCTCCAAAATGGAGGAACAGCCAGGAGACGAACCACCACAAATGTTGTCATGGTCCGCATCACGCTATCGCGACGAATTGTTCCATGTGGAACAAAACAGAGTGGCGATCCGCGATGCACCGACCGGCAAAGGCGACATCAATCCGGAAGACCAGTCCGGTCAATCCGGGAAGAACAACACCGATAGCGACGGATTGTTCCACGTGGAACACCTTTCTGATCCTCTCCGTCCATGGACGCCAGGCTGCGACCAGATGCTATGCTGGATAACCAGAACGAACGAAAAGACTCACGACATAATTCGCTCGCACCTTAAAGACAGTGCAATGTATGGCGGAATGATCGAGGGGACCGGAGTCAGGTATTGTCCTTCAATTGAAGACAAGATTGTCAAATTTTCACACCACGACTCGCATCACATATTCATCGAGCCTGAGGGTAGGGGTCTTGTTGAAATATATCCTAATGGAACATCGAACAGTCTTCCGGAAGACATTCAACTAGTTATGATTAGAACGATTACTGGCCTTGAGGGGGCGGTTTTTGTTAAGCCTGGATATGCAATTGAGTACGACTACTGTGATCCGACCCAATTGACAGCTTCGCTTGAATCCAAAATTGTTGATGGATTATTCATGGCGGGGCAAATAAACGGCACGACTGGTTACGAAGAGGCGGGAGGACAGGGTTTTGTTGCCGGAGTAAATGCCGCGCGCAAAGCGCGCGGGGAGCCGGCCATCCACTTCGGTCGGACCGATTCGTATCTGGGCGTCATGATAGACGATCTCATTACAAAGGGGGTGGACGAACCTTATAGGATGTTTACCTCGCGGGCCGAGCATCGCCTGTTGCTTCGTCAAGACAACGCCGCCCTGCGAATGGAACACGCAGCAAGGAATGTAGGGATTGTGCAGCGAGATCAGATGGCGGCCGTCGAAAGGCTGCGTTCCGAGATTGAAGTCGGCGAGGCAATGCTTCGCTCCACATATAGGGACGGGGAGTCGCTCTGGCAGTTAATGAAGAGGCCGGATATATCCTATAGCGATGTGTGTCCCAACGCCATGATTTCGCGCGATGCCGCGGTTCAGCTTGAGGTATCCTCCAAGTACGAGGGCTATATTGCCAGAGATTTGGAGCGAATCAGAAACGCGGCACGGCTTGAGTCCACGGTCCTGCCCGGTTCGATGGATTATTCGGGCATCAAGGCTCTTCGGTTTGAGGCGCGGGAAAAGCTCGCGCGGCATCGTCCGGGTACGCTTGGGCAAGCCTCTCGGATTCGGGGCGTGAATCCGTCCGACGTTGCAATCCTACTGGTTTGGACCGAGCGCTTGAGGCGGGGCGGGGGGGAGGGAGGGCGGCCGGGATGATTTATGCCGATCACAACGCGACTTCGCCGATGGACCCCGCCGTTCTGGAGGCGATGCGCCCATTCTTTTCGGAGTCCTTTCATAATCCGGCCTCGCCCTATACGCCGGCGCGGCGCGCGGCCCTGGCCATCGGCGCGGCGCGGGAACAACTGGCCGCGCTTGTGGACGCGGCGCCTGGCGGGATCGTCTTCACTTCGGGCGGCACCGAGGCGAACGCAACGGCTCTCCATGCGGCGCGGGCATGGAATCCGGGGCGGCGCCACTGGGTGTGCAGCGCGGTTGAGCACGCCTCGGTCCTGGCGCCGATGGATGAGCTGGAGCGCGCGGGGCATCGGGTGACGCGCGTTCCGGTTGACCGGGAGGGGCGGCTTGACTGGGGCGAGCTGGAGGCCTGTCTTTCGGACGAAACGGCATTGGTCAGCGTGATGATCGCGAACAACGAAACCGGCGCGTTGTTTGACGTCGCCCGTGCCGCGGCGCTCGCGAGGGCGCGCGGCATTCCTTTTCACGCCGACGCCGCTCAGGCGGTCGGGCGCATCCCGGTCTCGTTTCGCCGGCTGGGCGCCGATCTGATGACCTGCTGCGCGCACAAACTGCACGGGCCCAAGGGGGCGGGGGCGCTGGTTGTCCGCCCGGACCGGGCGCGGGCGCCGCTCTTGGCCGGGGGCGGCCAGGAGCACGGGTGGCGCGCGGGCACCGAAAACGTGCCCGCGATTGCGGGATTCGGCTGTGCGGCCGAGCGGGCGGGGGCGGACATGCCGCGGGACATGGAACATACGCGCGCGCTGCGGGACTGCGTTGAGCGCGGAGTTGCGGAGCGGATTGACGGCGCGCAGCTCGTCGCCCGGACGTCGCCGCGGCTGCCGAACACATCGCTCTTCCTCATCCCGGACATGGAGACCGACGTACTGCTCGCGGCGCTCGACATGGCCGGGGCCTGTTGTTCGTCCGGAAGCGCGTGCGCTTCCGGATCGTCCGAGCCCTCGCGCGTGTTGCGCGCCATGGGCCTGACCGCTGCCGGCGCGGCCGCGGCGCTCCGGGTGAGCTGGGGCCGTTTCAACACGCCGGCGGAAGCAAATAGGCTTGTGGCGTTGATTGCCGATAGTATAAGGGACATCCGGTCGCGGGTGGGCCGGTAGCACAAGGCGCTCGCGCGCCGTCCGCATGCTCGAACAACTGCAAAGCCGCTTCCGCAAGTCGCTCGTCGCGCTGCTGGCCGGGCCGCCGATTGCGCTGCTGCTCGTCTTCACCGTCATGCAGGTGCTGGCCCGCCAATCCGCGCACATCGCGCGGTTTGAGGGCGAGGCGGCGGGGCTCGCCGGGCGGATGGAGCGGGTGCTGCGCGCGGAGTCCGCCCGTCTCCAGACCTTGTCGCGCATCCCCGCGGCCTCGGCGGTCGCGCAGGCGGCCCAGCGGCGCGACGACCAGAAAATCAGCGACGAGATTCAGCTGGAGCAGCTCTGGGCCCGCAGTTCGCGCGAAGACCTCACCGTGCGGAGCGTGCTGGACAACGACATCGCCGCGATGTTCCGCCGCCTGCTGGAGCACGACGCGCATCTTTCCGACCTGCTGCTGTCCGACACCCACGGCCACCTGCTTGCGGCGCCCCAGAAGACGGAGCGCTACAGCCAGCGCCAGCAGCCCTGGTGGGAAGCCTCGCGCAACGTGGCGCCCGGCGAGATCGGGTCACCCGGGATCGCGGCGGACGGCGAGCTCGATCTCGGCACCACCGTGATCCGTGCCGGGCGCCGGACCGTCGTGGACGGCGTCTTGCATGTGCGGGTGGATCTCAATCCGCTGATGGGGGCGGCCGGACTGACCTCCACGCCCGGCCGGGTGATGGTGGTGCTCGGGGGTTCGGCCCCGTGGATTGTGAGCCGCGCGGGCGACGACGCGCGCGCGGCTAAATTCGCCGACAAACTCCACCTGCGTGCCGACGCGGGCGGGCATCTCGAGGGCTTCCGGTATTTCAACCTGCCGCTCGACGGCGGGATCGCGTGGACGAATCCCGTGCGCATGATCGTGGGCGTGTCGGAGGCGGAACTGCCGCCCGGCGCATTCCTGGTTCCCGCGGGCCTGTTCCTCCTGGGCGCCGGCCTGCTGGTCGCGGTGGGGTTCGTCGCCGCGCCGGCCCTGAACCGCCAGTTTTTCGAGCCCCTTCGGGAATCGTCGGACGCCGGCCTCTGGGCCCTGCGCACCGCCTTCGGCCGCGGCGGGGCGGGGGGGCGCAGCTCCGCCATCCAGAAGGAGCTCGCCGCGTGGTACGCCAAACTGCAGCAGGAACTGCAGCGCCAGAACGTCAACATCGCGGCGGACGTGGCGCGCGACCTCGAGCTGGCGACCGAGTTCCAGCAGGCCTTCCTCAACCGGCCCTATCCGGACATTCCGGAGGTGCACATGGCCGGCCGGCTCCGCCTCGACTTCTACCACTGCTACCAGCCGGCCCTTGCGATGGGCGGCGACTTTTTCGACGTCACCGCGCTGGCCAACGACTGCGCGGGCGTCTTCGTGGGCGATGTCATGGGCCACGGCACGCGCAGCGCGCTGCTCGTCGCCATGCTCCGCACGCTCATCGCCGAACAATCGCGGCGC
The DNA here is from genome assembly GCA_964388845.1 of uncultured Verrucomicrobiota bacterium. GTDB lineage: Bacteria > Verrucomicrobiota > Kiritimatiellia > CAIVKH01 > CAIVKH01 > JAMLJG01. Next base: position 6,893 of record CAYMCD010000074.1, read on the forward strand.
GGGCGCAACGCCCCGCACTTCCTGCGCGCGCTGAACAACGAGTTCTGCAACCTGCTGAAGGCGCTGCCTCAGCCGATCTTCGCGTCCGCCGCCTATTTTGTCGCGGACACCACCGCGCGCATCGCGACGTATTCGGTCGCCGGTCATCCGCCGCCCTTTCACCTGCACCGCGAGCGCGGGCGCGTCACGCGCCTCGAGATGCCGAAGCCGCAGGGCGCGGCGATGGGTCTGATGCCGAACGAGGAGTACGGCGGCGGAACCGTGCGCCTTGCCGGCGGCGACGCCTTCATTTTCTTCACCGACGGCGTCTACGAGGCCGCCAACGCGGCCGGCGAGGAATTCGGCCTGGCGCGACTCGAAAAACTCATCCGGGCCAATGTTTACCGCGGCTCCCGGGAGATCCTCGACGGCGTGATGCAGGCGATCATTGATTTCGTCGGCGCGCATCCGGTCGCCGACGACATCTGCCTGGTCGCGGTGGACGTCTCGACCGACTCGCGCTGACGAAATCGGTCTCGAAATCGGGATCGGTCTCGGCCTCGATTTACCCGCCCCCCGCGACCTCGCGTCGCGGGGGCGAAAGTTCCGTCGCTACGCGGTAGCGCGATGAACTCTGGCTCCGGCGGGACAAGCCCGCCGGGGGCCAAACCGTTATTGCGACAGCCGCTTGTAGCGCCCCCCCCCGCATGCGCCCTGAATTCCGAGCGGCGAGACGAGGGCGTCTCGCCCCACACGCGGGGGCGCGTGTGCTCCCCGACCAGGAAGATGAAAATTGAGAAAGTGGTCAGTGATCATTCCAACTGACACCGCGAATTGCGCAAATTTCCGCTGCGGTTGGTTTCCGTTGACCGGCGATCGGCGGTGGTCACCGGTCGTCCCGTCCAGCGGGCGGGGCGTCGGACACCTGGACGCGCATCGTGGCGCTCTTGAGCGTCTGGGCCTGCCGCCGCGCGCGCTCGGCGAGCGCGGCGATCGGGCCCCGGCAGTTGTGTTCGTTGCCGTCCGTGACGGTGACGAGCGGGACGACTTCGGGTGTCATCAGCACGCCCTTGAGGTGCGCGGTCTGGGACGGCAGCACGAACGATTTCCGGCAGTGCGGGCACCGGCCGTTCCGGCCCATATCCTCGTCGCGCACCCACAGCTTCTGCCCGCAGGTCGGGCAGCTCATCTTGAACTCCATCCTGCCGGGCTCGCGCAGGATCAGGATGCAGGCGGGCAGGGTGTATTCGCTCGGCAGCAGCCGGTACGCCGCGCGCAGATGATCGAGCGACACGGCGTCAATGTGGCCGACCAGCAGCGCGGCCGCATCGCAATCGGCGAGCGACTCGCCCAGTTGCGTCTCCGCGTCGGCGCGGTAGGTCAGGAGGCTGATGCGTATGGCCTCGTTGTCGGCGCGGAATTCGCAGGCGCCGCGGCCGCAGGCGGCGACGAGGAAGCGTTCGCCGGCGGCGACATCAACCGTGATCAATGCGATGCGCACCGGCGCGGGTTCGAGCTCCGAACTCATGGCGCCAGCCTAGCCCGCGCAGCGCATCGCGCGCAAGCGCGCGGTTCAACAAGGTCGTTTGATTTCGGCTACAGGATCTTTGCATCGCGTCGGCCCGATCGGGGTAAAGCGCTTTACGCGGCGGAGGGGGGCGCGGTACCTTCTTGCGGGTGAGCTGGAGGGTATATTTTGCGGCCGTGATTTTGTGGGTGCTGGCGGTTGCGCGCGCGCCGGCCATCACGATCGGGGCGGGGCCGGTCATCGGAACAAACAAGAATCCGGATGTGACCGGTTCGGCGCTCTGGTACGAGGAGTTCCAGGACTGGGCGGCCGGCGATCTGCGCGCGCTGGACACGAACGGCGACACTTATAATTTTGGCGCCGCCGACACGTCCCGCGACATCGTGGCGTTTTACAGCCATGACGACGGGGTGGATGTTTTTTTTCGCGTGGATTTTTTCGATCTCGGCGCATCGCATCCGTCCGGCGAGGTGGATGTCTACGTCGCGATAGACTGCGCGACGGGGGGCGAGGAGTGGCTGCCGGACTTCACGGACTGCAAGACCGACCATCCCTGGGAGGTCGTCGCCTGCGTTTACGACGGGACCTTCTTCCATCTTTACGAGTCAGGCTGGATCAACCGCCCGGCCGAGTATCGGGGCAGCTACTGGCGGGGCGACCTCGACGGCGTGGAGTTCGGGATCAGCCGCGGCCTGCTGTTGTCCAAGGGATGGGATGGGATCGGCCCGCTGCACCTCCAGGTCTTCACGGTGCGGGACGGCACGGACAATGGCGGCGGCGAAATCCTCGGGTCCGGGAGCGACCTGGCGGACTGGATCGGCGCGCACGAACGCGGTTCGACCACCTCGAACGGATGGCTGTACGGCGGCGTCTGGTCCGCCGCCACGGCGGGCCGCGCGAAGTATGCGGCGATCGCGCACGCGAACCAGTCGCTCTCCGCGCGCGGGAATACGCAGAACCACATCTACACCGATTTTTCCGCGACGTTGAAGCCCGGCTTCGCGCGGCTGATGGATTCGGCGGAGTTCCTGAAGGTCCCGGTCAACCTGCACATCAGCGGGACGCTGCTGATGTCGTTCCTGTGGGCGACGCAGGATCCCGCGGACCCGACCTTTCCGACGCGCGACGGCCCCACGTTCCTCGGCCGCGTGAAGCGGTTCGCGACGCCGGGGCAGGGGCCCGGTTCGCTTATCGGCGGCGTGCTCGCGGAGCACATCATGCCGTACTTCGAGGGCGAGGTGAACCGGAAGAGCATCCAGCAGAATAACGAACTGGTGCAGGAACTCTTCGGCCTCGGCGCCGGCGACATGATGGTGATGCACGTGCCCGAGCGCGTGTTCCACTCCAACACGAACAGCCCGCGCGTGCATCCCGACGGACCGATCAGGGGCAAGCCGTTCGAGGACATTCTCGCGGGCGGATTCCAGGCGACGTATCTCGATGAAGTGACGCACCTGCACTGGTGGTTCTACCCGAACGAGACGAACAACGCGGGCTGGAACGACAGCGACTGGGGGCGGTGGGCGGGCGGGCAGGGCAACGACGAGGAGGCCTACCACCACAAGGTCCACAAGATCAACGGCGTCCACACCTTCATGATCAACGACCGCGAGGACCAGGAGAAATTCGGCAACGACGACGGCGGGATGATGCACCGCACCCGCCATTCGCTTCTCCAAAAGGCGCTGCACCCCGATTACGCGCAGCTCACGCTGGTGTTCGACGACTGGGAGGCGTTCGCCGGGAATTCCTTCGCGTCCGCCACGCCGAACAACAACGCCGACCAGTGGGACCGGACCATCCGCTGGGCCGCGAACCATCCGTGGATCGAGATCGTGAACCTGCGGGACGCGCTCGGCTGGGCGCTCGCCGACACGAACTGGGTGGTGGACCACGGGTACGTCCACGACAAGTCCATCCAGACCTACGAATGGCTCAAGCGCGCCGCCGAGCACGATTACGATCACTGGTACTACGGGTTCACCAACGCCTCGGGCGTGATGGAGGAAAGTTTTTTTGGCCGCCGCCCGCCGGTCGCTCCGGGGAACACGCCGGCCGGCATGAAAATCTACGGCGACCTGAACACGCCCGGCACATTGATCCGCGACTCGTGGGACCGGATCGGCCAGATCGCATCCACCAACCTGCGCAAGCTCGCGGAGTGGACCTACAGCGCGATGATTTACGAGACCGCCTGGCACGACGAGAATCCGCCCGCGGATTTCCCGCCGCCGGACAAGCCGTGGCTCGCCTGGGCCGACGCCTATCCGTCGCGCAACTACCAGACAACGTTCAACCGGCCGGAGGCGAATGCCTATGAAGACGGCCTGCCGATGGACTGGACTTCGGGCTGGGCGCTGAAGTTGCACGCGCACGTGCGCGACGTCGGCAAGCTCAAGGCCGCATCCGACTGGGTGGCGGCCGTGAAATCCGGCGCGCAGGGACCCGCGCCGGCCCTGTACGCGGCGGACATTGACGACGACACGCTCGACGAATATGTGCTTCTCAACGACAGGGTCTTCCTCGTGTTCGAGCGGTGGGGGGCGCGCCTCGCGTGGGCATTTGTCTTCGACCCCGCCGCGCATGGCGGCGACGCGGCGCTGGTGATCGGCGCGCCGGCCGCCAACCCGGCCGAGGAGCACGAATGGGAATCCATCAACAACCTGCGCTGTTCCGCCTTCAAGGACCAGTACAGCTCGGGCCTGGACACCGCCGCCTACGCGGACGCCGATTACGCGGCGACCGCGCCGGTGGCGCTCAGCGACGGCTGGCGCTTCGTGTCCCCCGACGGGCGCATCGCCAAGACCTTCCGGCTCGAAACGGGGCGCGACGTATTGCGCGCGGCGTACGAGATGGCCGCGGATGTCGGGGTCCTCTACGCGCGGCACGGACTCGGTCCCAACCAGATGGACCTCATGCTGCGCGGGCACAGCAACCTCGTCGAAGCCGCGGACGCCTCGTTCCGCGGCCTGCGCAACACGCGGGGCGGCGCGGCCTATGTTGTCGCGGGCCGCAACGTCAGTTTCGTCAACCTGGACGCCGGGCATGACGACCGCGACCTGCCCCTCATCCAGCAGTTCGAGACCCAGAGCACCGGGCCCAACTGGACCGCGGCCCTGGCCTTCAGCGAGGCCGGCGCGCGCGACCTCGACGGCGACGGACTCGACAACACGAACGAATTCCTGGTGGGGACCGACCACGAGAAGTGGGATTCCGACGACGACGGCGTGCCCGACGGCTACGAGGTTTCGAACAATCTGCTGCCGCTGGCGCCGGACGGCCATCTCGACGCGGACCTCGACGGGGTGCCCAATCGCGACGAATTCACCGCGGGCACCGCGGCGAACCAGTCGTCCTCCTTCTTCAGGGTCGCCGCGGTCGTGCCATCCCCGTCCGGCGTGCTGATCCAGCACACGACATCGAGCGGGCGGTGGTATGACATCCGGGTGGCCGACGGCGGCGCGGGCGAGTGGGCGTGGCGTCCCTTCGGCAACACGAACCCGCCGCTCGGTTCGTATCTGGAGCCGGGCGCCGGCGGCGCCCACGCATTCACCGACGACTTCAGCTCGGCGACCGGCGGCCCCGCCACCAACGGCGCCCGCGCCTACGGCATCCGCGTCCGCCGGCCGTGACGCCGCGCAATTCCCCGGAATCTCGCGCCAAGGGCGGGGGAGGGTCGGATCGGGGTGCCCACGGAATACACGGAGGGCTCTGAAATCGCGTCTCTCCTCCGCAAACCGGCGTCTCCGCGGGAGGCGGTCGGGCTCAGTTTCGCAGACGCGACCGGGCGGCCGCATCGAGCGCGCCGTGGCCGTACACCGGATCGCGGCCCTTTTCACCGGCGTCCGTGACGGCGTCGCGCAGCGCGCGCCGGGCCTCATCGCCATCGGCCGTCGGGTTGCGGGCGAAATACAGCGCGAGTTCGCGGGCGACGTAGGCGCTCGCGATGGAGGTCCCCGCATACGCGCCGGGCGGGCCGTCGTGGCCGACGGGCAGCGACGCGCGGCCCGGCGCGGCGACCGCGACGAAGTCGCCGTAGTTCGACCGGTCCCACGGCGACGCGTCGGCGTTCAGCGCGCTCACGGCGACCACGCCGGGATAGGCCGCGGGATACATGGCGCGGCCGGTCGGCTCGTTGCCGGCGGCGGCGACCACAACCGCGCCGCGCGACTGCGCATGGGCGATGGCCTCGGCGATGAACTCGCTCCGGGTCGCGGTGCCCCAGCTCAAGTTGATGACCCGCGCGCCCTGTTCGAGCGCATAGCGGATGGCACGCATGAGGGCGAAATTCGACGTCGCGCCGTCCCCATCGAACGCCCGCACGGCGAGCAGGGGAACGCCCTCGTTCGAGGCGCCCGCCCCGGCGGGCGGGACGGCGCCCGCCGCGATCAGCGCCATTTGCGTGCCGTGTCCACGCGGGTCCGCCATCGCATTGTCCGGGAAGACGGCGTCGAAGGTCCCCACGACCACGCCGTCCAGTCCGACGCCGCCGAGCAAGCCGGAGTCGAGAATGGCGAGGGGCGCCGCTTCCGACGCGGGGGGCGCGGGCGCCTGCGCGCGCGCGGCGGATGCGCCGGTTTCCGGCGACGGGCGGGGCAGCCGGTCGGCGTAATTCGGCTCGGCGCGTTCGAGCAGCGGATTCCGGTTCAACTGCTCCGCGAGGGCGGGGATGTTTACGCCGGGCGCAAGTCGGAGCTGGTAGATGCCGAACTCGGGGACGCTCGCCACGACGCTCGCGCCGAGCTGGCGAAGCAGTTGCCGGAATTCGTCGGGCCGCGCGCCGGACCGGACCCGCACGAGTATTTCGTCGGCTACGAACAGCGGGCTGTCCGGCAGCGGGCCGCGGACGAGTTCCAGGCGGCGCGCCGCCGAATCCAACGGCCGGATCCGATCCTTTGCGCCCGGCAGGAAGACCTGGATTTCGGACAGGCGCGGCAGCTCGGCGACGGGCCCCGGCACGGTTTCCCACGTCAACACATAGGCGAACGGATCGAGCAGGGCGTCGAGCGCGGTATCGAGCGGCTCGCGGTCGCACGACCCCGTGACCAGCACGTCAATCGCCGGGTCCATCTGCACCCGCACCCCCCGGTCCGCGAAGCGCTGGAGCAGGGCGCGCAGCGGCGTGCGGTCCGCCCGCACGGTGAGGCGGTCGTCTTCCATGGATAGGTCGAACGCGGGGCACGGCCCCGCCAGCACGGCGGCGAGGCACGCGCCCAGAAAAAACCCCTTCATGCCGGCAGGATACGCGCTCACGGGTGCTCTGACAAACGCGGCCCGCGCGCGTTCAGAACACGAGCCGCAATCCCGCGCCGGCGACGCCCTCGCTGAACTCCGACGCCAGGAGGACGTCGGCCGACACGTACAGCGAGGCGTTTTCGTTGATCCGGCAGAGCACCCCTCCGCCCGCGCTCAAGCCCAGCGCGGTGTGGACGGACACCTCCGCGCCGCGCGCGCCGCAGGTTTCGCCGTCATGCTTCGAAGACGATCGAAGCAGGTGCAGGCCGAAGCTGCCGAACAATTTCAGCGTATGGTTCCGCCCGGCCGGCCGGGCGCAAAAGACCGTCTCCAGCGCCAAATCGCCGAGCCGCGTCCGTTCGCGCAGCGAAGAATGGAATCCGGCCTTGAGCGTGATTTCCGCGCCCGGCGGTGGAGCCGCGAGGCGCCGGCATATGAACCCGCCCGGCGCGGATTCCTCGCCGATCGCGGAGCGCCGCGCGCCGCCATCAATGAGTTGGAATCCGACCAGCCGCGCGCCGCCCCGGGCGCCGAGATTCCCGTAGGAACGCCGGGCAGGCGGTTCGGCTATTCCTCCCGCCCGAATGCGTCCACTTTCGGCCGGACACCGGCTACCCGCCGTCACCAGGGCCAAGAATAGAAATATTTTTTTCAAGGCAACCGTCTCCTGCGTCCCATTCGCCACAGGAGGCGTGCCAAGCCGAAAAAGAAATTGCGTTATTCGTTCATAATAAAGTAGATGCCTATATTTCTATGGGTGGATTAGCCGTTGATAGGCGCGACATGCGTGTCGAATCACGACACGTGAGTGACTGGAAATCGGCCACATCGCAGTCGCGCTGAACGGCGGCGACGGCGGCGTCTTCTTTATCTCGTTCCAGGCCTGTTGGTTGCGCGTCTGGTCGCGGCTCTGGCACGACGCGTGCGTTATAGCCTGCCGGCGATTAGCCGAGGAAAGACAGGAGGGGACCTATATGATCGAGAGCCTAATAGCGTGCGACCTGGTAGCCATCGCGTTATTTCTGCTGACCGCGATCGAGTTGCCGTGAGCGGGGGTCCGGCGGCGATCACCCATGAAGGGAACTCCTTGAACAGCCGGAACTCGTCAGTCGTTCGGCGGGTTTGCAAGGAGTGTCTTGAGCCGATCGATCAGCGTGCTGCGGCTGATGCCCAGCCTGCGGGCGGCTTCGGCCTGGTTTCTTCCGCAGCGCTCGTACACCAGGAGAATGTGGCGATCTTTTACCGCTTCGAGCGTGAGTTCCTCATCCGACCGGCGCGGTTCGCCGCCGGCCGCCCGGGCGGTCTGCCTGACCGGCGGATCGAGCGCAAGATCCTCGCGGCGGAGCACCCGGTCTTCGGCCAACACCATCGCCCGGCCGATCACATTGGCCAACTCGCGGATATTTCCGGGCCACCGGTAGTCCTGCAGCGCCTTCATGGCGTCGTCCGCGATCGTTTCCGCGACGCTGCGCGAGTCGCGCCGGTGCTTTTCCACGAAGTGCCGGGCCAGGTCGGGGATGTCCTCCGCGCGTTCGCGCAGCGGCGGCAGGCGGAGTTCCACGCCCTTGAGGCGGAAGTAGAGGTCTTCGCGGAATGCGCCCTGGCGGATGGCGGATTCGAGATCGCGGTTCGTCGCGGCGATCACGCGCACGTCCACCTTGCGGACCGCGTTCGAGCCGAGCCGGCAGATTTCGCCCTCCTGGAGGGCGCGCAGCAACTGGACCTGCATCGCCGGGGTCAGTTCGCCGACCTCGTCGAGAAAGATCGTCCCGCCGTCGGCCTCCTCGAAGAGCCCTTTGCGCGCGGTGACCGCCCCGGTGAAGGCGCCCTTTTCGTGGCCGAAAAGGGCGCTGCCGAGCAGGTGTTCGCCCACCGCGCTGCAATGGAAGGGGCGGTAGGGCGCGCCGCGCCGCGCGCCTTCCTGGTAGATGAGGCGCGCGATCAGTTCCTTGCCCGTGCCGGTCTCCCCGCGAATCAGGACGGGGAGATCCGACCGCGCCGCTTTTCGCGCGATGCGGATGGTCTCGAGGAACGGCCCGCTGCGTCCGACGATGCCGGTCTCCGCGTCCTCCTCGTCGCGCGGCGGGGCGGCGGCATCCCCTTCGCGCCGGGCGGCTGCGAGCAGGCCAACGCCGAGCGCCTCCGCCGCAAACAACGCGATGCTCACCGCTTCGACGGGGAGCGTGTCCGCGCCTTCCACATACAGGCAGCCCCGCCCGAACGGGCCCGCGTCAATCGGGATGCAGGCGGCGTCGAGCGCGGGCGCGCCCGCCGTGACGTCGGCCGGCCGGCCG
>CAYMCD010000075.1:0-1844 GCA_964388845.1 uncultured Verrucomicrobiota bacterium
CGAGGCCGCCGGCGGCGATGGGCCAGCCCAAGGCGAGGGCATGGTCCAGTGCGGCGGCGCCCGCCGCTTTCTCCGGCGCGAGCTGCGCCGCCACCCACCAGGGCGCGGACAGCACCAGCGCGAGCAGGGCCAGCCACGGGCGCCAGATGCCGCGCGCGGCGAGGTGGCGCGCGTCGGGCGCCTGCGCGATCGTTTCCCGCAGCGTCCATAAGAACCGCGCCATCAGCAGCGTGGTGCCGATCGCGCCGAGGGACAACAGCATGGCCAGCCGCCCCGCCCAGTCGCCGGGCGCCTCGGCGGCCGCGGTCTTCAGAAATATCTTCGCCGCCGCGCCGCTGGTGAGCGGGAATCCCGCCAGCGCGAGCGCGGGCACGAGCAGGCCGGCCCACAACACGGCGCGGCCCGCAACCCCGCGCGGGGCGCTGGAGGCCATGCCGACGCCGAGGAACAGCGCGCCCTTGGCGAGCGCGTGGTGGACGGCGTAGAGCGCGACAGCGGGAAAGACGTATTTCATTGCCTCGGGCCGCGCGAGGCCGATGCCGACGGCGAGGATCATCAGGCCCATCTGGCTGACGCTGGAGTAGGCGAGCACGGCCTTGGGCCGGCGCTGGGTGATCCCGGCGAGCGCGGCGCCGAATGCGCCGATGAGGCCCGCGACGATCATGGGTTCGCCGAGGCGCGGGACCGCGACCGCGCCGAGCGGCAGGACGTACATCCAGCCGACGAGCCCGGCCTTGATCATGGAACCGCTCAGGACGGCGCTGGCCGGCGTCGGGGCGACGGGATGCGCGAGCGGCAGCCACGCGTGGAGCGGGACAAGCGCGGCCTTGACGCCGAAGCCGAGCAGGGCGAGCCAGAGGATCGCGTCGCGCCGCGGCGAGGCGATGACGGCGGCGCGCACGGCGTCGAACGACCCGTCGTCGGCGGCGACGGCGATGAGGGAGAACGCGGCGAATTGCAGGATTTCGCCGAGCAGCGCGAGGGCCAGGTAGATGCGGCCCGCGGCGAGCGACTCGCGCCGCCCGTCGTGGATGACCAGCGGATACGACGAGAGGCTCATCATCGCGAAGAAGGAGTAGAACATGCCGATGTCCTGCGCGAGCAGCAGACCAAGGTTTCCGGTCATGGCGAGGCGGTGGAAGACGTGATAGCGCGCCGCGTGTTCGTCGTGCGCCATGTAATGGCGCGCGAACCATGTGGCCGTCCCCCACAGCAGCGCGGCGAGCAGGAGGAAGGGCGCGTTGCCGGGGTGCACGCCGAAACGCGCGCCGAGGACCAGCCCGTCCACGCGGATCTCGAACACCGGCCCGAGCGCCAGCGCCAGCGCGGGCAGAGGCGCCAGGGCGGCCCAGCCGGTCGCGGCGGGACGGAACGCGAGCAGCAGCGGCAGCAGGATCGCCAGCGCCACCAGGCCGGGCAGCCAGGGATCGGGAATCGGGAGCGCGTTCATGGCGCGAGGTAATCCCGCGCGCTGATGAGTTTGACCCAGCCGAGCGGGCTGGCCGGGTGTCCCGCGAAGAGGCCCGCGAGCACGACAAGCGCGGCGGTCGCGACGGGCGGGATGAGCAGCCAGAGGCTGACTTCGAAGCGGCCGCGGCGCGGGTGTTCGTGCGGCCACGGGCGGAGCTGCGGCTTGAACCATACGCGGCGCAGGATCGGCAGGAAATACGCCGCGTTGAGCAGGCTGCTGCCCGCGAGCACGCCGAGCACCCAGTACTGGCCCGCGGCGGCCGCGCCATAGCCGAGGTACCACTTGCTGATAAAGCCCGCGAGCGGCGGCACGCCGATCATGCCGAGCGCGGCGACGGTGAACGCGCCCATGGTCAGCGGCAAGCGCCGCCCCG
>CAYMCD010000075.1:1854-15854 GCA_964388845.1 uncultured Verrucomicrobiota bacterium
CGAGCTCGCTGATTTTGTGCGCGCCGAGCGCCTCGGCGGCGTTGCCCGCCGCGAAGAACATCGTGATCTTCATGATGCCCTGGTGCACGAGGTGGACCAGGCCGCCCATCGTGGCGACGGGGCCGAGGAGCGCGACGCCGAGCGTGATGTAGGACACCTGGCTGACGGTCGAAAAGGCGAGTCGCCGCTTGAAATCGTCCTGCGCCAGCGCGCGGACCGAGCCGTAGAGGATCGTGAAGGCCGCGAGCGCGGCAAGGCCCGGCAGCACGCCGAGCCCGGTCGCGAGTTCGATCCCGTACACGTCGTACACGACGCGCACGATGCCGAACGCGCCCGCCTTGACGACGGCAACCGCGTGCAGCAGCGCGCTGACCGGGGCGGGCGCGACCATGGCCTCCGGCAGCCAGCGGTGCAGCGGGAACAACGCGGCCTTCACGCCGAGCCCGCCGATCAACAACGCGAAAATCACCATCAGGTGCCATCGGTATTTCGGGTCCAGGTCGCGCAGCGCGCCGGCGGACGCGAAGTCGAACGGCCCGACCAGCACATAGAGCCACAGCATGCCCGCGAGCATCGCCGCGCTGCCGCCCAGCGTGTAGCGCAGGTACATCGAGCCCGCCCGGATGGCTTTTTCGGTGCCGCGGTGCACGACGAGCGGGTAGGTCGTCAGCGTGAGCAGTTCGTAGAACACGAAGAACGTAATCAGGTTGCCCGCGAGCGAGACGCCCATCGTCGCCGTGACGCAGAGCGAGAAGTAGCCGAAGAAGCGGCGGCGGTTGGGCGCGCCCTCGAGGTAGCCGATGGCGTAGATGGTGGTGAGCAGCCAGAGGCCGGCGGAGAGGGTTGAGAAGAGAATCGTCATGCTGTCCGCGCGCAGGACGAAGTCGAGTTCCGGCATGAACCGCCAGCGCGTCTCGAAAACGTGTTGGTGGAGCACGCCCCAGACCATCAGCCCGACGAGCGCGATCTTCGCCACCGCGCCGAGCAGGTTGAAAAACGTGCGCGCGCGCGCCCGCTCCTCGCCGAGGCCAAAAATCACCGCCGCCGTGACCAGCGAGGTCATCAGCACGAACAGGGGGATCATGGAGGAGAGGGTGGGCATGGGGGTGGGGTCAGTGACCGGTGACCGGCGGGGGTGTTTGCAACGTCTGTAAAAATGGCATGGAGGCGCTTGCAACGTCTGTAAATTGCAGACGCTGCAACGCCGGACCGGTCGCCGGACACCGGCCACTGATTTCTGGCCACGGCGTTCCTCACAGCGCCTTCATGAACGCATTTTCCGGGAAGGGGGCGCCGATGGCGGCCATGGCGATGGGAAACACGGAGGCGAGGCCGAGCAGCAGGGCGAGCAGGGCGAGGGCGAGCGCGGTGAATTCGAGGCGGCGCGGGACGGGGCGCGGCGTCGGCGCGCCGGCGGGCGCCGCGCGGAAGGCGTATTTGATGATGCGAAAGATGTAGGCGGCGGCGAGCAGGCCGCCGCCGATCATGACGGGGGCCCACCACCACTGGCCCGTGCGGATCGCGGCGACGAGCAGCATCCATTTGGCGATAAAGCCGCCGCTGGGCGGCAGGGCCATGATGGAGGCGCCGGCGACGGCGAGGGCGGTGATGGCGACGGGCATGCGTTCGCCGAGGCCGCGCAGCGAGTTTTTGTCGTCGCGCCCGACGGCGTGCAGGATCGCGCCGGCGGCCATGAACATCGCGGCCTTGGCGGCGGCGTGGGAGAGGGCGTGGAAGACGCCGGCGATCCATGCCTTCGACTGCCACGCCGCGTCGCCGGCGCCCGGCGTGGCGACGGGAAACAGCAGGAAGAGGTAGCCGATTTGCGCGACGGTCGAGTAGGCGATCATCAGTTTGAGGCGGTCCTGCGTGAGCGCCTGGAGGGAGCCCCAGAGCACGGCGGCGGCGCCGAGAACGCCGAGGAGCGGCGCGACGGCCGCGAGCGCGGCGTCGCTGAACGCGCTGAACGAGGTGCGCAGCAGGATGTAGAACGAGGCCTTCACGACGAGGGCGGAGAGGGCGGCGCTGACCGGCGCGGGCGCGCTGGAGTGCGCGGGCGGCAGCCAGAGGTGCAGCGGGAAGAGCGCGGTCTTGGCGAGCAGGCCGCCGATCAGCAGCGCGAGCGCGGCGCGGCCGAGGGGGCCCTCGCCCAGGCGGCCCTCGAGGAGCTGAAGGTCGAGCGCGCCGGTCTGCGCATAGATCAGCGCGACGCCGCCCATGTAGGCGAGCGAGCCGAGCATCGCGACGAAGAGGTAACGCACCGCGGCGGGCAGGGCGACGGGGCCGCCCTTCATGGCGACGAGCGCGACGGCGGAGAGGCCGATGACTTCGAGCGCGACGTAGAAGTTGAAGAGGTCGGCGGTGAGGAACAGCGCGTTGAGGCCGGTCCACAAGGCGAACCACAGGGGCCAGAACGATCGGCGCTCGCGATCGGAGGAAAAGTAGGCGGATGCGTAGAGGCTGATCGCGCCGCCGATGACCGCGCTCATCGCAAGCATCAGGACGGACAGGCCGTCCGCGAAGAGGTCAATGCCGAGCGGCGCGCCCCACCCGCCGAGGCGGTGGCGCAGCGGGCCTTCGGCGGCGACGCGCGTGAGGACGAAAAGCGAGCTGCCCGCGGTCGCCAGTGTGCCCGCGGCGCAGACGCACGCGCGCACGCGCGACGCGGTGAGCGACGCGAGCAGCGCGGTGAGCAGCGGCAGGAGCACCGGGGCGGCGAGCGCGGTGGCGCTGGAGGCGGCGTCAGGCATCCTCCTCCAGGTTTTCGTTGGGCAGGTCGGACCGCCCGGTGGCCTCGCGCATGCGGCGGATCAGCAGCAGGCCGAACGCCGTCGCGCTGACGGAAATCACGATGCCCGTAAGCACCATCGCGTGGGGAACCGGGTCCGCCGGTTCGCCGGGTCCGCGATAGGCCATCGCGACGAACAACAGGAAAAGTCCAGCGCTCATGATGTTGAGCGCGGTGAGTTTGCGAAGCAGGTGCGGGCGGATCAGCACGCCGTAGAGGCCGATGACCAGCAGCAGCACCGCGGTGACGAGGTAGAGCTGCATCGGGGTCATGGGCGGATAATCCCTTGCGAAGCGGCCTCGGTTCCGGCCTCGGCCTCGTTGCGGCCGCTTGCGGTCAGCCGGTCGAAGAGGACGAGTAAAATGAAACCGATGGATAGCGTGGCGGCGCTTTCAATGAGGAGAATCGAGATTTTGTCCGACGCGCCGGGAAAGTGGAGCAATTCGCCGGTGCGCGTCCACGACCACGCGGCGACGGCGATGAAGACGGCGAGGCCGAGGCCCAGTCCGAGACGGAGGCCGAGTGAGGGCGTCAGGCGAACCAAGCCGGCGAGCGAGGCGAGGACGAGGCCCGCGCCGAGGATCGAGCCGGCCTGGAACGCGCCGCCGGGGCGGAAGCCGCCCGCCCAGAGGATGTAGCCGGCAGACATGATGATGACGGGCGCGAGCACGCGCAGCAGGCCGGCGAGGACCGGGTGCGGCTTCGCCGGCGGCGCCGATGCGCCGGGCGCGAGCGTCAGCGCGGCGAGGCCGGCGAGCCAGAGGACGGCGATTTCGAGCAGGGTGTCGTAGCCGCGGAAGTTGAGCAGGACCGCGGTGAGCGGGTGGGTGACGCCGCTGTCGGGCATGCGCGCCGCGACCTGCGCGGCGAGATCGGGCGGCCGGGCCGGCATGGTGGAAACGGCGCGCAGCAGGGCCAGCAGCAGAGGCAGCAGGCCGAGGGCGAGCAGCGCGCGCTGCCAGCGCGGTGTGAAGGCGCGCGGGGCCGGCATGTCAGTCTTCCTCCCGAGCGCCGCGGTCGCGCAACGCGCGCACAGCGGTGAACAGCAGCGCGCCGGTGATGCCCGCGCCGAGCGCGGCTTCCGCGAGGGCGATGTCGGGCGCGCGCAGCCGCGCCCAGACGACGGCCATCAGCAGGCCGAAGACGACGAAATACATGACGCCGTGGAACAGCGTGCGGCTGAAAATCGTCCGGACCGCGAGGGCGACCAGCAGCGCGCAGAGGCCCAGATCAAGGAGCATCGGGAGGCCGTTCACGGTTTCCTCCACGGTTCGATCCGGTTGCGCAGCGCGCCGCGCGCGGCGAGGAGCGAGCAGGCGGAGGCGCTGATCATGAGCAGCAGCCAGATCAGCAGGATCTTGGCCGCGGCGGCCCACGAACCCGACTGCAGCGCGAGCGCCGCGCCGATGAACCCGAAGCCGAGATTGTCCGCCTTCGTCAAGGCGTGCAGGCGCGCGAAGAGATCGGGGAAGCGCAGCAAACCCACCGTGCCGGCGAGGAAGAAGAACGCGCCCGCGAGCATCAGGATCGCGCTGACGGCATCGGCCGCGCTCATGGCGCATCCTCCGCGCCCGCGGGGCGGGCCCAGATGCGCTGGACATAGGCGACCATCGTGATCGCGGCGAGCAGGGCGCAGACGAGCGCGACATCGCGGAGCGCGGGTTGCCGTTGCAGTTCGGCGAGCAGCAGGAGGATGGCCGTCCCGGTGGTGCCGAAAATCTGGAGGCCGAGCATCCACGCCGGCGCGACCCGTCCGCGGAAGACCCCGAGCAGACCGGCGGCGAGGTTGCCCAGCAGGAAGATCGCCAGCAGATAGCCGATGGCGGTCATGGCGCGGGCGCTCCCGGGGCGCGGTGCTGTCCGAAGAGGTCGCCGACTCGCGCCTCCAGCCGCTCCGTCTCCGTCCGGAGTTCGTCCGGCGAACCGAACAGCGCATGGATCTGGAGGGTGTCGCCCCGCAGGTCGGCCGTCAGCGTGCCGGGCAGCAGGCTGATCACGTGGGCCAGGAATATGCGCGCCGTCGGATTCTCGAGGCGCGTGGTGAAGATGAAGAGGGAGGGGTCGAGCGCCGCGCGGCGGCTGAACGCGCGCCGCGCGACGTCCCAGCCGCCGCGGGCGGAGAGCTTGAGGAAATACGGGATGAAGCGCAGCAGGCCGGACGGCGACCAGCGCCAGTTGTTATCCGCGAGGGGAAACAGCGGGCGCGCCGCGAGTGCGCCGGCGATGACCAGCCCGCCGAACCACCAGCCGTCGGTGCGGCCCTCGTCGAGGACCCACCACAGCGCCGCGAGCGCGAGCGCACGGCGCAGAAACGCGCCGGCGCCTGCGATTCGATTGTGGGGTTGAGCCTCCATATCCGCATTTAGGTCCCAAACGTATGTCAGAGGGGTGTGAAGTCAATGCAGACCGGAATGGGGGCGGGTTCCGTGGCCGGCCCCGGCCGGATCTCCAGCCGGGGCGCGCGTCGTTTCAAGGCAGCCCCTGCAGCAGGGCCCGGGTCGGGAAGTACCGGCCGGGGCATTCGGTCGGCTTTGTGTTGATCTGGCGGTGGGTGCGCACGGCGGTGGTTCCGGTGCGCGTCCTCCGCATCAGGTAGTTGACGAGCGCGGTCAGGCTTTCCATCTGCGCCGCGGTCGGGCGGCCCTTTTCGAAGTTTCCCACAAGGCAGATTCCGATCGCGATTTCGTTGAGCCGCTCGCTGGCCAGATGGCCGCCCCTGATCTGCGTGCGCCAGCGGCGGCCGATTGCGATCTCGCCGTTCCGCATGCCGTTCCCGTTGCCGATGACAAAATGGTAGGCCAGCCCGTTTTCCATCCGGCGGCGGTGGCGGTGATACTGGTCCATTCCCTGGACGGTGCCCGAGGTCGTGGCGCTGTGGTGGATGACGATGTATTTCCAGCGCCCCGGCTTGACGGGAATGGTGTCGAGCTGGCGGTGCAGCGCGGTGGGCAGCGCGTGGCGCGCGGGCGGCGGCGGCGGGTCGCCGCCGCCCGTGGGGATCACGAGCACCTGTCCGATTCGCAGCGCGTCGGGATGGGCCAGTCCGTTGAGGGCCACGATCTGGCTGACGCTGACGCCATGGTCGTGTGCGATGGCGCCGAGCGAATCGCCTTCCTCGACGGTGTAGCGGCGCCGGGACTGGGCATCGGCCGGCGGTATCCGCAACACCCGGCCCGGCCGCAGGAGTTCGGGCCGGTCAATGTTGTTTTCGACGAGGAGCGCGGAGACGCGCGCCCCGTGTTGTCGCGCGATGCCCTCCACCGTGTCGCCGGGCTTGACGGTGTAGTTGGTTTGCGCGGCCGCTCCCAGGGCGCTCCACAGGAGCGCGCCGAGCGCCGCGCGCCAGGCCCGTTGGGGGGAACGCGTCCGCTTCACACCGGATCCTTCCCGGGGCCGGGGTCCCGCGTCCCGGTGTACAATTCGAATTCGAGCAGGCGCCCCTCGAGATTGGCGTTGTAGAGGATCAGCCGCCGCTTGCTGTGCAGGCCGATGCGCTTGGCCTGCGCCAGGTTCGCGGTGAAGACGTAGCCCAGATACCCCGTGCATTGCTGTTTGAGGAAATCGCCGATCCGCCGGTACAGCGGTTCGAGCTGGTCCGCGTCGCCCATCCGTTCGCCGTATTCGGGGTTCAACAGTACGATGCCGGGCGGGGGCGGGATGCGCGTGTCCGCGAAATCGCAGACGCCGAACTCGATGTCGTCCGCGACGCCGGCCCGCTCGGCGTTCGCGCGCGCGGCGTCCACGGCGCGGCGGCTGATATCCGTCGCGACCAGGGGTCCGGCGGGGCGCGGTCGCGCGGCGTGCTCGGCCTCGCGCTTGAGCTTCTTCCATTCCTCCTCGCGCCAGCCCCGGACATGCATGAATCCGAAATTGCGGCGGCCCCGGCCCGGCGCGAGGTTGCGCGCGATCCACGCGGCCTCGATGGCCAGCGTGCCGCTCCCGCACATGGGATTGACCAGAGCCGACTCGCCGCGCCATGGCGTGGCGAGCAGGCAGGCCGCCGCGAGGCTCTCCTGCATGGGCGCGGGGCCGGACTGGAGGCGGTAGCCGCGCCGGGAGAGCGGCTCGCCCGAGGTGTCCACGCAGAGCGTCGCCTCGTTCTCGCGCCAGTGCAGGTGCAGCACGGACTGATTCCGGTCGCCGCCGGAATCCGGTCGTTTTCCGCATGCCTTGACCATCCGGTCGGCGATGGCGTCCTTCGCGCGCAGCGCGGCAAACCGGGGGTCCCGGATGCCCGGCATGTCCACGCCGGTCGTGATGGAGAAATAGCCGTCGGGATGCAGCAGGTTTTCCCACGGCTCGCTCGCGAGCCCGGCGTACAATTCGTCCGGTGTGCGTGCGGCGACCCGTGCGACCGGCAGCAGCACGCGCTGAGCGGACCGGAGACACAGGTTCAGGCGCATGGCCTCCGCGAGGGCGCCCGGGACCCGCCATGCCGTATCATCCACCGCGCGTGCCGCGAAGCCGAGCGCGGCCAGTTCCTGCGCGAGCATGGGGGCGGCGCCGCGCCCGCAGGTCACGATGAGATCGCCGGTCTGGTCAATGGATCGCATGCGTCTTGTCCTATTCCCCGACCTGCAGTTCGCCGGCCACGATGCGCCGGTCCCGCCGGTGTGGCGCGTCGGGTTTCACCCGTTCCATGTCGTACAAGTTGTAGATGCCGATCCGGATCTCGTAGCGGCCCGGCGGAAGATCGAGCCGGCCCAGATCCTGCACCGGAACGTCCGCGCTGTGGCGGGAGGGGATCGCGGCGAGGCGGATGTCCGCGGCGAACACCTGCTTGCGGTTTCCGTCGAGCAGATGGAGGAAGGCGGAGTAGTCGGAAATCTCCTCGAGCGCCGCCGCCTCGGCGTCCATCTGCAGGGTGACGCGCAGGGGATCGCCGCGGCCGATCCGGCCCGGCAGCGTGGCGTTCCCGAGCGTCCATCGGCCATTTCCGAAGGCGAAGGCGGGCGTCCAGGATGGCGCGGGCGCGGGGAGGGCCGCGGGGCGCGCGGCGAGCGGCCGGATCGTCCACGGGACGGATGCGGACGTGTTGGTGGCGAAATCCAGCGACAGGATCGAGAACAGGTCGGCGGCGGTGTGATCCCACTCGGTCCGCCATGCGCCGTCGCGCCATTCGAGCGGCCGGCGTTGGATGCGGTCCGGGTGCTTGAGCAACTGGTTGTCCATGCGCAGCGTCATGGGCGGCGCGGATGCATCCGCGTTCACCTCGATCGCGTAGCGGCCCGGCGTCAGCACGGCGTCGCGCACGATGGCGAGCGAGCCCGCGTCCGGCCCGCGCGCGCCGGAGAGGAAGAGGGCCTGGTCCAGTTTGCGGTCGCGGCGATCGTCCGGGGTAGGTACGTCGGGAACCGGCCCCACGCGCACGAGCGCCGGCGCGCCGCGCGCGGTCACGACGATGCGGTGCAGTCGGGCCGAGATGCGCGGGTGTTCGACGGGTTCGCCGGCGTCATTCGGAAACTGCAGCGAGCGGGTCTCCCCGGGCATGAGCAGCAGGCGGTGCGTTTGCCGTCCGACCCGCAGCGCCACATGCGACTCGCGCGCCCCGGCGGAAAGGGTGACCGTCAGGTTTGTGGCGGCGGATCCCTGGATGGCGTCGCGCCTCGTGCGGGCGCCTGCGCGTGCGACGAATGCGCGCGTCTCCCGCGGGAAGGCGGGCAGGTCGGCGAAGATCCAGCTCCGGCCGGCGTCCCAAGGCGTCGCGGGCAACAGGTCGTTCGGATGCATGCTCCAGTCGGGCGCGCGGGGGATGCGCACCGCCTGCGGACGGTTGCGGAATACCGGCAATCCCTTGCCCTCGATGGCCAGCGTTGTGAGGGCGCGCGCGTCGCCGGGATCGGCCGGCGGCCGCACGAGTTCCGCGCCCAGGCGGGCGGCCAGTTCCTTGATCTCCTCCCTGCTCCAGTAGTACCACTCGCTCCGCTGGGTCCGTATGTTCTCTCCGGCGGCCAGCAGCAAAAGGATCGCGGCAGCGGCTTTCCATGCGCCGGCGGGCCTGCGCCAGATGCTCGCGGCGCCCAGCAGGAGAGGGAGGGGAAGCAAACTGAAATGGAAGGGCTGCAGGGCCGGTTTGCCCGCCAGCGCGAGGGCCAGCGCGATGAACGGCATTGCGATGACGGCGAGGTCCCACGCGGCGGCGTGGGAGCGAAGGCGCAGCGCGCGGGGCAGCGCGACCAGCCCGGCGAGCGCCGCCAGCAGCAGGGTTCCGGCGCCCATGGCGTTCAGCACGACGGGGATGTTTTTCGACAGGCTGATGGTCATGCGCTCGACGAAAGGCAGGGCCCGGAAGCCGGCGGGGACCCCGTAGTTCTTGATGTAATGGAAATTGAGCCAGATGTTTTCCAACGTCCGCCCGGGGCGATCCAGCACGTGCGGCGTCAGGACGATGAAGCCGGCCAGCGCCCCGGCGGCAAGCCAGCCGCCCAGTTGGAAGCGGCGCCGCCATGTGATGGGCGCCAACAACAGATAGAGCCCGGGCGCGAGGCCGCCCAGGATGCCGTGGTATTTGCAGGCGAACGCCATCCCGAGCGCGAGGCCGCAGGCGAAAAACGGACCCGCGCGCGGGACGCCCTTGCGCGCGTGGGCCAGGCAGGCCAGGGCCGCCATCACGAACAGGTCGGTCCCGATATCCCCCGTCCCGAAATGCGCCACCGTGCTCAAGAGCGGCGACGTGGCGGCCAGCAGCAGCCAGGCCCACTGGGCCGGCGGTTCGATGGCGATCCGACGGATCGTCCACAGGAACAGGCCGAGCGCCGCCATCCCATAAAGCACGCGGAGGGCATGGACGATGTAGTAAAGGGTCATCAAGTCCGGGCGGTCGGGCATCGCATGGCCCGGGTTCACGAGGTTCACGAGGCCCCGTGCGGGGGGCCAGGTGGCGCGGATCAGCCACTCGTCAATATGGTTGAGCCCGTAGGGATATCCGTCATAGGCGAGGGAACCGATGTACCAGATGTAGCGCCCATCGAGATAGTTGTGGACCGCGCGGATCTGCTTGGCGACATCCGGATGATAGCTCCCGCCCGAATCGAAGCCGCGAAACAGGCCGACCGTCCGCACCGCGAACGCGGCGGCGAACAGGAGGATCACGATCAGGGCGGAACGCATTCGCATCGGTATGGGCATGGACTTCCGGGGGATTGGGTCGGCGCGGGCGATTCGACGCTGTTCGCCGGGCCCGGTCAAGGCGGATTGTCGGCGCCGGGCGGAATCGCGCCGCTCGCGACCACCCGGCCCGCCTCCAGCCGGACCCGCCGCCGCGCAAGCGCGTCCAGCAGGCCCGCGTCGTGCGTGGCGATCAGCATCGCGGATGGGAGCCCCCGCAGGATTTCAACCAGCCGCCCGCGCGCCGATTCGTCAAGGCCGTTGGTGGGTTCATCCAGGAGCAGAAGGCGCGGATGCATGGTCAGGAGCGTGCCGAGCGCGACGAGCCGCTTCTCGCCCTCCGAAAGACGGTAGGTGATCCGCGTGGCCAGCGGCACAATACCCAGGCGCTCCAGCGTGTCCTCCACGCGTCGGCCGACCTCGGCCCGCGACAAGCCGAGATTAAAGGGACCGAAGGCGAGGTCCTCCTCCACCGTGGTGCAGAACAACTGGTCGTCGGAATTCTGGAACAGCAGGCCGATCATCCGGCGCGCGGGAATAAAATCGGATTCGGACGCGCATCGCCGGCCCCCGACGAACACATCGCCGGACTGCGGCGTGAAGAGGCCCACGGCGAGGTGCAGCAACGTGCTCTTGCCGGCGCCGTTCGGGCCGGTCAGCCCCACGCGGTCCCCCTCCGCCAGGGCGAGGGCGGCGCCGCGCAGGACCGGCTCGCGCCCCGGATAGCCGAATACGAGGTCGCGCAATTCGAGCAGCGGCGCGTTCATGGCCGCGCGCCCCATGCCAGCAGGAGGGCCCCGGCGAGGCCCGCCGATGCGAACCAGAAGTCGCGGCGGTGGAAGTGGAAATGATGCAGCAGATGGAACGCGCCGCGGTAGCCGCGGCAGCGCATCGCGGCCAGCACGCGGTCGGAGCGATCCAAACTGCGCACGAGCGACATGCCCACGAGGCGGCTGACGGCGCGATAGGTGCGCAATTCCATGCGCGGTCGGAACGCGCGAGCCCGCACGGCGCGCAGCATCCGTTGTTGTTCGATCCAAAGCACCTCGGTGTAGCGCACGGTGAAAAGGAACAGATGGACCAGCTTGCGCGGCGCGCGCAGATGGGCGAGCGCATGCCCGAGGCTGACCAGGTCTATGGTGCTGACCAGCAGCGAGAGAAGCAACAGCATGGCATTGGCCTTTGCCGTCGCGAGCAGCGCCATCCGCGCGCCGTGGTGCGGATCCAGCCAGGGCGCCGTGGCCCACCAGAGACTCAGGAAAGCGTTCAGGGCCAGCAGCCTCCGGCCCAGGATCCGGACGGGGAGGCGGAAGAGGACGATGAGCGCCAGAAGGGCGCCCAGAATTCCCGCCAGGGGGCCCATCCGGCCCGCGAGCGCGACGCTGACGAGCAGCGCCCCGCAGACGGCCAGCCGCGCCCGGGGATCAATCCGATGGATCGGCGAAGGGGTGTCTATGTAATCAAGCAAGGCCATCGGATCGTGTGCCCTGAAAAAGTTCCGGACGGAGGCGCGCCAGAAATTGCGCGAGTCCGGCTGTGATTATGGCCTCGACCAGCGCCAGTGGCGCGGACCCCGCCAGCAGGAGGGCCGCGGCCCCCATGAAACTGCGATGGCTCGAGGCCAGCGCAAGGGCTGCAAGCGACGCGCTGGCGAGGATGGAGAACCCGCCCGCGAGCGCACCCGCGATGGCCGCGCGCGCCGGCCGGCGCGCGATCCATCGGCGCAGGGGGATTCCAGCCGCAACGGCGGGCGCCGCGAGAATTGCCGTGTTGGCGCCGAGCACCAGCATCCCCCCGAATCCGAACAGGACCGCCTGGAGCAACAGGGCGATCAGCACGGCCGGGAAGGCCCGCCAGCCGAGAACCAGGCCGCACAGGCCGGTAAGCGTCAGGTGGATGCTGCCGGGCCCGAGCGGCACGTGGATGAGCGAGGCGATAAAAAATACGGCGGTCAGCAACGCCGTTTGAGGAATTTCCTCATCCCGCATCGTGCGCAACCCGAGGGCGACGCCCCCGCCGGCGAGCATGCCGCCGGCCAGCAGGACGGGTGGCGACAGGATGCCTTCGGCGATGTGCATGAATCACCGCCCTCGCTTCGCGCGATACCAGCCGTACGAGCTGAAGAGTCCCCAGATGACGCCGAGCCCCGCCAGCAGGCCGGCCGATCTGGACGGCCGTGTGCGCGCGGGCTCCGCCGCGCCCGCCGAATTGATGTCCATGGCGTGTTCGCCGCCGTGTCCCAGGCCGTCGTCGAGATGGACGCGCCACGATCCGTTGGTCGTCGGATGGAAAAGAAAGCGTCCGTCGCGATCCGTGCTCCCTTCCTGGAATGCCTCGCTTTCGCCGGGGGCATAAATCTTCACCTCCGCGCGCGCCATGGGTGATCCATCTTCGTACCGGGCCGCCACGCCGACGCCGCCCTCGATGGCCGCCAGTTCCACGCCGTGGCCGAGCGCCGGACCCGCCGCCAATCCGAGCGCCAACACAACCCCTTTCATGGCGCGACCTCGAAGACGAGCGTGGCAGTTTGTCCGTCCTCGCGTGCCCTGGCGAGATGGCGGCCGCTCCCGCGGGGCGTGAATTCCGCCGGTTGGTCCGGCCCGGCTGTAGCCCACCCGCCCCCGCCGGATGCGGCAACGAATTCGATTCGAGCCGACAGAGGTTTTCCGTCGCGCAACACCGCGAAGCCGATCGGGGAATTTGCCGCGAACGATTCAAGTTTGGTTCGCGGAACGATTTCCAGCCCGCTGCTCGCCGCATAGCCGGCGGGGTCCGTGGCCGCGCCGGCCGGCACGATGAACAAATGCGCCCACGCGATGGGGGCGGGTTGGCGCGGTTGTTGGATCACGAGCGACAGGCGGTAAAGCTGGCTCGCGGCTGGCGTGAATGTGCCCCGTCGTTCGGACCCAGTGGTTTCTGATTGAAGTTCACTCGATTCACCGCCCGGAGTTTCAACGGTGAGCGAAGCGATCAGACGATCCGCGAGCGCGATGGCGCTATTGGGGAAATAGTGCCCACCGCGCACCCAAATCGCGACCGGCCCGGGGCCTTCGGGCCGCAACGAGCCGGCATCGAGCCAGAAGTCGTGGCCCAATGCCGCGACGGCCGGCAGCATCGCGAGGATCGGAACGAGGAGCCGGCGCATGGCCTAGAAACGATGCATCAGGGTGACGTTGGCACGCGTGTAGTCTGCGTCCTTGCCGAGTTCAACGCCCGTCTTGATGATCGTCTGTTCGTTGAGCGGGATGTAGAAGCCGGGCAGGACGGACCAGGAATCCTCGACGTCCTCGAACGAACCCAGAAGTTCAATCCCCGCCGCGGCGCCATGGGGGTCGGCGGTCAGCGACGTCCGGATTCCCAGGCCCCATTCCTGATAATCCTCGTCGCCTTCCCATCCCGCCGTCAGGTTCAAGGTCAGATCGGCGCGGGCGCCGAAGGCGCGCGTGAGGATCAGGGTCCCTTCGTACGCCTCTTCGCCGCCGAGCAGCTCCTTCGCTCGATCCATGGGCAGCTCAAACGTGCCGGAGACCGCCGCGTTGATCGGGGCGCCCTCGGTCAGCCGGTAGTGGAGCGTGAACTCCAGCGCCTCGACGAAGGGGGAGGGGCCGTCGGGCTCGAACTCCGGCTGACGCTCCTCGACCACGAGGCCGTTCTCGAATTTCGCGTAGTGCCCGTGCGCGTCCAACATGAGGCGGTCGGTGAGGCCGTACGCGAAGCCCGGCGTGAGTTCCCAATGGTCCTGCCGCGGGTCGTTCTTGTCCTCGCTCCTGTAGTCGTAGTGCAGGTAAAAAAGTTTTTCACCCTTCCGAGCGGTGGAATAGCTTTCGAGTTCGATGAATTCCATCGCGTGGTGCGCGGCGGCGATGCCGGCGGGCAGGAGGCCGGCCAGCGCGATCAGGCGTGCGAATCGGGTCATGCGGGTTCCTTTCGTATTACGAAACAACATTTCGTAACACTTCTAGATTTCTGCGGAGCCCCGCGCAAGCGGAAAATCGGGAGCAAGGAAGCCTGCGGACCCGCAGGAAGGGAAACCACGAAACGCGCGTATGCCCCAAGCGCGACGTGGGCGTCGCGGCTCCAACATAAAATTCCTGAACATGGAGAC
>CAYMCD010000076.1:0-15528 GCA_964388845.1 uncultured Verrucomicrobiota bacterium
GCTGTCTATTGAATACACCGTATTCACTCGATGTCAATCTTTGTCGGCCAACGTCGGCGGTGAGGGGACGGCGAACCGTCTGCGGGGCGCCGTACCCTCGACCGCGTGGTTCGACTCAAAGTTGCCTTGCTTCTGATCTTTCCGTCTCTTCCATGTTCAGGTCACCGCGTAGCCGCGGCGATGGAGTCGACTTTATCTCGTATGATCGCCGCGGCGATCGCTTTCAGTCATCATCAATCTATTCCGGTGAAGTCGAACGTGTTTTGGGAGCACATCCGATTGGGCGGGGAGATTTGGGGGCTCCGGGCTGGAATCGGGCGCTTCCCTACTTGATTGTGGAAATATTTTCGGTGTGGTCCGTGTTGATGTAAAGCCTTTTCTGCGTTAGGGTCGCGGCGTGACGGCGCGATGGAGGCCGGCAAATGGATACATTGCTAATTGCCGGCAAAATATGGGTAATTGGCAATGTTGCCATTTGCTGGAAATGTGTGTATTATAGGCAGTGTAGAAGACGACTTATGCGAAGAGCGTGAACTGGAAAGTGCGTATGGACAATGAGTTGGAGAAGGGGCTGGCGGACTTTGCGGATTTCCTGCTTCGGAAGCGTCTGATGCCGGAGAATCAGGTGCCGTTTGCGGTTCGATGGGTGCGTCATTTCCTGTCAAAGGACAAGCCGGTGGTGGGGGATACGCTTCGGGACCGGGTTGATCGCTTCATCGCCGGGCTTGAGGGGGCGGGGCGGTATGAGGATTGGCAGGTGGAGCAGGCGGCGCGGTCCGTGCGGATGTATTTCGTCAACTTCCTTCAGGCGACGGACTGGGTGTCTGCGCGTGAGCCGGCGGCGTCGGGTTCCGAGAGCGGGGCGGGCATGGCGTCTACGACTGCGCTGCGATTGTTGCGCGAACGGTTGCGGGTCCGGCATTACTCGTATCGGACGGAGCAGACCTATGCGGATTGGGTGGAGCGGTTCTATCGCTATCTCGGGGAGGTCGCGGCGGGAGCCGATGTCGAGGTGACGGCCCAATCGGTGCGCGATTTCATGGCGCATCTGGCGGTGCACCGTCGGGTCTCGGCGGCGACGCAGAACCAGGCGCTGGGAGCGGTTCAGTTCCTGTGTGCGGAGGTTCTGGGCGTTTCGCTGGAGGGCATTCGAGAGGGCGTTCGGGCGAAACGGGGCGATCGGTTGCCGGTCGTGCTGAGCGTGCCGGAGGTGGGCGCGATTCTCGATGAGCTGGAGGGAACGCTCAAGCTGATGGCCGGGCTGCTGTATGGCGGTGGGCTTCGGGTATCGGAGTGCGTTCGGCTGCGTGTGAAGGATGTAGATTTCGATTCCGGCCTGCTGTTTGTGCGGGGCGGCAAGGGGGACAAGGATCGGAGCACGTTGCTGGCTTCGACCGTTGTGCCGGACTTGAAGAGCCATCTGGACCGTGTCCGCGCGATGTATGATGGGGACCGCGCGGCGGGGGTGGCCGGCGTCTTTCTCCCGGATGCCCTGGCGCGGAAGTATCCGAACGCGGGCACGGAGTGGGGCTGGTTCTGGGTGTTTCCGAGCCGCTCGCTGTCGTCCGATCCCCGCGCGACGGCGATCCGGCGGCATCATGTGTCAGACGGCAGTATCCAGCGCGCGGTCCGCGATGCCGCCCGCCGCGCGAACATCCACAAGCCCGTTTCGGTGCATACGTTGCGGCATAGTTTTGCGACGCACATGCTGTTGAACGGGGTGGATATCCGGCAGATCCAGGAGTATCTCGGCCACGCGAATGTGGAGACGACGATGATCTACACGCACGTCGTGAAGGACCTGCGGAACCCGGCCCGGAGTCCGCTGGATGTGTTGAGGCGTGGTGGCTGAGGAGAGGCGAGGGGTCCGGGCGAATCACGGAGCGCCGGGGGCGGACGGGATGACCGCCGAACAGTACAGTTCCCCGACTTCGCGGGCTACCTCTTCCGAAACACCAGATTATCCCGATGCACCACGACGGGCGAGTCGGACGTGCCGAGGAGCGATTCGAGTTCGGCGGAGTGTTTGCCTTTCATGAGATTTATTTCGGTGCTGGAGTGATCGCTCAATCCGCGGCCGAGCAGGGCGCCGTCGAGCGCTTTGATGCCGACCACGGCGCCGGCTTCGAAGTTGCCTTCGACCGAGCGGATGCCGACGGGCAGCAGGCTGCGGCCCTTGTCCATCAGCGCGGCCCGCGCGCCGTCGTCAACGATCAGCGCGCCCTCGGCGCGATGGAAAATCGTGATCCACCGCTCCCGCCGCGACAGCGCGCCCGCTGCGGGCGCGGGCTGGATCAACGTGCCGACGTCCGCGCCCGCGAGCGCCTCGTCGAGGATGCCGTCCTTGCGCCCGTTCGCGATCACCACGGGAATGCCGTTCTGCGCGACCATGCCCGCCGATTGCAGCTTGCTCGCCATGCCGCCGGTGGACAGGTCTCCGCCCTTGCCGAGCGCCATCGAAAGCTCTTTTTCGCCGACCCCCGCGAGCGCGGGCACGCGGCGGGTGCGGCCGGCGCCGGCGGGCGCGCGGAAGCCGTCCACCGTCGTCAGCAGGACCAGCGCGTCCGCCTGCACCAGCAGCGCCGTCAGCGCCGCGAGCAGGTCGTTGTCGCCGAACTTGATTTCATCAATCGCGACCACGTCGTTCTCGTTCACGATGGGAACCACGCGGTGCGCGAGCAGCGTCGCCATCGTCTCCTGCGCGTTCAGGTGGCGCGTGCGGCGACGCAGGTCCTCGTGCGTGAGCAGGATCTGGCCGATGCGGATGCCGTGCGCGCCGAACAGCTCGTCGTACGCCGCCATCAGGCGTGACTGCCCGACCGCCGCCGCCATCTGCAGCAGCTTCAGCGTCGAGGGCCGCTTGCGCCAGCCCATCGCCTCAATGCCGCTCCCGATCGCGCCCGACGAGACGACGACGACCTCGCGGCCCGCCCCGTGCAGCGCCGCGACCTGGCGAACCAGCTCGCGCATGCGCCGCCGGTCCGGCCGCCCCGTTTTCTGCACCAGGACGCGGCTGCCGATCTTCACGACGATCCGGCGCGCGGAGGCCAGGCTTGCCCGTATGGAAGATGCGCTTGTCATGAGCTCACGAATGTATCAGAAACTTCCAACGTCTGGAAAAACTCCTTTTCCGGGCTTCCAAGGTATGTAAAAAATCTTTTCGGTCGCCGTTATGGCCTTGAAGCAAAGCGTTTTCCTCTAAATGGTTGCACCGTTGAGCCGAAATTCATCCAGGCGGGTATCCGGCGGGCGCCCGGCCCGGGGGGCGAACATCAAAATTACGGAGGCGGACGTGGCCCGGGTTCAGCGCAAGGGACCGGAAGCCGTCGCCTATTACCGCGAATTTGGACTGGCGGAGATGCGGAGCCGGGCGATGAGCCTCGCCTCGACGGGTCTTGTCTCGCTGGCCGGGCTGCTGGCGTTCGGATGGTCCCCCATGGCGATGCTGGTCTTCCTGGTGGTGGACGCGGTGATCACCGTGCTGGCGGACGTGGTGCGATACCCCCTGGCGCGCCCCCGGCTGGAAGAGAGCCACAAGCTCGACCACGAGTCGGGCCAGCTGCTGCTGATCGTGGACGGGTTGGAGGACGGCACGGCCGAGCGCGCGGACAACGGATCGGCCCCGAAACCCGGCGTGATCCTGTTCTTCGGCTTTGTCTCCACCCTGTTTCTTGTGCCGGTCATCGCGGCGGTGACGGAGAAGATCGGGATCGCCTCGCTGCGCGCGATTCCGCGAGAGCCGGGTTTCCTCTGGCTGGTCGGGTTGGACGCCGTGTGGCGGATCGGGTCCGGCCTGTGGGAGGCCTTGCGCGCGCGCCGGACCGCGCCGGGCGAGCGCATGATTTTCATGGAATCCGGCGGCGTGGCCGTGATGTACGCCGGTTTGCTCATCCTGGTCTGGCTGCCGCTCAAACTGGGCGAGGTCGGCCTCTACCTGCTCTTTTTCATCGTCTACCTGGTCCGGATCGCGTTCGGTGTTTTTGCGCTGATCTGGACCCCGCGCGCGCTGGCCGCGCTGGAGCGCCGCCTGGCGACCGGTGATTTCTCCGTGCGCGGCGCGGCGCGCTGAAACTTGCGCTGGTCTTGGCGGCGGGCTTTGCCTATGGTTTTGCCCGCGTTTTCCCGGTGAATCCATGATGACTGCCGCCCAGATCCGCCAATCGTTCCTCGACTATTTCCGGTCGAGACTGCACACGATCGTGCCGTCGTCGAGCCTGATGCCCGATTCGCCGAACCTGCTGTTTACGAACGCGGGCATGAATCAGTTCGTGCCGATCTTTCTCGGGCAGCAGCCGTGCCCGTACCGGCCGGGGCGCGCGGCGGACACGCAGAAGTGCATCCGCGCGGGCGGCAAGCACAACGACCTGGAGGACGTCGGCCTCGATACCTACCATCACACGTTCTTCGAGATGCTCGGCAACTGGTCCTTTGGCGATTACTTCAAGAAGGACGCGATCGAGTGGGCGTGGGAGTTGCTGACGCAGGTGTGGATGTTCCCGCCCGCGCGGGTGTGCGGGCGGGTGTACCGCCCGGACAGGGCGATGGGCGCCCGGGCGGTGTGCGACCCGGCGGCGTCCGACCACTGGGCGCGCATCTTCGCCGCGGCCGGGCTCGACCCGAAGGTCCACATCGTCAACGGCGGCAGGAAGGACAATTTCTGGATGATGGGCGAGACGGGGCCGTGCGGGCCTTGCTCGGAGATCCACGTGGACCTCACGCCGGGCGGCGATACGCGTGGCTCGCTCGTCAACAAGGGGTCCGCCGAGTGCATCGAAATCTGGAACCTTGTCTTCATCCAGTTCAACGCGAACGCGGACGGTTCGTTCGTCCCGCTGCCCGCGCGGCATGTGGACACCGGCATGGGCTTCGAACGCGTCGCCGGCATCATGCAGTGCACGAAGGGGTTCACCGATTTCAGCCGCGCGGTGTCGAACTACGAGACCGACGTGTTCCGCCCGCTCTTCGACGCGCTGGAGCGGCTGAGCGGGAAACGCTACGCCTCGACGCTGCCCGCGGCGGGCACGACCGGCGCGAATGAACAGGAGAAGATTGACGTCGCGTTCCGCGTCATCGCCGACCACATCCGCACGCTGTCGTTCGCCATCGCCGACGGCATCCAGCCGGGCAATACCGACCGACACTACGTGCTGCGCCGCATCCTGCGCCGCGCCGTGCGGTACGGGCGCTCGCTCGGCTTCCATGAGCCCTTCTTCTACAAACTGGTCAACGTGCTCGCCGAGACGATGGGCGACGTCTTCCCCGAAATCCGCGCCCGCAAATCCGCCGTGCAGGACACGCTGCGAATCGAGGAGGAGGCCTTCAACCGCACGCTGGACCGGGGGATTGAGTTGTTTCGCGAGTATACGCAAGCGCTCAAGCGCGGGGCGATGATGGACGGCGCGTTTGCGTTCAAGCTCTACGACACCTACGGGTTCCCGGTGGACCTGACGGACCTGATGGCGCGGGAGCAGGGGCTGTCGGTGGATCACGCGGGTTTCGAGGTGGAGATGGAACAGCAGCGCGCGCGGGCGCGGGCGGCGCAGAAGAAGACGGTGATCGAGGTGTCGCAGCTCGCGAGCGAAGTGGCGACGGCGTTCGTCGGGTTCGACCAGTTGGAGACGACGGCGAAGGTGGCGGAGGTGCTCGACGTAAAGGGGCGCACCGCGGTCGTGCTGGACCGCTCGTCCTGCTATGCGGAGATGGGCGGCCAGGTCGGCGACACGGGGCAGATTCGCTTGGGCGGCCAGATGTGGCGCGTGGTGGATACGCAGAAGGCGGGCGCGGCGTGGCTGCATTTTGTGGACGGCGCGGACGCGCCGGAGAAGGGCGCGGAGGTCGCGCTCGCGGTGGACGCCGCGCGGCGCGCGGCGATCCAGCGCCACCACACGGTGACGCATCTGCTGCATTGGGCCCTGCACGAGGTGGTGAGCCGCGAGGCGAGTCAGAAGGGGTCGTCCGTCGGCCCGGACAAACTGACGTTCGACTTCAACGGCGCGGCGCTGACTCCGGAGCAGCTCGCGGACGTCGAGCGGCTCGTCAACGAGCGCATCGTCGAAAACGCGGGCGTGAGCTGGCGCGAGGTGGCGTACGCCGACGTGAAGGCGCGCAGGGACGTGATGCAGTTCTTCGGCGACAAGTATGGCGAGACCGTGCGGGTCGTGCAGGTCGGCGGCGCGGCCGGCGCGTTGGACGGCTATTCGATGGAATTGTGCGGCGGCACGCACGCGCGCGCGACGGGCGAGATCGGTTTGTTCCGGATCACGGGCGAGGGCGCGATCGCGGCGGGCATCCGCCGGATTGAGGCCGTGGCCGGGCTCGCGGGGTGGCAGACGGTCGTCGAGGACATCCGGCGCCTGAAGCATGCGGCGGCGGCGCTGAACTGCGCGCCGACGGAATTGGACCGGCGCATCGAATCGTTGCTCGCGCACCAGAAGGAACTGGAAAAACAGCTCAAGGCCGTGCAATTGAAGCAGGCCGGCGAACGCGCGGCGGCGCTCGTGTCGCAGGCGGTGCCGCGCGGCGGCCGGCCGACTATCGTGACAAATCTGGGTGATGCGGACGGCGACACGGTGGCCGCGGTGGCCGAGCATCTGAAGGCCCGGTTCAGCGGTGTGATCGTGCTTGGCGGCGCGGCGGGCGGCAGCGTGACGCTGCTGGCCTCCGTTGCGCCGGAATTCACAGGGCAGGTCCAGGCCGGCCGGATCATCCAGGCTATCGCGCCCCTCGTGGGCGGCAAGGGCGGCGGCAAACCCGATTTCGCCCGCGGCGGCGGGAAAGATCCGGCCAAGCTCGCCGAGGCGCTCGCGGCGGCGGCCAGGGTGCTGGATGGAAGCGGATGAGTTCCTTTCCCGCTTGAGGCCGCACGAGCCGGGGCCGCGCCGGCGGCGCGGCCTATTCGACATCAATTTCGAAGGGCTGTCCGAACGCGCCGGCGGGGTGCAGCCAGGGGCGCAGTGTGCACCGGCCCGGATCCGCCGGCGTCCACAGCAGGTGCGCGCGCGCGCCGGGCTGCGTTTCCCGCAGCGGCAATAGCTCCCCGCGCCCGCCGTGTTGTGTCACGCGGATCCAGACACCGCCGACGTGTCCCGTGATGGAGGGCGACCAGGTGGCGATCCCGGTGTTGATCAGCTCGAGGCGCACCGGTTCGCGTTGCCGCACTCGCGCGGGAGCGCCCGGCGTTGTGTCGGCGAGCGGAGTCCACTCCGCGTTGAGGTAGTGGAGTGGGGCGGGCTCGTTGCGCGGCCCGCCGCCGAGCGCAGCGGGCGGGAGCTCCGCGCTGAGGCGGCCCCATCCGGCGGGGCGGAGCTCCTCGATCTGACCCGCGGCATACTCGGCGCAGAACCGTTCCCGCCAGGCGTCCCAGGCGGCGTCCACGCCGCCGGCCAGCGCCCCGGGTTCGATCTCGCGCCCGCGCCAGGGGACCGGGCGGATCTTTTCACGACGCCACGCCTGCGCCTGCTCTCGTGCGCGCTGACCGCTTTCGCGCCACGCGCCGCTGGGATGGACCAAGCCGTTGTCGAGGTCCGCCCCGCCGCGCGGCCCGCCCGCGAGATCGCCGAGGATCACGCCGGCCGCCTGGCTCCTGAGCAGGGCGGCCATCGCGCGGTCAATGGTCCCGGCCTGTCCGGACAGGGCGGCCGGCGCGGGCGGATAAGGCATCGGAACGGCCAGTCCGGTCCAAAGTACGGGTTTGCCGCCGCTGACGGCCCGGGCATAGGCCGTATGGAAGGCGAGGCGCGCCGGGTTCGACGGGTCGAGGGCGCCGGCGTCCAGCGTCACAAAATCCAGCTGGTGCGCGCCCGCGGCGGGATCGAGCGCGCCGCCGCTGCCGGCGGTGAAGAATCCGGTCCACCCTTCCCGTGCGAGCGCGCGCCGGCACGCGCCGAAGTGGCGACCGGCCTCATCGGCGAGAAACCGGCGCACCGCGAATCGGGCCGGATCCGGGAGATTGGAAGGCGCGCGCCACGCGGAGTCCGCGGTGACCGCCTCGGGCGGGCAACCCAGTTGCGCGGCGGCGTGAACGGGCGATCCATATTGCCCGGCGACCCAGCGCGCCCATGCCGCCTGGAAAACCGCCTCTTCATCGGCGTCGGCGGGTGGCGTCACAAGGCCCGTGGAGATCGCAAAGACCGGGTCGTCGGGCGCCAGTCGGAGGGCGCGCAACAGCCCGGTGGCGCGCGCGGTATCCCGGGCCCACGGAGAGAGCGCGGGTATTTCCAGCAGCACCCGGATCTGGCGCGCGCGGAATTCCTCCAGCAGCATGCGCAACTGCGGGGCCTGGTCGGGGTCGGTGAAGGTGACGGCCGTGAGGTTGAAGCCCGCCTCCTCGTGCAGCGCCAATTCGCGCTCGACGAGCACCGGATCGTAGCGGCCCGGCGACAGGGGGTTGGACGCACCGGTGATGACGATCGGGCCGAAGCGCGCCCCGATCGGCACCAGGGGCCGGCGGCCCCGCGTGAAGCCCACTCCGCGGATTCCGGGCGCGTCGTCCCGGGCGACGTTTCCGGCCGTGCGCTCGGCCATGACGCGGATTGGCTGCGTGAGTTCGTCGAACGGCGCGGCGCCGCCCGCGTCGGAGAGGCCGATGCGAAGGAGCAGGTGTTCGTCCGCATCCGGTCGCCGCGCGGATGTGCCGAGTGAGAAGGAGCTGGAGAACTGCCGCGCCGGGCGAGATGCGGCGATCACTTCGGCGTGCCGCCGTGTGACACGCCCCCCGGGGTCTTCAATCTCGGCCACGACGCGCCAGGGGCCCGTGGCGGGGAGGGCGGAGGCCCAGGCCGCGCGTATCGCAAGGGGTTCGCCGCCCTGGAGCGCGTGGCGATCGAGTCCGCCCTGCAAGAGAAACTGGCGCCGCTGCAGGCGCGTGGCCGCCTGGCGCAACAGCGAGCGCTGGGCGCGCGCGGCGGATTTGTCGGGATCCCAGCCGATCCAACCCCATGCGCGCAGGGGGCCGCCGGTGGGCGCATGCACGTGGAGCGCGGCCGGCCAGCCGCGGATCGTCCGATCGCTGTCCTGGGCCACGGCGAGGGGGATCCAGCGATAGCCGTGTGGGTCGGGGGACTGGCGGGGCCCGGGAAAGGATCCCTGCAGGGGGATTGGTTTCGCGGCCTGGACCCGGCCCGCGGGGAGTCCGCAGACGACGCGCGCGCTGAAGGGGAAGGCGTGCGGTTCGGGGAGCGCGTCCGCCTCCACGAGGCCCTCTTCGGATTCCGCCAGCCGGCCCCAGAGCAGCGCAAGGCCGCCCCGGGCCACGTGGTTGGTGAGCGCCTGCCAGTGGGCTTGGCTCAGCGCATGCGGGGCGGGCACCACCAGTACGGCGCCGCTCTGGCGGAGGCCGGGTCCGGCGGTGACCAGTTGCTCGGCGCGCAGGCGGAGCGCGTCGGGGAACGCGCCGGCCAGGATAGCCTCGCCCGCCGCGCGTTGCGCGTCCCCCGCGGTGGGGCCGGTCTCCAGGATGGTGACGGGCTGTGGCGGCGGCGGCGTCTCGGGCCATTCATCGCGGCCGCCTGCGCAGCCGCCCGCGATGATGGGGATCAGCAGGCATGGCCCGATCCACTCTCGAATCGCGCGTTTCATCTCCCGAGTCTGCCGGAGCATATTCAACAAGACCGCAGCCGCGCCGGGCGGTCGCGGAGTCCGTTTCCCGCGCGCCGCGTCCGGCGCCCGCGGCTACAGCATTTCATCATTTGCCGTAGTGTCGCCAATCCCGGCGGCGGGGCAACAAGAAAGGGGCGGGCCCGCGCTCAGGCGGAGACGCGAAAACCCAGCCGGGACAGCCGTGCCGCCAGAGGGGGCGCGGGGGCCGCCAGGCGGACGGTGAAGGCGGAAAACTCGCGCCGGTCCCGGTAGTGCGCGCGGAGTTCCTGGAAATGGCGCCGCCGCGCGGCTTCGTCGGCCTCGAGGCCGGCGCGCAGCGCCTGGTCGTCTCGCGTGATGTCGTAGGCCTGCGCGACGACGGACGCGAGCGTCTCGAGCGGCGCGCGGCCGCGCGGATCCGCGGCGATGGCGTGCGAGGGATCGTCCGGCGGATCGGGTGGGGCCCACCGCGGTTCAACTTCAAGGAACCGGCACGCGGCGCGGTAACACATCTCGGTGCCGCGCACCCGTCCGTCATAGGAGTAGCCCGCGATGTGGGGCGTGATAAGGGTGGCCGCCGCCGCCGTTCCCGCGGCGACATCCGGTTCGTGCGCGAACACGTCGAGCAGGGCGTGGCTGATCCAGTGCCGGCCGAGCCCGAGCAACAGGCATTCCTCATCCACCACCTCGCCGCGCGAGGCGTTGAGGAAGATGGCGCCCGGTTTGAGGGTTGAAAGGAACCGGCAATCCACCATCCCGCGCGTGGCGTACGGCCCCGACTCGGTGAGCGGCACATGGAGCGAGACGATATCCGACCCCGCGAGAAGGGGGTCCAGGTCGGTCCACATCGGCCCCGGCTCCGCCGCCGCGCGGGGCGGGTCGTTGAGCAGCACGCGGAGTCCCAGGGCGGGGGCCAGCGCGGCGAGGCGCGAGCCAACGTTGCCCACGCCGATGATGCCGAGTGTTTTGCCCTCGAGTTCCGCGGTGTGGCGGGCGTGGAGGTGCAGCAGTCCCGCCGCGGCCCATTCCGCCACGCTGTTCGCGTTGCTGCCGGGGGCGGAGACCCACGCGATGGAGCGCTCGTTGAGGAAGGCGATATCCATGTGGTCCACGCCCGCGGTCGCGGTGGCCACAAAGGCGACCCGGCTGTCCTTAAGCAGCGCCCGCGTCAGTTTGACCTTGGAGCGCGTGATGAGGAGGTCGGCGTCCCGGACGACCTCCGGCGAGATGGCGCGTTCCGGAATCCAGGCCACATCCCCCAGCGTGGCGAAGGCTTCCCGCCCCATCGTCACGCTGGATGCACAGACAATTTTCACGCCCATACGGTCGTTCCGGCCACTTCCCGGCGCGGTCGGGTCCCCGCGCCGCGGGCCTGTTCCTACACGACGAGGATGTCCTTCTCCTTGGCCGCCACCAGGTCGTCAATCTTCTTGATGTAGGTGTCGGTCAGTTTCTGGATATCCTCGACGCCCTGTTCGCGCTCGTCTTCCGTGATGGCGCTGTTCTTCTGCAGGCCCTTCACGAGTTCATTTCCGTCTCGCCGCACGTTGCGGATGGCGACGCGGGCCTCCTCGGAGAGACGCTTGGCCACCTTGACGAGGTCCCTGCGGCGCTCCTCGCTCAGTTCCGGGATCGGGATGCGGATCACGCGCCCGTCGTCCACCGGCGTCACCCCGACGTTCGCGGCGAGGATCGCGCGGCAGATCGCCTCGCGCGCGGTCGGGTCGTAGGGATTGATCACGATCAGGCGCGGCTCGGGCGTGGCGATGCCGGCCAGTTCGCGCAGGCGCGTCGTGGCGCCGTAGTATTCGACGCCGACATTCTCCACCAGCGCGGGCGAGGCCTTGCCGGTGCGGAGCCCGCCCAGTTCCTGGTGCAGGTGCGCGACGGTTTTTTCCATCTTTTCTTCGGCGTCGAGCAGGATGTCGTCGAGGGATTCCATCGCGGGTTACTCCGTGACCAGCGTGCCGACCGGCCGGCCGGTGACGGCGCGCAGGATTTCGTTTTCCTTGAAGAAATTGAAGACGAGGATCGGGATCTTGTTCTCCTGGCAGAGCGAGAAGGCCGCGGCGTCCATCACCTTCAGCTGCTTGGTCAGGGCGTCGAGATAGGTCAGTTTCTTGTACCGCGCGGCCTTCGGGTCCTTCATCGGGTCGGCCGTGTAGATGCCGTCCACCTTGGTCGCCTTGAAGAGCACGTCCGCGCCGATTTCGCTCGCGCGCAGCGCCGCCGCGCTGTCGGTCGAAAAATAGGGGTTGCCGGTGCCCGCCGCGAAAATGACCACGCGGCCCTTTTCGAGGTGGCGCATCGCGCGGCGGCGGATCATCGGCTCGGCGACGGCGGGCATGTTGATGGCGGTGAGCACGCGGGTGTGCACCCCGTGCGACTCCAGGGTGGATTGCAGGGCCAGCGAGTTGATGACGGTGGCGAGCATGCCCATGTAGTCGCCCGTGGTGCGGTCTATCCCGCACCGGTCGCCGGTGAGTCCGCGGAAGATGTTGCCGCCGCCGACGACGACCGCCAGTTGGACCCCGAGCGCGCGCACCTTCTTGATCTGCGCGGCGACGGATTTGAGGATGGCGGGGTCGAGGCTTTCGCCCGTACGGCTGTTCTGGAACGCCTCGCCGCTCAATTTCAACATCACGCGGCGGAACGCCGGTTTCGTTTTGTCACTCGCGGCCACGGATACCTCCTGGGGTGGGGTGCGGAGTCGAAAATCACATGGAGGATACGGCGCGCCCGCCGGGAAGCAAAGCACTTTGAGGGTGGGGAATCGGGGGCGTCGCGCCCTGCCGCAGCATCGGCAGCGTTTCCCGCCGCAGCGTCTGGCTCATGTCATACAGCGCGAAGCCGGGCGCGCCGAGCCGTCGCGCGATGGCGATCTGTTCGACCACCTGGTCCGCGCGCAGCTGGCTCTCGGCCGCCGTGACGCCGATACCGGGGTAGATCCGGCCCCCGGCGTCCGGGAGCGCGAGTTGTTTTGCGGTCAGCGCGGAAAATTTGTAGGCGTCCTCCGAATAGTTCATCGGGCACGCGAAATCCAGCAGGCCTTCGCGGAGCCAGAGGCCCCAGTCCTGGCCGATGGACGCGATGGTGTCGGGGTAGCCGCCCCAGACCGCCGCGGAGAGTTTCATCTCGCGCCGGATGCCGCGCGTGCGCGCGCGGACGGTCCGCACGAATTCGGTGAGAAGTCCCGCGCGCCAGCGCCGGAATTCGGTCTGGCCCCCGCCCAGGCGGACCGCGCCGGGCCACGGGCGCAGCGAGCGGCCGAGCCAGCCTTCGAAGATGCGGCGGCTCGCCGGGGCGGCGCAGGCCCGGGCCGATGGATAGCGGACATAGTCGAGGTGGATGCCGGCCACGTCGTAATTCCCGGCCAGCTCCTCGATCGCCGCCGCCATGTGGGCCTGGTTTTCCGGCATCGCGGGATTCAGCCAGGCGATCTCGCTGCCGTCGAAATCCTGCTGCAGGCGCCCCGCTTTCCGCATGCGCGCGAGGAAGTCCGGCGTCGAGTTGGCCGCCTGCCACAGCACCACCCAGGCATGGACCTCAACCCCGTGGCGGCGCCCCGCCTCGAGGGCCGCGCGCATCTGGTCGCCGTGGCGCCGGAACGTGTGCGATTCGGGAACGATCTTGCTCGGGTAGTGGGCCAGCCCGCCCCAGAGCGTGTTGACGAAAACCGCGTTGAACCCGGCGCTGCTCAACTCGCGCATGGTGCGGTCCCAGTCGCCCGGATACCACCCCACGCCGTCGTGTTCCCAGACGGCTCGGAATTCCCGGTCGGGCGGGCGTTGCGCCCGGCTGTAGGCCTGGCCCAGCAGCGCCCGGATCGCGCGGGCCTGCCGCACCGCCGGCGGAAAACGGCCGGACGAATAATGCGTCATCAGGACCTGGTGCTCCGCCTCGGCCTGGTCGAGCAGCGCTTCGATCCCGGCGCGACTCGGATGGCCGGCGGCGAGCGCGCGGATGCCGCGCAGGCTGTCCGGCCATCCGCCGAATCCGTCAATCTTCCCGCACACGGACACCGCGTGCCGCGCGGCCTCGCGCCACGCGGTCGGGTCGAGCGCGCCGATGAGGCCCAGCATCAGTTGTTCCTTGCCCTCGCGATCGTCGTCGAGGGGGATGTGGGTCATCCAGTAGCCGCGGTCGGTCTCGATCCACGCCGGTTCCGGCTGTTTTCCGCCCGCGGCGTTGATCCAGTGCGCGATCACGCGCCCGCGCCCCGCCAGCGGCCGGGCCAGGCGCAGGCCCCACGACTGCTGGTAGACGGTGTCCGGAAGGTCCGCCGCGCCCTCGAACTTGAAGCCCGCCCACCGGCCCGGCTCGCGATGGGAGATCGCCTCGCCGAGCGCGACGCCCATGAGTTCCGCCAGCTCCCCGCTCTCGCTGTAGCACACGATAAGTTTACCGCCCGATTCGACATGGCGGCGGTAGAGCGCGAGATGCGCCGCCGCCGGTCGCGCGTTGTAGGGGAGGATCAGCACGCGGCAGCCGTCCAGTTTGTCCGCCGAAAGGTCCTTCTCCGGCAGCACGGCGTGGGGGACGCCGGCGCCGTTCAGCCATCGGCCGACCCGGTCCGCCGCGCGCTCCGCCACCGCGCGCTCGGTCGCGTTCGGCGCGGAGACGTCGGATCGGATAACGAGCAACGGGTCCATCCGCCCGGCGAGCGCGTGGGCGACCAGCCGCGCGGACACCGGCGACCCGCGCCAGGCGGACAGGCGGATGCGCTCGATGGCCTGCCAGCCGATGGGCCGTCCCTCGACCGTGAAGTCCTGCTTGGAGAAGGAAAGCCGCTGCCGGCCCGCGCCCTGGAGCGGCTTCGACGCGACATACCATCCGCCGCCGCTCTTGAAGTAGAGCATGAACGCGCGCAGCGCCTCGGGCCTGTCGCACGACAGCTCGATTTCAAAACCGGTGATGGCGCGCAGGTCCAGCGCGACCGTTCGGTCCCAATACGCGCGGTCCCGTCCGTCGTCGAAGAGGCAGCGCAGCTCCACGCCGTCGTCCGTCCGGCGCGCGGCCGGGGTTCCGTCGGCGGCCCGCCACGCGGCGGCGAGGGCCCGGTCGTCCGCATACTGGAACGCGTCGAGCACCGCCGCGCGCGCGGGCGCGGCGGCGGCGAGCAGCAGGACGGTGGCGAGCGGGCGAAGGCGCATGGACACGGACTTTACTCGCCCCGCTCCGCCGGCGGTCAAGCGGGAACGGTTGAAAATGAATGGCGGCGCGGGTCGCTCCGCGCGCCGGGGCGGGGCGTCTTCAATCCGCCGCCGGCTCGCCGCCCGCCGGTTCGGGTCCGCGCGCGAGCATGAAACGGCGCATCGCGAAGAGCCAGAGCGCCATGCCGGCGATCCAGCTTAGCGCGGCGTAGGCATAGTGCGTGTAGCGGGCGGCGGGCATCCAATCCGCGGAGACCCGGGTGGCCATCGCCGCCACGAGGAGGCCGAAGACCCACCACAGCGCGGGCCAGCGCGCGCCGAAGAGGGACGGGAAGCCGCCGTGCGCGACGAACACGCGCGCGGCGACGGCGGTGATGAGCAGGCCGAACCCGCCGATGAACACGATATGCAACAAGGCCAGCGGCGCGGCGGGCCATCCGGCGAGCAGGGCGTAGCCGAGCGGCAGGGCGAGCAGCGCGAGCCGCGTGAGCAGGGCCATCGTTCCGGGATTCCGGTGGCGGCGGTGCACGGGCAGATGGCGCGCGAAAAACCAGGCGAGGACCGCGACCCGGGCGAGATGGCCCGCGCGCGGGTGCCCGGCCGCTTCGACAACAAAACTGGCGAGCAGGAGCGCGCCCATCGCGAGAAACTCCAGCGCCTCGGGCCCCGCCGAGCCGGGGGGCGTACGCGGGGGATAGCCGATGAAAGCCGGGAGAACGGTGGCGCCGACCCCCATCACGGAGAGGATCGGGAATCCCTGGCACAGCATCAGTTTGCTTAACGGGAAAACCATGGCCGG
>CAYMCD010000077.1:0-14849 GCA_964388845.1 uncultured Verrucomicrobiota bacterium
GGAGGAGCCAGGGCGCGCGGGGGGCGGTCATCGTTCCCCCCGCAGCGTGAAGTGTACGCGTTCGTCCGCGCCGGCCTCCCGGCGCTCCAGCGCGGCGCGCCACCCCGCGGCCTCCAGCGCCCGGGCCAGGCGCTCGCCCGCCGCCCAGTCGCCGGCCGTTCCCTGCAGGAGCAGCGCCGTGGGCTGGGCGGCGAGGTGCTGGATGTCGAGCTCGCACTGGTGCGCGGCGCCAAGAAAGAAGCGGACCCGCGCGTCGGCGCCCGGTTCGAGGAAGGCGCGAAAGGCCGCCCAGCCGGGCGCGTCATGGTCGAAGGCGCGCTCGGCCGCCAGCAGCTCCTGGCCTTTCGGGAGCCGGTCCGTTCCCGTCAGCGCCCGCGCCGCCGCGACGACCCGGCCCTGCCAGTGCTCGCGCCGGCGGTCCAGGGCGAACCGCCATGCGGCGTTGACGGCGAACAGCAGGGCGGCCGAGGCCACGAGGGCGAGGGCGCGGCCGCGCGCGCCGCGCCGTTCCGCGCGGGCGAGGGCCGGATGCGCCAGGGCGCCCGTCCGCAGATTGCCTTCCGACCCGCGGCGGAGCGCATGTTCGGCGGCCAGGCCGCGGGCCAGCAGGAGCTCGGGCTCGCGCGGGACGATGGACTTGGCCGTCTCTTCCACGGACAGCAGGGCGGCCATATCCCGGCGCAGGTCGGGGTCTCCCGCGAGCGGCCCGCACCAGACGACGTGCCAGACCTCCGCTCCGGCGCGCTCGCGCTGGGCCCGCCACCACCCCGCGAGGCGCGCGCCCACCCGTTCTCGCAGGGCGGCCGGGGCCGATGCGCCGAGATACTCCGCCGGCGGCTGGCGCAGACCGGTGGCCGCCACGAGCCGCGCGCCCGCGCCCGCGACCAGGGTCGTGTGCGCGCCGCCGAGGCTCACCACCAGCCGGTGATGCCGGCCGGCCAGCGGATGCTCGCGCGCGCACTGGTTCCAGAGAATAACCGCCTCGTGGTCGAGCGTCCGGGGATCGAGGCCCGCGTCGGCGAGCCGGCGCAGGTGGTTTACAATGTCCTCGCTTCGGGCCGCGACGGCCAGCGCCTCCACGCCGCCGCCGGCGGCGCGGGCGACCTCGAGGAACGCGTGCGAGCAGGACTCGATGGGAAACGGCAGTTCGATGTCGAGGAGCGCGGGCAACACGCGGCGCGCCTTGGCGGGCGACTCGATCGGCGCGGTGAGGCGCCGGACGAACCCGGCATAGGCCGGCAAGGCCGCCGCGATGGCGGCATCGCGCGGGGCGGCGCCCGGCGCCAGCGCCCGATAGCGGAGGCCGCGCCCGCTCCGTCGCGCCTCAACGAGGCGCGTCTCCGCGCCGACGAAATCCACCCCGATCCCGCATGATCCGAACAAAGACATCAGCCGTCGGCCCCTTCCAGCCATTGGAGGATCTCGACGCGGCCATCCTCCTGCCGCCGGACCCACGACTCCACCGTCGCGGCGCGGCCGTCCCGGTACGCGCGGGCCTCGGCGATGAAAAACCGGCTTCGCACATCGAGGTAGGGACTGAACCGGTCGAACACCTCGGGCCCCACCATGACGGAGAATACGTCGAGCTGGCGGATCGGGCGGATCGCGCGCAGCGTGAGAACTGTCTCGACCAGCCGCTCCTGCTCGAACCCCATCACCGCCAGCAGCGCCTCCCTGCCGGCGGTGTTCACGTTGAGGGGGACGGGGTGCGTGCGGGGCGAGGGGATCAGCGCGACATGGTCCACCAGACTGGCGTTAAATCCGCGCGTGCCGGCTTCGCGGGGCCGCCGCTGCAGGCGGGTCTCGTCCCAACCGTCCACCGCGAGGAGTTCCCGCCAGCCGTAGAGCGGGCGGTCGGCGCACCGGCGCGCGGGCGCCGTCTGGCGGTAGAAGGCGGCCTCGCGCGGGCCGTTCTGGTCCGCGTCCACGAAGTCGCGCAGCGCGACGGTGGCCGGCCCGGGGCTGAATTCGCCGCAGAGGGTCTGAAGGTCCATCACGATGTCCTCGACGGCGCGGCGAAGCGGGGCGGGCGGCAGGTGCAGGTTGTTCAGGTCAAAGCGGGCCTGCCCGTCGCGAACCTGGCTCCTGACGCTGACGCCGAGCGGCGTTTCGTATTCGCGGCGGGCGGCCCACGCCTCGTTGGTGCCGTCCGCGCCGAGATCCTCGTCGTCGGCCAGCCGTTGGAGCGCGGCGAGCACGGCGTCCGCGGCGGCCAGACGGAGCGCGGCGCGGGCATCCTCGTGGCGGACGAGCATGGCCCGGGTCCGCGCCAGCGTGTGCGTCTGCACGAGCAGCGCGGCCACCAGGCCGACCAGGATCAGGACGAGGACGAGCGCGCCGCCCTCGCGCTCCGGGCCGGCGGAGGGGTGGGGCGGGCGCGCGTGACGCCGGTCGGATTGCGCCCGGCGCATGCGCCGGCTGGGCGACTGCCGCCGCCGCCAGTACTCCGGGAAAACGAAGAGCAACCCCCGGGCCAGGACGATGAGTCCGCCGGCCGCGGCAAATCCGCCCGCCCAGGCGATCAACAGCCCGTCCTGCGGCGGATGGGAAACCGCCGCGAGCGCGAGGAAAAGCCCCGCGGCGAGCAGCAGGAACACGCCGACCACCAGGGTGAGCAGGCGCAGGCGCTGGCGAAAGCCCCGGAAGAACGGGCTCGCGTCTCGGTTCCGTTTGCGGGAAGACATACCGGCGCGGACTATGCGGAAGATTCGGGAGGCGCGAAACCAAAAATTGACGCCCCGCGCGCGCGGCGCCCCGAGAATTGCGTGGATTCCCGCCGCGCCGCCGGCTAGAATGCGCGCGGACAAAGGCGCCGTGCAGACATGAGCGATATCAACTTCGATTGCCCCAAGTGCGGACAGAACCTCGACGCGCCGCCGGACCTGGCGGGCCTCTTCGTGGAGTGCCCGGCGTGCGCGACCATCGTCAAGGTGC
Organism: uncultured Verrucomicrobiota bacterium; assembly: GCA_964388845.1. Classification (GTDB taxonomy): domain Bacteria; phylum Verrucomicrobiota; class Kiritimatiellia; order CAIVKH01; family CAIVKH01; genus JAMLJG01. The sequence goes on from CAYMCD010000077.1 coordinate 2,935, forward strand.
CTCTGAAAACCGGGCAGACGGCCGACGCGCACCCGGCATCCGACGGCGCCACGGAACCCACGTTCGTGGCGCCGTCCCCCCGCGAGGAGGACAAGGGCGCCACGATGCGCATCAACCTCCCGCCCGAGTTCCGCCTCCCGCCCCCGACCCCGCGCAAATTCACCATCAAACGCCCCGGCCGTTAGGCGCCGCGCGCCGGGCCCCTTTTTTTGGAGAAGACGTTTGACATATCATACACATGGACTAGTATGCAAATCCGATGGTTGATATGACACCGTGTGTCGTGAAATTCAAAACAGACAAGGGAGGAGACCGGGATGAAGCGATGGATCGTGGGCGTGGCGTTGGGGGCATGGGTTGCCGGGGCGGGGCCCGCGCGAGCGGACCGGATGGCGGACCTGGAGCGGCAGGTGGAGGCGCTGGCCGCCGAGGTGGAGCGAATCAAACTGCAGGACGTGGCGATAGCGCCGGGCGCGCGCGCGCACGGGTTGAGCCCGTCGGCCTCCAAGGTGTATTTCAAGGAATCCGGCGTGTCCCTCGGCGGCTACGGCGAAATGCTGTACCAGAACTTCGAGGACGGCGCGAAGACCGACGAGTGGGATTTCCTCCGCCTCGTCCTTTACGCGGGCTATAAATACAACGAACGGCTGGTGCTCAACACGGAGATCGAGATCGAGCACGCCGCCGACGACAAGGAAGGCGAAGTGGCGGTTGAATTCGCCTATGTGGACTACCTGGGCCGGCCCGAGCTGAACCTGCGCGCCGGCATGGTGCTGGTCCCGGTCGGCCTGTTGAGCGAATTCCACGAGCCGACCACGTTCTTTGGCGCGCGCCGCCCGGATGTTGAATCGAAGATCATTCCCAGCACGTGGCGCGAGAACGGCGTCGGCGTGTTCGGCGATATCGCCGGATTCAGCTACAAGGCCTACCTGTTGAACGGGTTCAAGGGCGAGGAGTTCAGCGCGGCCGGCCTCCGCTCCGGACGGCAGAAGGGATCGAAGGCGCTCGCCGAAGATCTCGCCGGCGTGCTGCGCGTGGACTACGCGGCGATCAACGACCTGTTGGTCGGCGGCTCGCTGTACTACGGCGATTCCGGGCAGGATCTGCCGTTTTCCCTCCAAACGGCCCTCGCGGAGCTGCACCTCGACTGGAAATGGAAAGGCTTCTCGCTGCGCGCCCTCGGCGTGGTCGCCGAGGTGGACGGGGCCGGCGAGTTGAGCGCGTACCTCGCGGATGCGTCCGCCAGGAAGGCGGAGGCGGAAGGCAAGGCCGCCCCGTCGTTCGACCCGGTGGGCGAGCGCCTCACCGGCTGGTATGTCGAGGCCGGATACGACCTCTTCAGCGCGCTGCGGCCCGGCGGCGAGGCGTCGCTTGCGCCGTTCGTCCGCTTCGAGTCCTACGATACGCAGGACAAAGTCCCCTCCGGCTTCACCGCCTCGGGCAAGAACGATGTCGAGCTGACGACCATCGGCGTGAACTTCAAACCCATCGAGGAGGTGGTTCTGAAGGGCGAATACCAGCTCTACGACAACGCCGCCGACACCCTGCAGGACCAGTGGAACCTGGCGCTGGGGTACATCTTCTAAAATGCCGGAACGGCCAATCTACCAATGACCAATCAACGAATCATCCGCGCCTTGGTCATTGGAATTTGGTCGTTCGTCATTTTTCCGTCGCACGCCGCCACGTTTCTTTCCCAGCAGGAGGCGCTGGAAAAGGCGTTCCCCGGCGCGGAGGTCACGCGCCGCGTGGTCGCGCTGACGAAGGAACAGGGGGCGGCGGCCGGCGCGAAGGCGGGCGATCCGATTCCGAGCGCGCTGGTCTTCGTCTATGAGGCGTCCAAAGACGGCGCGGTCGTCGGCACGGCCTATTTTGACGCGCATCGCGTCCGGACGATGGCGCAGACGCTGATGCTCGTGGTCAACCCCGACGGGCGCCTGCGGTCGGTTGACGTGCTCGCGTTCAAGGAGCCGCCCGAATACAAGGCGCCCGCCGCGTGGCTCGCGCAATTTCCCGGCCGCGCGTTGGACGACCGCCTCCAGCTCCGTCGGGACATCCAGGGCATCACCGGCGCGACCCTCACCGCCCGCGCCACCACGAAGGCGGTGCGGCGGGTGTTGGCTATCCACGCCGTGTTGGCGGAGGGGAAGTAACGGGGGGAGGCGCGGGCTTCAGCGTTGCAACGTCTGTAAAAAGTTTTCCAAAAACTTCCAACGTCTGTAAAAACTCCTCCCCGAAACCCGAAACCCGACACCCGAATCCTTCCCGCCCCCCATCCTGCATGACCCCCTCTGATCGCCGGCTGATGATTGTGGCGAACGTGCTCGTGGGCGGGACGGGTATGGTCTACGGGGTCTTCCGCTATTTTGTGACGACGGACGACCCGATGGCGCTGGTCCATCCGGGCCAGCCGGTCGCGCACTACGCCCATCTCATCACGGCGCCGCTGCTCGTGCTGGCGATCGGGCACCTCTTCCATCACCACGGCCTGTTGTCGTGGAAGGCTCAGGTCCGCACCGGGCGCCGCAGCGGGTTGATCCTCCTGGGTCTCGCGCTGCCGATGATCTTCTCGGGCTATCTGCTGTACCTCGCGACGGGCGACTTCTGGCGCCCCTTCTGGATCGCCATCCACGTCGCCACCTCCCTGATCTGGCTCGCCGGCTTCACCGCCCACCTCTTCACCCACGCCCGCCACCGCACGCGTCTCCGCGCCGCAGACTGGCGCCCGGAGTAGCGGCCCCCGCCCGTTTTCTTTCGCAGCCCTCCCGTCCTTCGGGTACTGTTTGACGATTGCGCCGGTTCGGATGGCGCTGAAGGGGTGGGTTATGATGCGATGGGTTGGTTGGGTGGCGGCGGTGGGGCTCGCGTGCGCGTTGACGCCCGCGCGGGCCGAATACGTCCGGGGGACGATCAATGGGTGGGCGAATACGAGCCCGATGGCGCAGGACGCCACGTTCGGCAATACCTGGACCGTCACGATCACCGCCACGAACGACGCCGGCTCGTCGGAGTTCAAGTTTGACCTCAATGGCGATTGGAGCGGCCTGCAGTGGGGCAAACCGGCCGGCGCCACCGAGGCGGTGACCAACATCGCCATCGGCAACGCCCGCTACACAAACAACACGGCGGAGATAACGAATCTCAACCATGGCACGCAGACCGCGACGAATCGCTATACCTTCCGGCTCGCCGGTGCCAGCACGGACTGGTTCCGCGATTATGTGGTGATGGAAACGGCCGGAAACCCCGTCTCGATCTCCAATGTCTTCGACAACAGCGCCTCGGCGTCCACGGGCGCGGTGGCGGTTTCGATCCAATCCAGCGCGGCGCCGAGCGCGCAGGAGTTGGTCTGGGTCCGCTACAGCACGAACTTCTCCTTCAGTCCCAGCGTGCTCGCGCCGGCGTCGGGCAGCGGGACGAACTTCAGCGCGACGATCCCGGCGCAGGCGGCGGGGACGCGGGTGTACTACTACGTGCTGACCTCAACGATGCCCTTGAACGTGATCACGTCGAATGTCGACCTCTGCACGCTGCGCGGGAAGACGGCGGGCGCGACGAACTACAGCTACCGCGCGGGGACGATGAATGCGTTCCATTTCCCGACGAACCCGGAGCCGACCGGCGCGTTCATGCGCAATCCGCCGACGAACGGGGTGAACCCGGGCGCGTCGCTGTTCTTCTACGTCGGGAATCAGTTCTCGGGCGCCGGCGGCAACAACTCGGACATGAGCGGCATGCTGCTGGTGCATCGAAGCGTGGGCGGTAGTGCCTGGTCCACCAACGCCGGCGCGTTCGATGTCGAGCAGGGCAACAACAAGTACTGGGTGGCCGTCCTCGCCGGCAACACGTACGGCGCGACGAACGAGGTGGAGTATTATTTCCGCGCCGCGGCGAACGACCACAACACGACGTGGCTCGGCACGACGAACAACGGCTTGGACAATGTGCGGTTCCTCGCCGAGGCGGGCGCGCAGGCCGCGCCGTTCCGGTTCACCTACGGCGGCTTCGTCGCGAACCTCGGCAACAGCTGGCACATCCCGTCGAACAGCGAGCCGCCGGGCGTGACGATGCGGAACCCGCTGAACAACCCGGCGACAAACCAGGGCGTGTACGTCTACAACGGCACGCAGTTCCAGGGCGGTCCGGAGGCGGGTGACCAGTCGGGCGGCTACGTGGTCTATCGCCGCGTGGGCGACAGCGGGTGGGCGAGCAACGCGCTGGTGTTCAATGCGGAGTCCGGCGAGGTGGGCAACAACAAATACTGGCGCGGCGCGATCCCGGCGAACGCGTTCGGGCCGACGAACGAGGTCGAGTACTACCTGTGGATCGGCTACACCGATCGCGACAACACGTACCTCGGCACGACGAACGGCGGCACGAGCGCGCGCTTCGCGACCGACGCCGCGGCGAAGACGAATACCTTCAAGTATCGCTACGATGCCGCGCCCGGCCTCGCGGCGGCCTTCCTCTGGCACAACGACAACCGCGTGGCGCTCGGCGCGTCGAACGTGCAGTTCTGGGTGAAAATCGGCTACGCCGAGGGCACGGGCACCAACCGGTTCGTGGATTTCGCGCACGTCTACCTGACGACGAACGGCGCGAGTCCGCACGGCTCGTTCGGCGCGTCCACCAACGCGGCGGTGATCCCGATGCAGTTCAGCCACATGGAGGAGGACAGCTACGAGGGCGGCGACGCGATGTGGTGGGTGGGGTACGCGACGAACCTGCCGCAGTTCACGCTGCTGCGCTATCGGATCGGCGCGTACAAGGCCACGAACAGCGTCGAACGCTTCGCCGACTTCGGCACGTCGGGCACGAACGACAACGTCTTCGCGTTTTCGCTCGGCACCACCGGCGCGCAGGCGCTGGAGGTGAACGGGCAGAACGCCGACTACACCACGACGAAGTTCTTCGTGGATGAAATCGCGGGCGACACGTTCGACCTCGTCGTCCGCTACACGCCCGGCACGGCGGTGACGAACGTGGAGGTGTTCAGCAATCTCGACCGGCGCGACTACGCGGACGTGGACTATACGAACGCGTGGATCGCGGGCGACGGCTATCCCGACGGCATCAAGCCGCCGGACGGAAATCTGCTGACGATCGCGGACACCGGCGCGTATTTCCGCGCCTGGACGATGCTCGATGCGGACGGCGGCCAGTATGTGTGGACGGGCCGCGTGTCGAAGACCGGCGCGTACCGGCTCACCGCGCGCTACCAGGTCGACGGCGACACGAATTACTTCTGGTACTCCAGCGAGGGTCGCCGCGACCACGCGATTGTCGTGTCGCCGAGGAAGGCGCTCGACATGACGCTGTACGAGCTGAACACGCTGACGGTCGAGGCGACCGCGCCCACGTCCGACGGGCGGAGCACGTTCCGCGATCTGTTGAGCACGAACAATGTCGGGGGCGACGACGACGGCTTCGATCCGTTCAACCTCGAATACCTGAACTTCATCCAGGCGAACTGCCTGTGGTTCCAGCCGATCCACCCGAACGGCTTCGAGCGGGCGGAGAACGACCCGCTCACGGGATCGCCCTACGCGCCGGGCAGCCCGTATGCGACGAAGGATTACTGGGCGGTGATGCCGCCGATGGGCGCGGGCAATACCGAGTCGGACGCGCTGTCCGAGTTCACCAACTACGTGGCGCAATGCGACGCCTACACCGGGTCGGTCGGCTCGATCCACATCATGCTCGACGGCGTGTTCAACCACACGTCGTGGGACGCGGTGATGGGGCAGGGCGGCATGGACCTCGGGTTCGCGACCTCGCCGACGAGCCGGATCGGGCACCTGCGCCCGCAGTGGTACTCGCTGCTGACGGATTACGGCCTGCCCGCGACGTCGTACACGAGCGCCTATCTCAACGATTTCGCCACCGCGCCGGATCGCGGCGATTTCGGCAAGTGGAACGACGTCACCGAGCTGTATTTCGGGAAATACTCCGCGCTGGTCCGCAACAACCCGGAGAAGAACGGCGACTACCTCAACGAGCAGGACGTCTACGATTTCGCCGGGATGACGGCGGATATCATGGACCTCTGGAAATACTTCGCGTACTACCCGGAATACTGGCTCGCGAAAACCGGGCACGCGGGGTCCAACACGTGGGACGCCGCGGCGGACGACCGGGGCATTGACGCGCTGCGCTGCGACTTCGGCCAGGGGCTGCCGCCGCAGATCTGGGAATACATCATCAACCGCACGCGCGCGAAGAAGTGGAACTTCGTGTTCATGGCCGAAACGCTGGACGGCGGCAAGCCGGGCTACCGCTCGAACCGGCACTTCGACATCCTGAACGAGAGCCTCGTGTTCCAGTTCACGCAGTCGAAGATCAACGACTCGTCCGCGCTGTCCTATGCGTTGTACCTGCGGAACCTCGCTTACAACGGCGGAGCGACGCTGCTGAACGTCACGTCGCACGACGAGGTGATGCCGGACAACGATCCGTGGGTGACCGCGGCGCGCTACGGGGCGATTTCGTCCATGGCCGGCCTGCCGATGATTTTCTACGGCCAGGAAAAAGGCATTGGCCTGCACAATCCGGCCGATCCGAACGCGGCGCTCGACGGCTTCGCGGACCACGAGTTGAACTTCGGCAAATACGTGCCGCACTTCAAGCGGTGGAACCAGTTGCAGGTTTGGACGAATCAACCGCCGAACAGCGACGGGTTGGGCCAATGGTACGGGCGTGTGAACTGGGCGCGGCTGAACAGCCCCGCGTTGCGCAGCCGGAATCACCGGGTGCTCGCGACGATGGCCGGGCCGGAGGATGCGCGCATCTTCGCGGCGGCCAAGTGGGAGACTGCGGGCGCGGGGCCCGCGACGGGCGATGTCGTGCTCGCGTTCACGCGTTTCATCGAGCACGGGCTGAATCACACGAACGCCGCGAACGTATTCAACCTGCAGCCGGCGTGGAGCGAGCTCGGGCTCGACACGAACAAGCTCTACACGGTGCGCAACCTCGCTTCGAGCGACGCGTTTTTGGAATTCACCAACGGCTGGCCGCGCACGGGGCTCGACCTCTACACGAACGGCATCTACGTCGAGCTCGACGTGGACGTCGGCCAGGCGATCACGAACGACGGCGCGGTCGTGCAGTACCTGAAGCTCGTGGAACTCGACGCGCCGAACCAGCCGCCGGTCATCGCGCTGCCCGGCCCGCATGTGCTGGCGCTCGGCACGAGCACCAGCTTCCCGGTGACGGTGACGGATGCGGACGGCGATCCCGCGACGACGAACTTCGTCAGCGGCCCCGCGGGCGCGGCGTTCGCGGGCGGCGTCTTCTCGTGGACCGCGCTGCCGGTTTCCTTCGCCGGCACGACGAACCTCGTCGTCTTCAGTTCCGACGACCAGCAGGGCGAGACGAACAGTGCCGTGACGAACACGACGACGATTGTCGTCCCGTCCGACTTTGACGGCGACGGAATGCCCGACGACTGGGAGTGGACCGGATTTTCCACGCTGACCAACGCGCCGGGCGACGACGCGGACGGGGACGGCGCATTGAATTACGACGAATGGATTGCCGGCACCGCGCCGAACGACTCCGGGTCGTTCTTCCGCGTGCAGTCGCTTGCGCAGGGCGGCGGTCGCGCGCTCACGATCCCGACCGTTTCGGGGCGGCTCTACCGGATCTACTACGCGGATGCAAACTACACCAACGGCCTGCCCTGGCTGCTCTTCGCGAACACGAACCTCGGCTTTGGCGTGTGGGTCGAGACCAACGCATCCGGCACGCGGGTCTTCACGGATGACGATGGCACGAACTCGACCCTGGGCCCGCCCGCGCAGGGCCACCGCATCTACCGGTTCACGGTGGAGTAGAAAAATCCGACGTCCGCGGGGCCTGCCGGCGCGTTCAGATCAGTTCTTCGCCCTCGCGGACGAGGCGGGCGCTGTTGAAGACGACCAGCAGCGAGCCGGCGTTGTGGGCGAGGGCGGCCAGGATCGGGGTCATGAGCCCGAGTCCCGTCAGGCTCAAGCCGCCGACGATGAACAATCCGCCGATCGCCAGGTTCTGCAACACGACCCGGTGCGCGCGGCGCGAGAGGCGGATCAGGAACGGCAGGCGTCGCAAGTCGTTGTTCATCAGCGCGACGGTCGCGCTGTGGATTGCGATGTCGCGCCCGGCCGCGCCCATCGCGATGCCCGTGTTGCTGGCGGCGAGCGCGGGGGCGTCATTGATGCCGTCGCCGATGAACGCCACGTGGTGTCCGGCCGCCTTCAACTCGTTCACGAAGGCGACCTTCTGGGCGGGCAGGCATTCGGCCTTCCACTCGAGCGGTCCGGCGTGCGCGGACAACTGTGCGGCGAGGCGCCGCGCCACCGCGGCCCGGTCGCCCGTCACCATGGCGATGCGCCGGATGCCCGGCAGCGCAGCCAGTTCCGCGAGGGCGGCGCTTGATTCCGGCCGCGCCTGGTCTCGCAGGCCGATCCATCCGAGGTAGCGCCCGCCGCGCGCGATGTAGACGGCGCTCAGCCCGTCGCCGCCCGCCGCGTCGTCCCGGTCCAGCGCGGGATCGCGAACGCCGTTTTCCGCGAGCCAGCCGGCGCGTCCGCAGAGGGCGCTGTCCCCCCCGATCCGCGCGCGCACGCCGAGGCCGTGCGCCTCGTGGAATTCGTCCGCGACTTCCAGGGGCAGGCCCGTTTCCGCCGCGAGGGCGCCAAGGGCCTGCGCGGCGGGATGGCGGCTGGGCTGCTCGGCCGCCGCCGCGGCGCCCAACAGCTCGGCGGGCGTCACGCCCTCCCGCGGGGCGAGCCGCTCGACGCCCAGGCGGCCGGTCGTGAGCGTGCCGGTCTTGTCGAAGACCAGGGCGTCAAGGCGGGCCGCGGCCTCCAGGTCGGCGACATGCTTCACCAGGATGCCCCGTCGCGCCGCCGCGGACAGGGCGGCCACCATGGCGGTCGGCATGGCCAGGATGAATGCGCACGGGCACGAAATCACGAGGAGCGCGACCATGCGGTCCCAGTCGCCGGTGAAGAACAGGACCAGGCCCGCGATCATCAGGACCGCGGGCGTGTAGTGCCCGGCATACCGGTCCATGATCCGCATGATCGGCAGCCGCGTCTTTTCCGCCGCCAGGATCAGGTCGCGCACGCGGCCGAGGGTCGTATCCTCACCGGCGCGGGAGACTTCGATATCCACCTGTCCGGTGAGATTTTGCGTGCCCGCGAAGAGGTTGTCGCCGGGCCCCCGGTCCACCGGCGCCGACTCGCCGGTGATGGCGGACTCATCCAGTGTCGTGCGTCCGGCGCGGATGGCGCCGTCGGCGGCGACGGTGTCGCCGGGCCGGACGCGGATGCGGTCGCCGGGGCGCAGCAGGGCCGCGGGGATCTCCTCCTCGGCGCCCGAGGCGGTCACCCGGCGCGCGGTTGACGGGGCGAGCCGGATGAGGCCCTCGATGGCCCGGTGCGCGCCTTCGGCCGTGCGGGTTTCGATCAGCAGCGAAAGCAGCATGAAGAACGCCACGATGCCGGCGGTCCGGTAATCGCCCTGCGCCATCGCGGCGAGCACGGCGAGCGCGACGAGTTCGTCCATGTGCAGGTGTCCGCGCAGCAGGTCGCGCAGCGCGCTCCAGAAGATCGGCAGCGCGAGGATCCAGGCGCCGGCGGCGGCGCTGAAATCGGCGAGCAGGCGGTTGTCCGGATACAGTCCGCCGGCGATGTACGCGTTGAGCAGCAGCGCCGCGCCGGCCAGCAACCACCCGACGCGGACCGCGTGGTGCGTGTGGTTGTGCGCCCCGGGCCCGGCGCATCCGCAGCCGCCCGATGGGGCGGTCCCGGTCATTCGTCCGCCTCCGGTTCCCAGGCGGGCGGGGCGCCGAAGTTCAGGCGGATCTCCTCCCCGCCGTGTCCCGGGACGAGCAGTTTGCGCCCGGCGCGGGCCAGGACCTCGCGCAGCGCGTCCTGCCGCAGCGTGTGTGCGACGAGACCAGGATTTTTCCGCCACGCGTCGCGGAGGGCCTGGAAGGCCTCGGCGCGGCCCTGCACGGCGGAGATCCGGCGCTGGTTGTCCGTCCGTCCCGCCGCCAGCAGGCGGTCCGCCTCGCCCGCGGCATCGTTCCGGATCCGCACCGCGTCGGCGCGCGCGTCGCTGACGAGCCGGTCGCGCTCCTGGAGCGACTGGGTCACCCGGTCGAAGGCCGGCGCGACGGCCGCGGGCGGCGCGATGTCGAGCAGGTCCACCCCCTGCACGCGCACGCCAAGGCCCAGGCGTTCGACGCGGGATCGCACGTCCGACTCCACCGCCTCCCGGAACGCCGCGATACCGGTGCGCTGCGCGCGCTCGATCGGGAATCGCGCGCCGGCGCGGACGACGGCGCGGTCCAGTTCGTCCAGCAGCAGCGCGTCCGGTTCGCGCAGGCCGAAGCGCACGCGGTACGGGTCCTCCACGGTGTAGCGGACGGCCCACCGGTGGTGGAGCAGATTGGCGTCGCCGGTGAGGGCGTAACCGTCGGCATCGGGGCGCAGGCCGGGGGCGGTTCCAGAAAATTCCTGTTCCTCGGCGGGGCGGGCGGCCCAGAAGCGGCGGCTGGTCAGGGAGCGGACCCGCTCCGTCGGCACGCGGACGATTTCGCCGAACGGGCGCGGCCAGGTCCAGTGCAGGCCGGGCCCGAGCGCGCGGTCCGCCGGCGCGGCGGCCGCGCGGCCGAGCCGGAGGACCACCGCGCGTTCGTGCTGCGGGACGATAAACACCCCGGACGCGAGGTAGGCGAGCGCGACCAGCAGCAGCCCCGCGCGCAGCAATCCGAAGGCGGCGCCGAGGGCCTCGCGGAGGGCCTGGCTCCCGCTGTCGGGCGTTGGATCGGCTGTCGTCAACGGCTCTTCTCCGCCGGCGCGGCGCCGCCCGGGGCCAGCAGCAGGTCAAAGGGTTCGGTTTCGGCGCCGAGGACGAGTGTCGCCCGCTCGCCGACCGCGTCGCGCAGGGCATCCACCTTTCGGAGGAAGAGCGCCAGCTCCGGCTCCTGCGCGAACGTCTCGTAGTGCTTCGCCGCCTCGGCCTCGCCCTCGGCTCGAATCCGGCGCGCCGCGGCCTCGGCCCCGGCCCGCTTCTGGTCGCGTTCGCTTTCCGCGGCCGCGCGGATGCGGGTCGCCTCGGCTTCGCCTTCGGAGCGGTAGCGCTCCGCGAGTTCCTGCCGCTCGGCCCGCATGCGTTCGAAGACCGACAGGCTGATGGCCTCGGGCAATCCGATCTGGCGCACGCCGGTGAACACGACTTCGATCCCGTAGCGGCGCCCGGCCTCGGGCCGCATGGCGTCGAGGACCGACCGCTCGATCTCGTCGTGGCGCAGCGCGGCGGGATCGGTGTTGAACAGCTGGTGGAACGCGACCTGGCCGAGGGCCGCGTTCTTGTGGGTGCGGAGGAGACCGTCGAGGCTGGATTCCGCGCGCTCCACCGACCCGAGCCGTTCGAGAAACGCGATCGGGTCGGCGATTCGCCAGCCGCAATACATGCCGACGAGGATGTTCTTGCCGTCGCGCGTGAGCGTCTCCTCGAACGAACCCTGCAGCGTATGGATGCGGGCGTCGTAGCGGTGGAGCCGGTGCACGGGCCACGGCCAGCGCGTGTACAGGCCGGCCGTGGTCAGCGCGCGCTCCGGCTTGCCCATCCGCGTGAGCACCGCGCATTCGCCTTCGCGCAGGATGAAAAGGAACTGCAGCGCCAGGAAGATGGCCGCGATGAGGAGTCCGAAAAAAAGCGGGGCGCGATTGGGGTTCATGGGGGATCTCCAGCGGGGAGCGGCGCGAGTTCGTAGAGCGCCGGGAAGGCATCGGGCTTGAGGTCAAAATAGTAGCGCCTCGGGGCGCCGGGGTGTGCCGTGACCGTGAAGGTCCGCCCGCGCAGCGCCTGCGCGAGCCCGGCCAGGCGCAGGTCCTGGCGCAGGATCGCGGGCGCGGTCCGGTGCG
>CAYMCD010000078.1:0-14680 GCA_964388845.1 uncultured Verrucomicrobiota bacterium
GCGGGCGCGGCGGCGATGGCGGCGCCCGGCCGGTGCGCGCCCCGCGCAGCCAGCAGCCAGCCGGCGGCCCCGCAGAGGAGAAACCCGGCCGCGACGATCGCCAGCGAGGTCCAGCGCCGGATGCGCGCCGGGTCCAGCGCGTTCGAACGGTCGGGCACCATGACCGGGGACCGGCAGTTGGGGCAGTCCACGAGCTGCCCGCGCCAGCGCGCGTCGGACGCCAGGCGGCGCCGGCACGCGACGCAGCGGAAAAAGATTTCACCTCGCGCGACTCGGGCCATGGCGGCAGTGTAAACCGGCCCCCGTGAATGGCAAGGCCCGCGGAGGATCAGGCGCGCCGGATCACGAGCTTGCGGCCCGAACGCCGGCGCGGGTCGGACGTGTCGTAGACGACGAATTTGATGCCGGGGAACTCGCGCGCGAGTTCCCCGCGGATAAACTCCTCCACGGCCTCGACGTTCTTCCGGTCGTCGTCCGAAAAGCCGATGCTGATCCGCGCGGCCTTGCGCCGGTCCCGGACGAGGTCCATGGCGTGGCGGACGAACTCGCGGATGGCGAACTGCTTGGCCTCCTCCGGGCTTTCCGATCCGCCGAGCTTCCGGCCCATCAACTGCTGGAACTCGGGCGATGTCACCCCGCGATAGCGGCACAGGTCGAGGTACTGCTTGAGGACCCGGGCGTCCGTCAGCGCGCCGGGATCTCCGTCGAAATACGCGATGTAGCCGCGCAGGTTCGCGAGCATCGCGCGTTTCTGCTCCGCCGAGAGCGCGCGCCGGATGAAATATTCGACGCCCTTCCGGATCGCGGCGGCGCTGTGCGAGCGCGCGGTGATGATCGCGAAGAGGCGCCCCTCGACGAGGGCCTTCCGGAATTTCTGGAAACTGGGCGCGCCGCGGGCGCGCCCCCGCGCGATCGGGCGGAGCGCCCGCCGCGTGTCGTCGAGGAAGGCGTCCGCGCCGCGGCGGCCGACGTCGTAGAAATCGGCGAAGGCCCGGTCCCAGTCGCCGCCGAGCGGGCGGCAGCCCTTCAGGGCGCGGCGGATGCGCGCGAACCGCGCGGTGGACACGTCGTAGCGGCGCCAGCCGCGCGCCGTTTTCCTTTCCAGATGGATGCGCGTCGGCATGTGCAGGATGTTGTCGTCCCAATCGAACATGTAGTACTTGAGATGGAGCGGCCGCCCCCACGCGGGCGGTTCCGGCCGGTCGGCGCGGCGTTTCGGTCGCGCGCTCATGGCTGAATCACCCGCGACTGCTTGACCCAGTTCAGGTAGTTGAGCGCGCCGCGCGCGAGGCTTTCGGCCAGGCCTTCGCGGTAGGGTTCCTGCAGCAATTTCTCCTCCTCGGCGGGGCTCGATACGAAGGCGCATTCGACGAGGATCGCCGGGCAGGGGGCGTTTCGGAGCACCAGGAAGCGCGACCGGCGCACGCCGCGATCCGATGAGCCGAGCCGTGCGGCGATCGCGCGCTGGGCCATGTAGGCCGCCACGCCGTTCGCCGCGTCGAAGCGGTTGCCCGGTTGATTGAGGTTCGAGAGGCCGCCCGCCGTGGATTCGTATCCCGCGGCCGCCAGCGTGTAGGTCTCCACGCCGTGGGCCGCGGGATTGGCGGCGGAATTCAGGTGGATGCTGACGAACAGGTCGGCGCCCCACCGCTCGGCCTTCCGGCATCGTTCGTCGAGCTCGATGAAGCGATCGCTCTCGCGCGTCATATAAACGCGCAGGCCGGCCTTGACCAGATGCGCGCGCAGGCGGCGGGAAATGTCGAGCACGACCCGTTTTTCCTCCACGCCCCGGCCACCCCGCGCGCCGGTGTCCGTGCCGCCGTGGCCGGGGTCAATGACAACCACGCGGTGGCCGGCGCCCCGCAGATGGCGCGCCGGACGGACGAGCGGATCCAGGACCACCCGGGCGTCCACCTCGCGGATTGTCCATCGGTTGCGCACAAGCGCCACCGGCGCATGGAGCCAGACGAGGACGCCATCCACGAGGACTTCGCGGCTGTCGACCTTGAAAATCACGGTCTGTGCCCGGTTGCGGAGGGTGATGCGCTGCGCGGCCGGGCCGGAGATGTCCATGTCATACAGGCGGGCCAGGTCGCGGACGGCGACGTATTTCTCCTTGTCGTGCCAGAATACGGGCAGGTCGGACGGGGTCGGCGCGGCCGCCGCGCCGGTGGCCAGGAGCAACACGAACCCGATGGTGCGGAGCCACGGCATAAATTCGCGCCATTTTATGCGCGCGCGGGGCGGACACGAGCAGAATCGAAAATTGCTTGAAGCGGAGGGCGCCGGAATGTAGGTTTTGATCCCTGTTCGCGGGAGTAGCTCAGTGGTAGAGCGTCACGTTGCCAACGTGAATGTCGTGGGTTCAAATCCCATCTCCCGCTCCACTCATTTAAGCGAGCGACGTCGCAACCCCGCATGAGTCCTTTGGCACACCGCATGGCGCCGGTCCTGATCGCCGCCCTGTTCCCGTGGATGGCGTTCGCCGAGAAGGATCTGACCCAGGACCAGGTCGCGGCGTATGTGGCGGTCGTGAAGGCGGACCTGGCGCGCGACGCGGGCTCGATTGCCGACTCGCGCCGCCTCTACCGGGAGGCCCAGGAGCGCTACGAGGCGATCGCGAAGAAGGACGCGCGCTGGCACCCGGAAATCGTCCAGTTTCGGCTGGCCTACTGCAAATCGCAGTTGGAGTCGCTCCGGGGCCGCAGCGAGGGCGAGCGGCCGGCCCGGGAAGGCGCGACCGCTCCCGCCCCGGACACCGCGACGGCCGAGGCGCTCGAGCGGCTCACGCGGGTCGAGGCGGAAAACGCGGAACTCAAATCGCTCCGCCAATCGCTGGAAAGCGAGCTGGCCGGCGCGGGAAAACGCCTCACGGAGGCACAGGCCGGCCTCGATCGCCTCGCCGGCGAGCGCGACGCGCTCAAGAACAAGCTGGCCGCCGCGGAGGCCGACGGCGAGGAGGCCGGGAACAAGCTGCGCAAGGAGCGGGACGCCCTGCAGGAAGCCCTGCAGGCCGCCACGCGCGCGCTGGATGACCAGGCCCGCATCGTCGAGATCACGCGCGAGGAAGCCGCGCGCGAAACCAGGGCGCTGCGGGACGCGCAAGCGGGATTGGAGGAGCAGCTCGCCGAGGCCCGGGCGGCAAGGCCGCCCGACGAAGCCGGAACCGACGCCGCCGAGCCCGACGAGATCCAGCGCGAGCTGGCCCGCATCCGGAGAACGATCGAGGAGTCCGCCGCCCAACTCGACGCCTCGCGCGAGGCGGCGATGAGCCTGTTGAAAACCCCGCCAATCCCCGACCCGGAGTAGCGCCCGGGGTGGACCCTCCCCTTTTTGCCGCGCCGTGCTCGCGCGGTTGGAGGGCGGGCGCGGGGATAACCGGCCGACGTAATCCTTGAACGCGGCGCGCTCCTCGGTCATCCTCACCCCTACGATCTTATGGGCGCTAGAATCCTCCTGATTGGGCACGGCGAAAAGGGCGGTTCCCGGACTTCGTTGCTCCTCGAACAAGCCGGACGCGTGGTGGCGCACGCGGCCAACGGCGCGGAGGCGCTCGCCCTCGCCCGCGAGGCGCCGCCGGACGTCGCCGTCACCGACCTGCTGATGCCCGTGATGGACGGCTTCACCTTGCTGCGCCGATGGAAGGCCGATCCTCAGCTCAAGGCCATCCCGCTGGTCGTCCTTACCGCCACCTACACCGATTCGCAGGACGAAAAACTCGCCCTCGAACTGGGCGCCGACGCGTTCATCCTGAAGCCCGTCGCGCCGGACGCCTTCCTCGCGCAGCTCGACGAGGTTTGCGCGCGGGCCCGGCAGGGCCGGCTCTCCGCCGCCGCGCCCGCCGCGACGGACGAGCCGGTTGTCCTCCGCGAATACAACGAAGCCCTTGTCCGACGCCTCGAACTCGCCAACCTGGACCTGCGCGAACGCGAGGCCCGCCTGGCCGCCAGCGAACGGCGCTTCCGCAATCTGATCGAGAAGAGCACGGACGTGGTCGTACTCTTCGACGCCGACGGCAAGACCCTTTTCCGCTCGGCGTCGGGCGTTCGTATCTTCGGTTACCCGGACGAGGCGGTGCTGGGCCATACCTTCGGCGAATTCGTTCACCCGGATGATTTGCCGGGCATCACCGAGCGTTTCATCCGTCTGCTGCGGACACCCGGAGAGAGCTTCTTCGCCGAATTCCGTTACCGCCGGCCCGACGGCCAGTGGGGATACGCCGACGCGACCATGACGAACGGTCTCGAAGACGCGGATATCCGCGCCGTGGTGAGCAACGTGCGGGAAATTACCGAACGCAAGAAGGCCGAGACGGCGCTGCGGCAGACGGAATCCACGCTGCGATCCATCATGGAGAGTTCGAGCGACGCCATCCTGTTGCTGGATCGCGAGGCCCATGTCCGGTTCATCAACCGGACCGCGCCCGGGGTGAAGGTGGAGGACGTGGTCGGCACTTCGATTTACAGCCACGTGGCGGAGGCGTTCCGGCCGGCGATGCGGGCGTGCTTCCAGCAGGTAATGAGCACCGGCGAACCGGGTGAATATCAGACCGACTACACGACGCCATCGGGCGCGAGGTTCATCTATGAGGCCCGTGTCACGGCCGTCCGTTCCGGGGAGCAGATCACCGGTTTGGCCGTGGTGGCGCGCGAGATATCCGACCGCAAGCGGGTCGAGGCGGCGCTGCGACTTTCACAGGAGCAACTGGGCACGGTGTTCGAACACGCGATGGACGGCATCCTCATCGCCGACGTGGCCAGCAAGCGATTCCTCCTCTGCAATCCCGCCATCTGCGCGATGCTCGGGTATGGGCGGGACGAATTGCTGACCCTGGACGTCGGCCGGATCCATCCCCCCGAAGATCTGCCGCGGATCGCGCGCGTGTTCGAAATGCAGGCGCTGGAGGAGCGCTCGCTGGGCTCGGAGCTGCCCGTCCTGCGCAAGGACGGCACCGTCTTCTGCGCGGATATCAACAGTTTCCCGATCACGTACAACGGCCGGGCCTGCCTCGTGGGATTCTTCCGCGACGTCAGCGAGCGCAAGCGGGCCGAGGCGGCGCTGGAGGATAGCCGCCTGCGTTATATCGGTTTGTTCGAAAACAGCCCCGTGGCCATGTGGCTGGAGGATTTTTCCCTTGTGCGCGCGCGGCTGGCGGAGCTGGGCCTGATGGGCCGGGACGAAGGCGCCATCGGCGCCTTTTTCGCGGGGAACGACGCGGCCTTCCTCGATTGCATCGCCCGCGTGCGCATCCTCGATGTGAACCGGGCCTGCCTCGACATGCACGCCGCGGGCGAGAAGGCCGAGTTGCTTGCGGGACTCGCCCGGATCTTGACGGATGCCTCGCGCGCCGCGTTGTTGCTGCAACTCGCGGCCATCGCGGGCGGGCGGACGGTCGTGGAAACCGAAACGAAAGTCCGCACCCTGGACGGGCGCGAGCGCGACGCGCATCTGCGCTCGGTGGTGCTGCCCGGACACGAAGCGACCTTCGACCGCGTGCTCGTGACCACCGAGGACATCACCGATCGCAAACAGGCCGAGGCGCGCATCGAGCACCTGAGCCGGCTCTACGCCACGCTGAGCCAGGTCAACCAGGCGATCGTGCGCGTGAAATCGCGCGGGGAGCTCTTCCCGGCCGTTTGCCTCGCGGCGGTGGAACAAGGGAAATTTCTCAGGGCCTGGTTCGCCCTCCGGGATCCCGCGGCGGGCACGCTGACCATCGCGGCGGCGCGCGGGCATGGCGAGGAACGGCTCGTTTCCACCGTGATAAACACGCGAGACGCCGGGTTCGAACCGGGTCTGCTGGCCGGGGCGCTGGAGACGGGCCGCCTGACGATCGCCCGCGATCTGGCGGCGGAATCGGGCTCCGCCGTGGAACGCGCGCGGGCGGAGCGGGACGGGGTCCGCGGCGCCGCGGTGGTTCCGTTCCGGCAGGCCGGCGAGGTCGCGGGTCTCTTCGTCCTGGAATCCGCGGAAGTGGATTACTTCGCCGACCCGGAACTGCAAGGCCTCATCACCGAGATGGCGGGCGACATCTCCTTCGCGCTGGACGCGATGGAAGCGGACGCGCTGCGGCGGCGGGCGGAACAGGCCGAGGCGCAAGCGCGCGCGCTCGCCGATGCGGCGATCCGCAGCCTGCCGGGTATTTTCTACTTGATGACCGCCGAGGGGCGCTTCGTGCGCTGGAACAAGAATTTCGAGACCGTCAGCGGCTACACGGCGGAAGAACTCGCGCGGCTGCACCCCACGGATTTGTTCACCGGAGAGGAAAAGGAGCTGATCCGGCAGCGCATCGGCATCGTTTTCGCCGAGGGCGAGTCCGACGCGGAGGCGCATTTCACGTCCAAGGACGGCACGCGCACGCCCTACTATTTCACGGGTCGGCGCGTGCTGCTGAACGGCCGGCCGCACCTGGTGGGCATGGGGGTGGACCTCTCGGCCCGGCGGCAGGCGGAGGCGGCGCTGCGTCAAACGCGCGAGTATCTCGAAACGATTTTGGCCCACTCGCCCTCCGGCATTCTCGTGGCCAGCGCGCCGGATGTCACCATCCGCCTGGCCAACGCGGCGGCGCTCGGCATTCGCGGCGGCGACGCGCGGCGGCTGGTGCATATTGACTTCGCCGAACACGCCGCGCGCTGGAAGACGTTCCGCCCCACGGGCGAGTCGTATCCGCCGGAGGAGCTGCCCCTCTCCCGCGCGGTCTTGCGCGGGGAGACGACGCAGGACGAGGAGGTCATCATCCGGGACGAATCCGGCGCGGATCACTGGGTCAGTGCCAACGCCGCGCCGATCCGCGACGCGCAGGGCCGCATCACGGACGGCGTGGTCGTCTTTCACGACATCACGGAGCGGAAACGGGCCGAGAAGGGCCTGCGGGACCTGGCCCATGCGGTCAACACCGCCGGCGACGTGGTCTTTCTGACGGACAAGGAAGGCGTCTTCACGCAAATCAACGAGCAGTTCACCAGACTCTATGGCCACACCGCCGAGGAAGTCGTGGGCAAGGCCACGCCGCGCATCCTCAAGAGCGGAAAACAACCGCCGGAATTCTACCAGGGGGCCTGGGCGACGATGCTGCGGGGCGAGACGATCCACGGGGAACTCGTGAATCGGGCGAAGGACGGCCGGCTGGTGCAAATCGAGGAAACGATCACCCCGTTTCACGACGACCGGGGCGAACTGGCCGGCTTCCTGGCGGTGCAACGCGAGGTCGGCGCGCGCAAGCGGGCGGAATCGGAGTCGCGCCTGCTGCAAACCATCGCGCTGGGCGTGGGCGCGGCCAAGGATCTCGACGAGGCGCTGGATTTTGTCTTGCGGCAGGTGTGCGGGACGACCGGCTGGGCCATGGGCGAAGTCTTCGTGCCGAACGCCGACCGCTCGCGGCTGGAATGTCATCCCGTCTGGTACAGCACCGCGCCGGGGCTGGAGGCGTTCCGGCACGTCAGCCGGGACGCGACCTTCGCCCCGGGCGAAGGACTGCCCGGCCGCGTGTGGCGGACCAAACAGCCGGAGTGGATACCGGACCTGGCGGCGCAGGGGCGCTTGCAGCGCTTCGCGGCCGCCGGCCAGGCCGGTCTCAACGCGGGCCTGGGCGTACCCGTGATCGCGCATGGCGAGGTCGTCCTGGTGCTGGATTTCTTCCTGTTCAAGCCGACGGACGAGGATCCGCGGCGGATGGAACTGATCGCGGCGACGGCCGCGCAGATCGGTTCATTGATCGAACGCAAGCAGGCCGAGGCGGCGCTGGCCGACAGCGAGGGGCATTTCCGCAGTTTGATCGCGAACGCCTCCGATCTGGTGAGCGTGGTGGATTCGCGGGGTGTGATCCGTTTCCAGGGGCCCTCCATCGAGCGGTTGCTGGGCTATACGCCCGGGGAGGTGACGAACCGGGCTGTTTTCCAATGGGTGCATCCGGACGACGCGCCGCAGGTCGCCGCCGCCATCCGGCGCGTGCGGGCCAATCCCGTCGGCACGGTGAGCGTGGAATACCGGTTCCGCCATAAAAACGGCTCGTGGCGCACCCTTGAATCCATCGGCCGGAGCATCGTGGATTCCGGCGGGGAGCCCCTCATCGTGGTGAATTCGCGCGATGTGACCGCCGGCCGGCAGGTGGAGGAGCAATTGCGGCAGTCGCAGAAGATGGATGCGATCGGCCACCTGGCCGGTGGCGTGGCGCACGATTTCAACAACATCCTTGCGGCCATGATCCTGCAAGCGGAACTGCTCGAGTTGAAGGCGAAGTTGTCTCCGGAGGCCCGGGAGGGGTTGCGGAACATCCGGGCCTCGGCCGATCGGGCGGCCAACCTGACGCGGCAGTTGCTCCTCTTCAGCCGCAAGCAGTTCATGCAGTCCCGCGACCTGGACGTGAACGAAAGCGTGGCGAGCCTCGCCAAGATGCTCCAGCGCATCATCGGGGAGGACGTGCGGTTGGAATTGCATCTTCATCCGGCTCCGCTGTGGGCGCGGGCGGATCCGGGGATGCTGGACCAGGTGCTGTTGAATCTGGCCGTGAACGCGCGCGACGCGATGCCGCAGGGCGGTCCTCTGCGCATCGAAACCGCGGCGCACGTCGTGGACGAGGCCTCGGCCCGCTTGCACCCGGGGGCGGCGCCGGGGCGTCACGTGTGCCTGCGGGTGACCGACACCGGCTGCGGAATACCGCCGGATGTGCTGCCGCACATCTTTGAGCCTTTTTTCACGACCAAGGAACCGGGCAAAGGAACGGGACTGGGGCTGGCCACGGTCTTCGGCATCGTGAAACAACATCGCGGCTGGATCGAAGTCCGGAGCGAGATGGAGCGGGGCTCGACGTTCACCGTCTTCCTGCCCGCGATCGAGAAGATCGAGTCCCCGGGCGTCGGGCAGGCCGCGCGGCCCCCGCCGCGCGGCGGCACGGAGACCATCCTGCTGGTCGAGGACGACCTGGCGGTGCGGGCGGTGATCCAGGCGATCCTGACGCGAAACGGATACCGGGTGCTGGAGGCGAACAGCGGGACGGAGGCGATGAAACTCTGGTCCGGAACGCGGGAGCCGGTGGCGCTGCTCTTGACGGACCTGGTGATGCCCGATGGCGTGAGCGGCCACGAACTGGCGCGGCACCTGCGGGTGGGCCGGCCGGGCTTGAAGGTGATCTACATCAGCGGATACAGCTCGGAAATCGCCGGGCGCGAACTCCAGTTGCGCGCGGACGAGAACTTCCTGCAAAAGCCGTTTTCCAACGACATCCTGCTGGAAACCGTGCGCCGGTGCCTGGACGGATGAGGAGTTGCGATTTGACGATCCCGGGCCGGACAAGCCCCCCGCGCCCGCCGGCTCGCGACTTGGCGCCGGTATTTTTGAGCGTCGGATCGAAAACGTTGTCTTGAATTGGAGCCGGGGCCGTCTTCAGCGAGCAAGACACCACTCGGCGTTGCGTCCGAACGAGGATAGCTTCTTGACGCAACAGGGCCAAAAACCTACTTATAGCGGCTTGTTTCGCGCTCATCCTCACATCAATAAGACGGCATAACCCCTTATGCAAAAAACGCTTGAAGAAAAAATTGACGGGGCGCTTCTACCCGGACCCCAAGCCGGCGGAGATTTTTTCGACCGGCAATCCGGTCCGTTCTTCAGGCGCATTGATTGGTTGGCGTTCTGGCTGACGTTTCTGGTTTCGTTCGGCGTCTATTTCTATACCAACGCCCCGACGGTGACGCTGGAAGATTCCGGGGAACTGGCCGTCGCCTCCGACTACCTGGGGGTGCCCCACCCGCCTGGTTATCCCATCTGGACGTTGGTGACGTGGTTCTTCCAATGGGTCTTCCACTGGGTCCGCTATTTTGGGGAGCCGGACGGGAATCTGACGCTGGTCCTGCGCTCGCTGAAGGGTGTTTTCGACGGCGGCGGTTTGCAGGGCCATCCGAACCCCGCGTGGTCCGTGGGGCTGTGCTCCGGATTCTTCAGCGCGCTTTCCGCGGCGTTGTTGGCCCAGCTGGTCAGCCGATCCGGCGGAGACCTGCTGCGCGGCATCACGAAGACCACGGAGATCCTGGGCATCCGCCAGGAGGCCGTCATCAGTTGCGTGGCGGGCGTCACGGGCGGCCTCCTGTTCGCCTTCAGCCCGGTCCTCTGGTCGCAGGCCACGATTGTCGAGGTGTACGGCATGAACGCCTTCTTCATGGCGCTCGTGCTGTTGCTGATCTACCGATGGATGTGCAGGCCCCACGAGGATCATACGCTCTACATCATGGCGTTCGTCTTCGGGCTCGGTCTCACCAACCACCAGGCGCTGCTGTTCATGGCCCCGGCCCTGCTGGCAGCCATCGCGCTGCGCGACACCGCGCTGTTCCGGGACAGCATCGCGGGCGCCTTCTGGCTGATCGCCGCGGCGCTGTTTGTCCTCGCGCACAGGATGGGCGCGGTCACGTCGCCGGAGGCCATTCGCAACAAGCAGATCCTCTTCGTCGTGGCGCTCATCTTCCTCGCCTCGCCGATCGCCCTCTTCCTGATCGAGCGGCGGCTGATGACGGAATGGAAGCGGATGTTCATCCTGGTGGCGGCGGCGGGGCTCGGGCTCTCCTTCTACGCCTATCTGCCCTTCGCCTCGGAGCAGAACCCGCCGATGAATTGGGGTTATCCCCGGACACCCGAGGGCTTCATCCACGCGGTTTCGCGCGGCCAGTATGAGAAGATTGACCCGGCCGCGAATTTCCGCGAGGCCATCACCCGCCCGCTCTACTTCGGCAAAATGCTGGAGGACGTGATCGTTGATCCGACCGGCTATGTCTCGGTCGTC
Organism: uncultured Verrucomicrobiota bacterium; assembly: GCA_964388845.1. Classification (GTDB taxonomy): domain Bacteria; phylum Verrucomicrobiota; class Kiritimatiellia; order CAIVKH01; family CAIVKH01; genus JAMLJG01. The sequence continues at coordinate 10,772 of CAYMCD010000078.1, forward strand.
GCGCAATTCACCTGGGTCATCTCGCTTTTCGCGGTGTTTTGCCTGGTCGCCATCCCGTCCGTCCTGATCTACCACCGGGTCCGCCGCGAGCGCAACCGCCAGGAGGCCCTCACGCGGACCGCCCTCCTCTGGTTCGGGGCGCTCGCCGCCCTCTCCCTCGTCCCGCTCCTGTTCATCGCGCTTTTCACGCTGGCCTTTCCCATCCCCGCGCCGTTCATCGTCGTCCTCTGCGGCATCCCGATCGGCGTGATCCTGATCTCGCTCAGCGACTGGTTCGCGGAGGACAAGCTCGGCAGCGGCGTGCGGTGGATGATCACGACCTTTGTCACGTTTCATTCGCTGACGGTCATCTTCCTCATTTTCCAGTGGCCGAAACTCGACGTGCAGACCCTGTTCATCGGGCGCGTGCAGTACATCCAGTCCCACGCGATCTGGGCCATGTGGATCAGCTACGGATTGATCTTCGCCATCGCGATTGTCGCCACGGCGCTCCGCGGGAATCGCGCGGTGATTTACCTCTCCTGCGGGGCGACCCTCGCCCTCTCCAGCGTGCCGGTCCTCAAGAACGCCTACGACGACACGTTCATCCAGCTGGTCGGCGGCGCGGAGCAGAACGGACACGACTTCGGCTGGCAGTTCGGCGCCTGGCAGTTGCAGGGCGCGGGCGCCATCCTGGCGGAGATTCCCGAGGAAGAGCGCGCGGCCTTTCCGAATCCCGACTATCCGCCGGCCATGACGACCAACGCGGTTTTCTTCGGCGGCACGGACCCGGGCCGCTTTGTGCCCACCTACATGATCTATTCGGCGCATTACCGCTCGGACGTGTACCTGATCACCCAGAACGCGCTGGCGGACAACACGTACATGAACGTCATGCGCGATCTCTATGGGGACCACATCTGGATCCCATCGCAGCAGGACAGCAATTTCGCCTTCCAGAAATACGTCGAGGATGTGCGCGCCGGACGCATCCAGGCGGGCGCCGACGTCTCGTTCGAGGGGGGGCGCGTGAGCGTGCAGGGCGTGCAGGGCGTGATGACGATCAACGGCATCCTCGCCCGGATGATCTTCGAGTCCAACAAGAACCTGCACGACTTCTATGTCGAGGAGAGCTACGTCATTCCGTGGATGTATCCGTATCTGACGCCCCATGGCCTCATCATGAAGATCAACCGCGACCCGGTTCCCGACCTCGCGCCGGAGACCATCAGGAACGACCGCGAATTCTGGGACTGGTACACGAAACGGCTGCTCGGCAATCCGAAGTTCAGCCGCGACGTCGTCGCCCGCAAGACATTTTCCAAACTCCGGAGCGCCATCGCGGGCCTGTACGCCTATCGCCGCAACTTCGAGGAGGCGGGGTACGCCTTCCAGCAGGCCATTGATCTCTACCCGATCAGCCCCGAGGCCAACTTCCGCCTGGCCGACATCGAAATGCAGCAGTTCCGCTTCTCGAAGGCGCGCGAGGTCATCGAGGCCTTCCTGAAGGAGGATCCGGGCAACGACCGCGTCGGGGAATTCCTCGTGCAGATCCGGACGCTCGAAGCGCTGGATAATCGCCGCCGCGAATTGGAGCCGCTCATGGCCCAGGGCGCGGACATCAACATCGCGCTGGAGCTCGTGGATGTCTATCGGCGCATGAACATCATGCATCTCTTCGAAAACCTGTCCATGAACATCATCCGGCAGGAGAACCTCCCGCCGGCCCTCATTCTCAAGGTGGCCGAAATGTTCGCGGAGATGCAGCGCGGGGATCTGCTGGCCACCGCCTTGGAGCGATACCTCCAGAAAGAACCGTCCAACCCGCGCATCTGGCTCGACCTCGCCGGCGTGCAGGCGCAGCTCCAGCGGTCCGCGGACTCGATCCGCAACCTGCGCAAGGCGATCGAACTCGGCGGCGACGCCGTGCGGGATATGGCGAGAAAAGACCGCCGGTTCGATCCGGTCCGTGAGTCGCAGGAGTTCCGGGCGCTCGTGCCGACCGTCAAGTCACGGCTCGATCTGCCCGTAAACCTGAATCTTCCGGGTATCTAGCCGGCCGCGGGCCCGATCCGATGAACCGGCAGCGGCAGCTTTTGAGGTGGCTGGCCGCCGCGTGTCCGCTCCTGATCGGCCTGACCCTGTTTGGAGGCCCGGGCTGGACCGCGCCGTCCGACCTGTTCCTGCCCGCGTATCGCGGGATCCTGGAGGCCCGGGCCTGGCGGGTCCTGCTGGCCTGTGTGAGCGGGGGTTCGCTGGCCCTTTCCGGCGCGATCCTGCAGGCGATCCTCCGCAATCCGCTTGCGGAGCCATACATCCTCGGCGTCTCGGCGGGCGCCGGCGTCGGCGCGGCCAGCGCCCTCGCATTCGGGGGTCTCGCGCTCGGCGCGTTCGCGCTGCCGGCGGGCGGCTTTGCCGGGGGCATGACCAGCCTGCTGGCCGTCTATCTGATCGCGCGGGTGGACCGCCGGACGGCGCCCCACACCCTGATCCTCGCCGGCGTGGCGTGGGGGGCGCTCTGCAGCAGCATTCTCATGTTCTTCGTTTCCCGCTCGACCGCCGAGGGCCTTCATGCGGTCTCCTGGTGGTTCCTCGGCGACCTGCAGGTGTTCGATCCCGGGTTGGTCCTCGTTGTCGGCGCGGTCAACGGCTTGGCCGCGCTCCTGGTCTTGCTCCAGGCGCGCGCGCTCGATGCGCTCACGCTGGGCGACGACCTCTCGGGGCATCTGGGCTTGCGGACGGAGGCGCGCAAGATGATCCTGCTCGCGCTCGCCACGCTGCTGGCGGCCACCAGCGTGAGCGCCTGCGGGCTCATCGCCTTTGTGGGACTCGTCGTCCCGCATGTCGCGCGCAGCCTCGTCGGGCCGGGCCACCGGCGCCTGTTCCCCGCCGCGATCCTGATGGGCGCCACCTTCCTCGCTGGGGTGGATGCCCTGGGCCGGGTGTTGTTCTATCCGATCGAGGTGCCGGTCGGGATCTTCACCGCGCTTGTCGGCGCGCCCTTCTTCCTCTTCCTGCTCCGCCGGAAGCGGCGCGACATGTGGGGCCCCTCCGGATGACCGAGCCCATCCAGGCATTGGCGGCGTCCGGACTGTCGGCCGGCTACGGCGCGCGCGAAATCCTTCGCGGTATCTCCTTCCGGGCGGAACCGGGCGAGATATGGGGGCTGCTCGGGCCGAACGGCGCGGGGAAAACGACGCTGCTGCGCGTCCTGAGCGGGATCCACCGCCCCACGGCCGGACTCGTTTCACTCGGCGACCGGCCGGTGCACCAGCTCGCCCCCCGCGCGCGCGCCAGGCAGATTGCGTTTGTCCCGCAAGGCGTCACGATTCCGGTTCCGTTCACGGTCCGGGAACTGGTTTCCATGGGGCGGCTTCCCTATACGCACGAATGGGCGCCTCTTGGCGCGGCGGACGAACAAGCGGTGGATCGCGCGATCGAGCGGGCCGGCCTGCGGGCGCTCCAGGAACGGCGGCTTCACACCCTGAGCGCGGGCGAACACCAGAGGGCGCTGATCGCCCTCGCCCTCGCGCAGGAACCGGGCCTGCTCCTGCTGGACGAACCGACGGCGCACCTGGATCTGCATCATGCCTGGCAATTGATGTCCCTTGTCCGCGAAATTGCCTCGGCGCGCCGCCTCGTGGTGGTCCTGTCCACCCACGACCTGACACTGGCCGCACGCTTCTGCACCCGGCTCGCGCTGCTGGAGTCCGGCGCATTCACCGCGGTGGGCGCGCGGACGGAGGTCCTCACCGCGGCGAATGTGAGCCGCGCCTACGGGGAACCGCTCGTCGTGACCGAAGTCGGCGGCAACTGCTGGATCCATCCCCCATAGCGCCCCGTCGCGCGATCGGCTCAGATTCGTGGCGTAAATTCTGTCCGTAGCAAATCAAAATGACCGCTTTTTGTAGCAAGTGATCTGACCGCTTT
>CAYMCD010000079.1:0-14664 GCA_964388845.1 uncultured Verrucomicrobiota bacterium
CAACCCCTCAGCCCTCCCCGATGCCGCCTGATGCAGAAATCAGTCATGCACCCCGCCGCCCCTGTTCAGCCGCGCGCCTTTCCTATAGATTGCCGGCATGACCAGGAGTTTCCGCGCCGGCTCAACGATCATGATGCTGTTCGCCCTGCCCTTTATCGGGGTGGGCGTTTTCGTGGGGGGGCTGGCGCTGCGCAACTACAAGTCCGCGCAGGCCATGCGGACATGGGACCCGGTTCAGGCCGAGTTGCTCGCCCACGACCTGCGCGTGAGCCGGGGGGACGATTCCACCACCTATCAGGCCACCGCGCGCTATCGCTACACCGTGGACGGACGGGCATACGAGGGCACGCGGGTCGGTCTTCATGGCGGCGCCGACAATGTCGGGAGCTGGCAGCAGGACCGGCATGCGGAGATGCGGCGGGCGGCGGAGTCGGGCGGCCGGATCACGGCCTACGTGAATCCCGCGAATCCGTCCGAGGCCGTGCTGTACCCGGAACTGCGCGCCGGCATGATGTGGTTCATGGGCGGGTTCGGCGCCATTTTCGGCGCGGTGGGGCTCGGCGTCTTCGTCGGTGGGGTGGTCGGCCTGGCCCGAGGCGGCGCCGCGCGGAAACGGGCGCGTTCGTTTCCCGACGAACCGTGGCGCTGGCGCGAAGATTGGGAGCGCGGCGCCGTCAAGGCCCGGAACCGTGCCGCGGCCGCCGGCATGCTGGTCTTTTCCGTTTTCTGGTCGGGATTCGTCGGGTTCGTGCTCGCGATGGCACTCGCGAACCGGGGCCAGGTGCCGGCGCCCGCGTGGTTCGTCCTGGGCCTGTTCCAGCTGGTCGGGCTCGGCCTGCTCGCGTGGGCGGTCCGCGAGTTGCGGGTCGCGCGGCGGTACGGCGCCGCCGTGTTTCACATGGCTTCCGTCCCCGGCGTCCTGGGCGGCAAGCTGGCCGGCGTCGTCGCGGTGCCGTCCTACGCCGAGCCCTATGCGGAGTACATTGTGGAGATCGCCTGCGAGCGGACCGTCCGGCGGGGCAAGAGCACCAGCACGGAGATTCTGTGGAGCGCCGCGCGCCGGCTCGATCCGGCGAAACTGCCCGCCCGGGTGGACGGCGTCCAGGTTCCGGTGCTCTTCGCGCTCCCGCATCATCTGCCCCCCAGCGAAGGCAACGTGAACTGGCGTCTGCGCGTTCGCGCGAAACAGGCCGGCCCCGACCTCGATCTCACCTTCGCAATCCCCGCCTTCACCACGCCGGAGAGCCGCCCCGACTTCCAGCTGGACGAATCCGGGATCCGCAATTATCTGCTGACATCAGGATAGGGGAAAGGGGTCAGTAGGGGAAAGGGGTAGGGGAAAGGGGTCAGTCCTTTATCTTTGACTTGCAGGGATGTGCGCGCGGAGAGAGGTCAAACGCCAAGAGCGGTGCGGTGCGAAGGGCGCATTGCGGGGTGACGCATGAGCAAGGATAAAGGACTGACCCCTTTCCCCGACCCTTTCGCCTTTTCGACTACTTTTTCGGCACCTTGCGGGTTGCGAGGCGGCCGATCTTCGGCAGGGGGCCGACGATGGGGGCGGCGTAGGCGATAAAGGCCCTGGTCACGTCGTTGCCGGAGGGGGCGATCCACTCGTCGGGCATGTGGCGCGTTTCCTTGGCGACATTTTTCAGCTCCGTGCGCTCGATCCACGTCATGTACGTCCTGCCCGGCGCGCGCTTGATGGCGGTGGAGCCGTTGGCGTACTGGCCGCCACAGGCGAATTTGACCGCGGCCCGGCCCGCCGCGCGGGCCTCCTTCTGGTCAATGGCCGACGCGACGCCGGCGAACGAGCGCTGCAGGTAGCCGAACGTGTCGGCGCGCACGCGGCTGATTTGCGCCTTCTCCTTGATCTCCTTGGCCAGCACGTCGCCCAGGGCGCCGCTGCCGGAGAGCTGCGCGTTGCCGTGGCTGTCCACCTCCTTGATGAACTTGCCGGCGATGGCGGTTCCGGTTTCGTCGGCGATGCCTTCGGAAACCGCGACCACGCAGCGACCGAGCTTCTTGTAGACGGCCTGCACGTCGTCCGCGAATTTCTCCATCGTGAACGGCCGCTCGGGCAGGTAGATCAGGTGCGGCCCGTCGTCGGGGTACTGGCGCGCCAGCGCGGAGGCGGCGGTCAGGAAGCCGGCGTGCCGGCCCATGATGACGTTGATCTTCACGCCGGGCAGCGCGCGGTTGTCGAGGTTGTCGCCCATGAACGCCTGCGCCACGAACTTCGCCGCGCTGCCGAAGCCGGGCGTGTGGTCGTTTTCGCGCAGGTCGTTGTCAATCGTCTTGCAGATGTGGAAGCACTTCATCTCGTAGCCGGCGGCGATCGCGGCTTCGTTGACGATGTGCGTTGTCTCGGCGCTGTCGTTGCCGCCGATGTAGAAGAAGTAGCGGATGTCGTATTTCTTCAGGACCGCGAACACCTTGGCGCAATCCTCGGGCGTGGGTTTCTTGCGGACGGAGCCGAGCGCGGAGGAGGGGGTGGCGGCGACGAGTTCGAGGTTCGCCTTCGTCTCCTTGCCGAGGTCGCAGAGGTTCTCCTCCAGGATGCCCTTCAGGCCGTGGAGGGAGCCGTAGATTTTCCTGATTTCCTTGTGTTTTTTCGCCTCCAGCACCGCGCCAACGAGGCTCTGGTTGATGACGACGGTGGGGCCGCCGCTCTGGGCGATGATCATATTGCCGACGAGTTTACGCTTCTTCGCTGCCATGTGCGTTCTCCGGATGGTGTGGAATCGGCAAGGCATCCAGTTCCGTCCGCCTTACCCTTCAGAAGTCGGGTCGAATGTAGCGAATCACGTCCGGCATGCAAGCGTCAGGAAGTTCCCGGCGACCGGGTTCCGGTCGCCGCGAACTTCCTTAGTCCGCGTCTTCGGCGCGCTGGTTGGCGCGTTTGCGCTGGTTGGCGTTCAGGACCTTCTTGCGGAGGCGCAGGTTCTTGGGCGTGGCCTCCACGAATTCGTCCTGCGCGATGTATTCGATCGCGTGCTCAAGCGACATGACGATCGGCGGCTCGAGCATGATGCCCTTGCCCTCGCCCTGGCTGCGCATGTTGGTGAGGTGTTTTTCCTTGGTCGGGTTGACCGGGATGTCCTCGGCGCGCGGGTTCTCGCCGACAATCATGCCTTCGTAGATCTCGTCGCCGGGCTTGATGAAGAGCTTTCCGCGCTCCTGCAGGGTGTCGAGGGCGAAGGCCGTCGCGACACCCTTTTCCATGGAAACCAGCGTGCCGCTCGTACGGCTCGTGATCGGGCCGCAGTGCGGGCCGTATTCCTTGAACATGTGGCTCATCACCGCGCGGCCGCTGGTCAGGTTGACCATGTCGGTCTCGAGGCCGATGATGCCGCGGGTCGGGATGACCGCCTCGATGTTCACGCGGTCCCCGTGGTGATGCATGTTGGTGATCTGCGCCTTGCGGCCGGCCATGTTCTGCATCAAGTCGCCGAGTTTTTCCTGCGGCGTGTCGATCCAAAGCGTCTCGAACGGCTCCAGCTTCTGGTTGCCTTCGCGCTTCATGATGACTTCCGGACGGGAGACGAGCATCTCGAAACCCTCGCGGCGCATCTGTTCGACGAGGATGGCGATCTGCAATTCGCCGCGCGCGCTGACGAGGAAAATGTTCGGAACATCCGTATCCTGCACGAGCAGCGAAATGTTCGTGCGCGTTTCCTTGTACAGGCGGTCGCGCAGCTGGCGCGACGTGAGGTACTTGCCCTCGCGGCCCGCGAGCGGGCCATCGTTCACGCAAAACTGCATCTGGATCGTCGGCGGGTCGATGTCAATGAACGGGATCGGCTCGCGCGACTCGTTGTCGCAGAGGGTTTCGCCAATATCGAGATCCTCAAAGCCCGAGATGCCGACAATGTTGCCGGCCTCGCCGCCGGCGAGTTCGGACGTGCGCATGCCGCTGAATTCAAACACCTTCGTCACCTTGGCGCGTTCGCGCTTCCCGCTCTTGTGAATGCAGACGATGGAGTCGCCGGTCTTGACCGTACCCGCGATGATGCGGCCGATGCCGATCCGGCCCACGAAGTCGCTCCAGTCGAGGTTGCTGACCAGCATCTGGAACGGGGCGTTGATGTCGCCGGTCGGCGGCGGAATGCGCTCGACGATCGTGTCGAGCAGAGGGCCCATGCCGGCGCGGGGGTCGTCCACGTTCTTCACCGCGAAACCGTCGCGCGCGCTGGCGTAGATGAAGGGGCAGTTGAACTGCTCCTCGTTCGCGTGCAGGTCGAGCAGCAGTTCCAGCACCTGGTCGTGCGCGCGGTGCGGGTCGGCGTGTTCGCGGTCAATCTTGTTGATGACGACGATCGGCTTGAGGCCGTGGTGCAGCGCCTTCTGGAGCACGAAGCGGGTCTGCGCCTGCGGGCCGTCCACGGCGTCCACGAGCAGCAGCACGCCGTCCACCATCTTCATGATGCGCTCGACCTCGCCGCCGAAGTCCGCGTGGCCGGGGGTGTCCACGATATTGATGGTCAGGCCGTTCCAGTGGATCGAGGCGTTCTTCGCCTTGATCGTGATGCCCTTCTCGCGCTCGAGGTCCATGGAGTCCATCGCGCGTTCCTCGACCTCCTCGCGCGCGGTGAAGGCGCCGCCCTCGCGCAGCATCTTGTCCACCAGGGTGGTTTTGCCGTGGTCCACGTGCGCGATGATGGCGACGTTGCGATATTGTGTGGTACTCATGGAAGGGCGCGGAGTGTAGCGGGGTTTGGGGGTTTGGCAAGCGAATGACCAATTGAATGACCAAGCGGCCGGCCGGGGGCCGTCGCGGTCCGGCCCGCCCCGCGGCATGGACCACTGGCAGGGCGCGGCCTCCGGACGCGCCATCCGCCGCGCCGCAGCCCTCAACCCTCTTCGCCCGCCGGGCAAGCCGGCAGGGCTTCGTCTGCGAACGGCCCAGCGGGCGTTTCCCCTTTTCAACGCCTGTAAAATCACTGTGCAGGCGGTTCCCACGTCTGTAAGAATCCGCCGTTCGAGGCCGGGGCGGTGGCCGCGGCCGATGCGGAGGAGCGGCATGTCAACGCGGCGGCCGGAGGACCGGCCCTATTTTTTCGACGCGGGGTTGCGCTTCGAGTGCACCGGGTGCGGGCAGTGCTGCACCGGGGCGCCGGGCACGGTGTTCATGAACGCGCCGACCGCCGACCGGATCGCCGCGCATCTCAAGCTGACGCGCGCGGCCTTCCTGAAGGCCTATGCGTATCCGCTCCGCGACGGGCACAGCCTGCGCGAGAAGCCGAACGGCGACTGTGTGTTCTACGCGGACAACAAGTGCGCGATTTATTCCGTGCGGCCGACCCAGTGCCGGACGTATCCATTCTGGCCGGAAAACCTGCGCTCGGAGGCCGCGTGGAGGCGGACCTGCGGGGAGTGTCCCGGGATCGGCGGGGGCCGCGCGCACGGCCGGGAGGAAATCCTCGCCCGGGTGCAGGAGTCGCTCGACGCGGAGCGGTGAGGTCAGGGCTCGAGCGCGGTCCGGACGGATTCCACCGCGAGCTGATCCAACCGGCCGTCCGGCGCCTGCACCACGCGGACGCGCGGGCCGCGCGGCGCCCATAGATCGGCGCGCGAGGGGCCGAACAGCGCGACGGTGCGCGCGCCGACCGCCGCGGCGAGGTGCGAGATGCCGGAGTCGTTGCCCGTGTATCCATCCGCCGCAGCGAGGACCCGCGCGGCCTCGCACACCGACAGGCCCTCGAGCATCGGGAGATCCGGCGCGTTGCGCGCGAGTCCGTCGCGCGCCTCCGCATCCGCCTCGCCTACGAGAAAGGCGGGCGCGTGGCGGCCGGCATCCCGGATCCGGCGCGCGAGTTCCATAAAGCGGCCCAACGGCCAGTTCTTTTTCGGGCTGCCGCTGCCGGGATGAAAAATCCACGCGGGCCGTCCGCGGGTGAGCGCCTCCAGCCGCGCGCGTCCGGCGGCGATATCCGCCCCGGGCAGGGTCAGCGAGGGGATGGCGCCCCCTTCGTAGAGGGCGAGGCGTTCCAGCGGCTTCAGGAAGTGGTCCACGGCGTGCAGGTCGGCCACGAGGGGCGACGCGCTGATGACCTGTTGCGCGCCCGCGGTTTCGAGGTTGATGTGGACCGTTTCCTCCGGGTCGTGGAAGAAGTTGAACACGAGCTCGAACGAGCGCATGTGCGCGCGCTGGTCGTCGGGGATTTCCGGGCGCAGCGCAAAAAAGCGGGCGATCCCCGCGCCGTGCAGCGAGGTCACGCGGTCCACGAGGCCGGCGCGCTGGGCCAGCTCGGCGATATACGGGTAGCCGACCAGCTCCATGTAGGCGTTCGGCCAGCGCCGGCGCAGCGCGGCCAGGACCGGGAGCGTGACGATGAAATCGCCCAGCGCGCCGCCGCGCAGGACGAGGATGCGCGGATGGCCGGTGGAGGACATGGGGTGGTGGCCGGTGACCCGTATTCAGTTGCCGGTGTTCCGTGAGCAGAAATCAGTAAACGAAAGCGGCGAGGTACAGGAGCGCGAGGCTGGCGAGGAGTTTGGCGGCGCCGGCGGCGCGGCAGCGGGTGTCGGTGGCGACGAAGGGGGAGACCATGCGCCGCCAGAGGTAGGGGCTGAGGACCAGTGCCATGCCGATGACGGCCCAGGCGTATGCGAGCACGGTCATCACGAGGCGCCAGTCGGAGTCCACCCAGCGCGCGGCGTTGAGGATCGGGTTGGCCGCGAGCAGCAACAGGCCCCCGAGCGCGCGCGCGCCGAGCAGTTCATCCATGAACTTTACCACCAGGAAAAAAACCAGCGGGACGGCCAGATAGAGGCCGGGTTTCAGCGCGTCGAACCGGCCGAGCGAGGCGTGGTGGATCATCCACCCGATCCAGAGCAGGTCCGCCGCCGTCAGGATCCACGCGGCGTGGACATGGCGGCCCAGGCCGGGTAGGAAGGCGCGGCATGCCGCCGGCGCCGCGATCAGCGCGAGGCCGGCGAGGAGGCCCAGCGCGGCCGCGAAATACGCAGCCTGGTCGAGTTTCAGGTCGAAGAAGAATGTGTCCATGACAATACCAAGCCTCCCCATTCGCCGTCGCCGTCCTGCACGACTTCCCGCGCGCCGCCCGGGATGAAGGCATCCGCCACGCCGTCCAATTCGTGTTCGCGGATTCCGCTCACGACGAGGTGGCGGCGGGTGGCGCGGGCCAGGCCCGGCGCGGCCTCGATCAACAGGCGGCTGTATACGTTCGCGCAGACGATGTCAAAGCGTCCCTTCGGGAAGCCGTCGGCGGCCAGGTCGCGGACCGCGAGGCGGACGGCGCGGGCGGCGCGGTTGCGGCGCACGTTCTGGCGGGCCTGTTCGAGGGCCTGCGCGTCGTGGTCGAACGCCAGGACGGACGCCGCGCCCAGCTTGGCGGCGGCGATGGCGAGGATGCCGCTGCCGGTCCCGACATCGAGCACCGAGCGCGGCCGGCGGGCGGCGCACAGCTTGTCGAGTTGCTCGAGGCAGAACCGGGTGGTGAAGTGCTCGCCGGTCCCGAAGCTCAGCCCGGGATCAAGCCGGATGATCTTCCGTTTCCGCGCGCCGGGCGGCGTGCGCGCCCACACGGGCCGGATCTGCAGCCGGGCGCCGATGTCGCGGGTGTGGAAATGGCGCCGCCAGAAGGCCTGCCAGTCGCGCGCGCGGCACGTGCGCGGCCGGGCGGCGAGCACGCCGGGCCAGTGCAGCGCGGCCTGCGCGGCCCGCAGGGCCTCGTCGGCCCGCGCGAAGTACAGTTCGATCCATACCCGGGTCGAGCCTGGGCGCTGGATCTGCACGGCGGCGCGTCCCCAGCGCGTTTCCAGGCGCGCGGCGAGGGCATCGGCGCCGTCCTCCCGGGCTTCCACCGTGAGGACGGCGAGGTTGGCGGATGTTGTGTTCAATCGAAGATGAGGAACAATTCCTTGGGCAGATTGACCGGCCGCCACCTGGGTTCGTCCAGCGTTCCGCTCAATTGGAATTCGAACAGCTTGGTGACGGGGAATGTGATCAGGCGAAGCAGGAAGGCGAGCGGCCCGCGCCGCAGCAGCTGGACCTCCACGCGGAAGTGCAGGTGGCCGTCGAATTCGAGGTCGCCGCGCGATTTCATGCTGAGCAAATCGCCGGCCAGGCGCAGGTCCTCCGTCGCGATCGAGCCGTCCTCGATCGCGTAGGTGCAGGTGAGGTCGGTCTGGGAGACGAAGCCGAGGCCCGGCATGATGCGCGACAGCAGGTCGGAGAGGCCGCCGAGCAGGGGGAGCCGGAAGAGCGCCCCGTCCTCAATCGCCAGCGCGCCCCCTCCCCGGGTGGCCGGGCCGAAGGCGTCGGCCACGAGGCCGGTGACGTGCAGCGTGAGGAACGCGCGCCCCCCGATGGGGGTGTCCGCGGCGCGCGCATAGCGCCCGGCGATCTTCGCGAAGTCCGCGTTGGTGAGCACGGCGTCCACGGCGTAGCGGTGTTCCGGCCCGGCGGCGGCCGGTTCGACCCGGACCGTACCCGTGAAATCGCCGTCGTAGGCGCGGCCGGCGAGGTTCGTGACGCTGTAGGTTTCACCCGTTGCGCGCAGCGTGAACTGCGCGTTGTCCGCCATCCAGCGGCCCCGTCCCATCCGCTCGCCGCGCGTATCCAGGACCAGATCGGTGCGGGCGTTGCCGGCTTTGAGGTCAACGGTTCCGCGCGCGTGCATCCAGGCCGGTCCCTCGAAACGCCACGCCGAGAGCGCCTGGTGCAGGCGCGGCCCCACCAGGCCGGCGACGGCGAGGGGGTTCATGGTGCTTTCGAGGTCAACCTTGACGAGCTCGCGGCGCAGATCCGCCGAGAGCCGCCCGCGCGTGACGCCCTCGGGCCGCGTAAAGGTCCACGGGTCCAGAGTGACCGTCTGGTTGCTGAAGAGGACGGTGGACGACAGGGTGGCCACTTCAACACCCCGGTAGGTGAACTCCGCCGCCGTCAGGCGCCCGCTGAAGCTGAGGTCCCCCGCGCCGGGGTGGGCCCGCGCGAGGCCCCGGAACTGCGGGAGCGCGCCGGGGAATGAGAAGCGCCGCACGAACCGGGTCTGGTTGGAGGTGAACAGCGGGATCAACTCGTTGGGATCCAGCCGGGCATCCAGCTCGATGTCCAGCCGGCGCTCGGCCGGCGCCCAGGTCAAACGTCCTTTTGCCCGTCCGCGTTTCCCCCCTTCGCCCACCCGGACGCTGAAGGGCTCGGCCATCAGGGCGCCGGGCGCGCCGGCGAGGCGGACCTGTCCGTCGGACAGGACGACGCCGCGCACCGACAGGCGTTCGAACGCGAGTTCGCCGTTTAAATGGGCGAGCAGGGCGTCCGGCGCGGCGGGTCCGATTTTTCCCGAAAGCCGGACGCGCCCGCGGGGCTGCCATCCGCCCCGGTCCAGATATCCGCGCCAGGCGCGGGGCAGGAAGGCTTCCACCGCCTCCGCCGGGACCTCGCCGTCCGCCGCGAGCTCGACCCGGCGCATGGAGTCGGTCAGCGAACCGGAGAAGACGGCGCGCCCGTCCGCGTCGCCCAGCGCGAGTTCGTCGAGGAACCAATCCCCGTCGCGCCAGGCGCCATCCGCCCGGAATTCCTGCACGCGCCGCCCGCGCACGGTCAGCGGCCCCGCGGCGCATTCCGCCCGCGCCCATTGGCCGGTCGGGCCGAGGTCAAACGAGATGGCGACGGGGATGCCGGTGGGCCCCCGCAGTCCGTGCAGGACATCCACAAGTTCGATGAGCGCCCGCGGCGGGTCCCGCAGCCGTCCAAGGAACTGGGGCGGGAGCAGCGCGTCGCGCGCGCCGGCCATGCGGTGGAGATCGCGCAAGCGGCCGGACGCGGACAGGTGCAGGTCCGCGAAGCGGGCCTGCGCGCGCCGCACGGTGGCGGTGCCGTCGCCCAGGCGGATATCCACGGAGACGTTGGTCAGCATCAGGCGGGCATCCGGCGCGCTGTCTTTCCATGCGGGGGCGAAGACGTCCGCGTCGCGGATGGCGAGGGAAGCGAGGCGGATTTTTCCCGCGAGCAACGATTTCCAGCTGGGGCGGAGGGCCAGCTCCCCGATCCGCGCGAGCGGCTCGTCGAACGAGTCGTCCGGATAGATGAGGACCCGGTGCAGCAAGAGGCCGGCGCGGGGATCCAGGCTCATCCGGTCGGCGGTGACCAGCAGGGGGCGGGTGGGCAGCCGGTGCAGGAGGCGGTTGGTGAAGCGGGCCGGCAACCCGATCACCCACGCGCCCAGCAGGGTGGCCAGCAGCAGGGCGCCAATCAACCAGGCGGCCCGGCAGCCGAGGTGGACGCGGCGCAGCCAGCGGGTCCACGGGCGGGATGCTCCCGGCGTGGCGTCAGGGTTCGATGGATTCGGGACGGGAGATGACAACCGGTGGTTCCTTCGCGGGTGCGGCCGATGTATACAGCGGCGCCAGCAGCGTGTCGCGCGTGGAGGCGTCGAGCGTGAAGACGGCATCGCCGCCGCGGATCATCGCGAAGCAGCCCCCGTCCGGATCCGCGCCTCCGATCCACAGGGTCCGGGTGGGCGCCGCGCCGCCCTGCACCCCGACGAGAATCTGGGCGCGCGGCTCGGCGAGGCCGTAGGCCGCCAGGTCGTCCGTGGCCGGCGCGACCCAGGCCCCGGCCCGGAGGGCGGCCAGCGTATTCAGCGTGCGCTGCACGGTCTCGACGTCCACGGCGGCCGGCCCGGCGGCGGCCCTGAACTGGTTCGTGCCCTCGCGGATGGCCGTTTCTTCGCGTCCGCCGATGGAGAGCGACAGGCTTCGCACCGAGGCGGGGTCCAGCGTGAGCGCCTCCCGGCTGCGGTAGCGCAGCGGCGCGGCGGGCAGGGTGTCCAGGATCGCCCGCGCGATCAACACCGGGGCTTCCTCATGGTCCCATTTGACCAACGCCCAGTTCGTCCGCCCGCCCGGATCGAAGACCGACAGCGTCATCTCGTCTTCCGGACCCGCGGCGGGCGGCGGCCCGTTCGTCGGCGCGGCCAGGGGCTGCCGGGAGAAGATGATCCGGGCCGCCGGCGTCTCCATGCCGGGCGGCAGCGCGTTGGTGCGGGTTTTGTCGAGGAAGGCCTCGATCCGCGCGCCGGCCCACTCGTCCAGCGCGGCCTGGATCAGTTGCTCATCCGCCTTCTGGCGCACGGGCGCCAGGAGTTCCCAGCCGTTGCCTTCCGCGGATCGGCTCAGCAGGATGGAGCGCTCGTCCGCCTCGATGCGGATGGCGGCGATATCGAAGACCGGCAGCGTGAGGAGACGCCGGTCGCGCAGGGATTCGGCCCCGATCTGCAGCGCATCCCGCAGGCCGCGTCCGACGGTGAACACGGTGCCTTCGCCACGCATCGTCGCATAGACGAGGTTGGTGTCCCGATCCACCGGCCTGCCCAGCAGCAGGGCCTGTTCGCCCATGTGCCGGTCTCCGGTGACGATCGCCTGCGCGGCGGGTTCGTCCAGGCCATACAGCGGGGCCGCGTCGAAGGACTCGGCCACGAAGTCCACCGCGCGCGCGGTGAAGAGCTGGTCGAGGATGTCCTGCACGGCGGCCGTCGCCGCGCGGCCGTTCCACGGCTGCTGCATGCGCCAGTGGCCGACGTCCAGCCGCGCGAGGTTCAGCAGGCCTTCGGGCCGGCGCAGGTCCAGCCGGTTCACCTCGCCGGGCAGTCCGGTGAAGAGGCGGCGGTCGCGCAGCGAATCAATGGCCGCGGGCAAATCCGCCAGCAGGTTGGTGGAGGCGACAAAGACCGCGCTGTCGCGCGCCTCCTTGATGAACAGGTTCCCGCCGGCCGGGGTATCGCGGCCGACCAGCAGGGTCCACTCCTTTTCCGGGCCGGCGAGCACGATGCGGGCGCGCGGTTCGTCGAGTCCGAAATCGGCCGGGGTCAGGCCCTGGCGGCGCTGCTCGCGCCCTCGGATGACGTCGCTGCGCTCGAGCAGCTCGATCGTGTCAATCAGGCGCGCGACCACGCCGTTGTCGGCCCGAGCGGCGACCGGGCTCGTGAGGCGCCACTGGTCGCCGTGTTTTTCCGCCGCGAACTGCAGGTCCGCGCGGAGCACGCGGACGCCGGTGATGCGGGCGGGATCAATCCGGAGGACGCGCCGCGCGATGGCCCGCTTCCGGTCCGTGGAATCCTTCTTGCGGTCCAGCAGCCCGATATACAGGCCCGTGGCCAGCGCCGCGATCAACAGGAGCCAGGTGCTGGTGCGCATGTCAGGTCCTCCGCTGCCACCAGATGGCCGCGCCCAGCGCGGCCAGCAATCCGGGGATGACCGCCACGACGGTCCAGAAGACCGCGGCGAGTTGCCGCTGCGAAATGACGAGGCGCATGCCCTCGACGGGTTTCGGCGCAATGGACATGAGTTGTTCGCGTTCGAGCAGCCAGTTCAGCGCGTTGAGGAACAGGTCGGTGTTGCCGCCGGTGAGCGCGCCGTTCGAGAGGAAATCGGTGTCGCCGAAGACCGCGAGGCGGCTCGGCCGGATGTCCATGCCCAGTTCGCTTCCCGCGCCGCGTTCGGCGGCGACGGCGAGCGCGATGGGGCCCTGCCGGTCGCGCAGGCGGTCGAACTTCATCGGCTTCTGTTCGCGGTCCGATTCCGCCCAGCTGTCGGGCGAGCTGCGGACCAGCGCGGTGACGCGCGGCCGGTCGGCGGCCGGCGGCGCGCCGTCGGGCGGTGGAACGGGTTCGATGGAGCGCGGGAGGTAGAAGACCGATGTGACCTCGCGCAGGCTCCGGGTGATCGGGTGGATGCCGTAGTCGTTCACGAAGAGGTCGAGTCCCGAGAGCGTGCGCGTCGGGTCCACGACGACCTCGTCGCGCGCGCGGATTTCCCACGACTCGAGCAGCGGCGCGAGGCCGGCCGTGCCGCCGGTATCCAGCAGGATCATCAGCCGGCCGCTGTCGTTGAGCCAGGCCTTGATGAGGTCTATTTCCTGCGGGGCGAGCGTCTTGGTCGGGCCGGGCAGGACGAGCGCGTCCGCGTCGGCGGGAATCTGCCGCGCCTCCGCGAGCAACAGGTCGCGCACGACCGCGTTGTCGCGGCGGACGTGCTGGGCGATGGCCGAATAGCCGGCGTAGGGGTCGCGGTCGTTGATGTCGCGTTCGCCGTGGCCCCGGATGAAATAGACCGTCGGCTGCCGGGTCTGGGTCAGGCTGTGCAGGGCGGAGGAGAAGGCCTGTTCCCCGCGGAACGCGCCGGGAGGCGGGGGTTCGCCGTAGGCCGCGGCGGAATAGTCGGTTTCAACCAGGTCGTCGGCGGCCACGAATTTCGTGCGGCCTTCGGTTGAAAACACCACGACGTTGAGCTGGCTGACCTCGTATTGGCGGACGAGGGCCTCCGCGCGGCCCAGATCGCGGTTCGGGTCCACGCGTTCCACGCGCAGGTTCGGCGCCGCGTGCTGGTATTCCTTGAGCAGGTTGAGCACGTCCTCGTAGGCCGGGTGGTCGGGCTGGAAGAAGACGGCCACATCCACCCGGCCCGTCACGCCGGCGAGCAGGGCCCTGGTTTTTTCGGAGAGACTGTAGAAGCCGGACCGGCTCCAGTCGAAACGCGCGTAGTGGCGGTGCGCCAGGTAGTTCAGCATCACGGCGAGCGCGAGCGCGAGCGCGATGCCGGCGCCCGTGTTCAGGCCGAAGGCCACGCGCCGGCGCGTGCTGTGCCGGATGCTCCGCCGCGCGTCGCTGGGGGCGGGCGCGCTCATTTCCAGCTGCGCGCCTCCACGATTTTGACGGTGGCGAACAGCATCAGCGCGGTCCCCGTCAGGTAGTAGACGATCGGGCGGGTGTCTATGGATCCGCGCGCGAAGTCCAGCATGTGGGCGTAGGAGGAGAGGTGCGCGCTGACCGCTTGCGCCGCCGCGCCCCGCGCGACGTAGTCGAGCAGGCCCGCGAGGAACAGCGCCAGCATCGCGGCGAAGGTGACGATCGCGGCGACAATCTGGTTGCTGGTCAGCGCGGAGCAGCAGAGGCCGATCGAGAGGTAGAACGCGCCCACCAGCAGCGCCCCGAGGTAGCCGCCGGCCAGCGCGCCCCAGTCCGGCGGCGCCATGTCGGCGCTGAAGGCGTACAGGATGTAGACGTAGGCGGCGGTGGGCAGCCACATGAACACATAGAAGCAGAGCGCGCCCGCGAATTTGGCCAGCACGACGGCGGCGTCGGAGACCGGCGCGGTCAGCAGCGTCTCGATCGTGCCGGACTTTTTCTCCTCGGCGAGCAGGCGCATCGTCAGCACCGGGGCCAGCACGAGCATCGTCATCCAGTAGAACGGGGAGCCGAACAGCAGGTTCAGGATGGTGACCCCGGCGGGCCCCTCCGCCAGCACCGAGACCAGCAGCGAGAAGATCGCGCCCATCACCACGAGGAAGAAGATCATCACGACGTAGGCCACCGGCGAGAGAAAGTAGCCGGCGAGCTCCTTCCGCCAGAGGGTGAGGAACCCGTTCATGCCCGCGCCTCCGGCTCGTCGGCCCGCGTGAGGTTCACAAAAATGTCCTCGAGCGTGGCCGCCTCCAGGTGCAGCTCGCGCAGCGCCCAGCCGCGGCGCGCCGCGCAGGCGGAGACGGCCGGCCGCGGATCGTCCTCGCGCCGCGCGCGCAGCGTGAAGCGCTGCCAGTCCGCGCCCCCGTGCCCGGCGACCTCGAGCACGCCCGGCAGCTCGCGCAGCGCGGTCTCCGCCTCTTCGCGCGGGGCGCGCAGCTCGACCGCGACGCTCGCCTCG
>CAYMCD010000080.1:0-14405 GCA_964388845.1 uncultured Verrucomicrobiota bacterium
CCGCGCGCCGCAGGACTAGATATATTATACTATATATTTATGGCGCTTGGTATGACACGCCGTCGCCGGCTCGCTCACATCTTTCATTCTCCCTCTTCCGCCTTCCGTCTCCTCGTCTTTCCGTTTTCCGTCTTCCGTTCCTGCATCCTTCCGTTTTCCGTCTTCCGTTTTTGCATCCTTCCGTCTTCCGTCTTCCGTCTGAATAGCCATGCCCTCCCTCTTCCTTCTCACTCCCGGCACCCAGGCGTCGCTCCGCGGCGAGCGGGTCGCGATCAACGTTCCGGCGCAGGAGCCTGACGAAGCGGGCCCGAAAGAACACGAAATTGCGCTGCGCGACATCGAGCACGTGGTCGTCACCACGAGTGTGCATGTCTCAATGCCTCTGATCGCCGCCTTCCTGCAACGCGCAATCCCGATGATTGTCACCGCCGGTGGCGAACGCGTGCTGGGCCACTGTCTCGCACCCGGTCCCCACAGTCGCGCCCGGCTCGTTCAGTATGAGAAATCGCTCGATCCCCACTTTGCGCTCGCGGTTGCCGCGATTTGCGTGGAGGCAAAGATTCAGAATCAGCGGCGGGTCCTCCAGAGGCTGGCCGCGAATCGGGCACACGCGGAGGTGGAGGAATCGTTGAAGAATCTGGATGAACTTGCCGGGCAATGCATGAGAACGGAAACGTTGGAAACGCTTCGTGGCTATGAGGGCGCAGCGGCGGGCCGGTATTTCGAAACCTATGGAAGATATTTTCCGCCACACGCCCCCTTCGAGCGCCGGTCGCGCCGGCCGCCGCATAACGCGGTGAATGCCGTGCTGTCGTATGCGTATACCATCCTGGCCGCGGAGATGGAGTGCCATCTCCACATTACCGGCCTTGACCCTGCGGTCGGATTTTTCCACGAAACGCAGGATCGGCGGCCTTCGCTCGCGTTGGACCTCATCGAACCGTTCCGGGCCCCGCTGGCCGACGCCCTGGCGCTCGACCTGTTCAGCCATAAGACCTTGAAGCCGTTGGACCACTTCGAACTGCGCGACGGCGGCGTATATCTCAATACGGAGGGAAAGAAGCGCTTCTTTGTTGCGTGGGAACGGCGTCTCACGCGCGAATTTCAGAATCCGCGCACGGGCATTCGGACGTCGTTGCGTGGCGAATGCCGCCGCACCGCGTTATCGCTCAAGCAGGCGCTCCTCGATGGGGGCGAATTCCAGGCGTTCCAGATGAATTGAGGACCGTGTGCCGCCTTCCAACAGCCCGTTGTGGTGCCGGAGCGCCGCGATTCCGCAGCCGCCCGAAGGGTGGTGGCAGGAAGCCTTTCCCCACGCGCCCACCACGAGCGAGCGCGAAGGACATTCTTGTGGAGAACACGAAATGCTGATGATCGTCGGCTACGACATCACCGATTCCCGCCGCCTCAGACAAGTCGCCAAGCACTGCGAAGATTACGGAATCCGCGTGCAATACTCCATGTTTGAGTGCCGGCTGGAAGCCGGCTATTTCGAGGAATTCTGGAGCGGGCTGCTCGATCTTATCGACGAGGCGGAGGACCGCATCGTTGCCTACCGGATCTGCGTCACCTGTGCCCGCGAAATTCGCACCGCCGGAACCATGACCGCTTCGGAACAGAAAGAAGCCATAGCCTATGTTTTTTGATTTGAAGCCCGGTGCGGTAGTCCGGCGGCAGCCCTATTTGGCGTCAAGCGCCATATTGCCGACGAATCGTCATAACAAACTGAATAACAAAAGGATGCAACCAGAAATATCCCGCATGCTTGATTGCCCGCATTCCATTATGCAGTCCAATTACACGGTGCCGCCGAATCAACCATTTGCGTCCTTGCCCATCAATGAGATACAAAAGGGCGGTCCGAACCATCCTCAAAGCCGACAGGCAATTGAGACTCGTAGCAAGTTGATATATAGCGGCTTACGCGAAAAGGAGTCCGAACCATCCTCAAAGCCGACAGGCAATTGAGACCCGACCGAGTCGGAAGTAAAGCTTCCGCAACCAGTTGGTGAGTCCGAACCATCCTCAAAGCCGACAGGCAATTGAGACATTTGCATGGCTTGTTTTTTTGTCATCGTCTGTCTCCTGTGTCCGAACCATCCTCAAAGCCGACAGGCAATTGAGACCAAACGGCTTTGATGATGTTGTCCACGTCTGGGGTCTTGGTGAGTCCGAACCATCCTCAAAGCCGACAGGCAATTGAGACACCGTCCTCGGTCGCCACCCCTCCGCTCGCCGGCAGCGTGGGTCCGAACCATCCTCAAAGCCGACAGGCAATTGAGACCCTCCTCGCGGGACGGTTGTACCGTCCGCTTTGAAGGAGTCCGAACCATCCTCAAAGCCGACCCGCCTTCGCCGGGGCTACGGCGGGCGCGGCAGGCAGTAGCGTTTTCCGTCTTCCTGTTTTCCGTATTCCGTATTCCGTCTTCCGTTCCTCATCGCTGCACGGGATTGTCGAGAAGCCTCTCAGCGGTTATGTTCTGGAAGCCATGACCAAGAGCAAAGTCGCCATCCTCAAGACCTCGCCCGCCACGGTGCTGGATGATTATCACCGGCTGATGAACCTGGCCGGGTACCAGGGGGTGTTGCCGAAGGACAGGGACACGGCGCTCAAGGTCAATATCTCCTGGCACTTCTTCTATCCCGGAAGCTCGACGACGCCGTGGCAGCTCGAGGGCGTGATCCGCGCGATGGAACGCGACGGCTACCGGAAGGACCTGATCCACAGTTGCCACAACCGCACGGTCGTGATTGACGCCCGCCTCGGCGAGCGGGAGAACAAACAGGTCCATGTCACCGATGCGCACGGCATCCGGAACATCCATCTCTACGAGCCGGAAAACGAATGGATTCACATCCGCGACGCGGTGGGGGATCTCGCGGATAAGTTTATCTGCCTGAACGGCGTCTATCCCGACGGCTTCATGATCCCGAAGCGGTTCATCGGCGAAAACATCCTGCACCTGCCCACGGTCAAGACCCACATCTTCACCACGACCACCGGCGCGATGAAAAATGCGTTCGGCGGCCTCCTGAACGAGCGGCGCCACTGGACCCACCCGGTCATCAACGAGACGCTCGTGGATTTGCTGATGATCCAGAAGAAGATCCACACCGGCGTCTTCGCCGTGATGGACGGCACGTTCGCGGGCGACGGGCCGGGCCCGCGCTGCATGGTCCCCCACGTCAAGAACGTGATCCTCGCCTCCGCCGACCAGGTCGCCATTGACGCGATGGCCGCCAAGCTCATGGGCATGGACCCGCTGCGCGACCTGAAGTACGTCCGCCTGGCGCACGAGATGGGGCTGGGGTGCGGCGACCCGCGCGAGATCGAAGTGGTCGGCGACCTCGCCGCCGCGAACGAGAACTGGCATTTCGCGGGGCCCTTCAGGCGCATGACCTTCGCCGGCCGGATGCAGCACCTGATCTACTGGGGCCCCCTGAAAAAGCCGGTGGAGTGGACGCTCAAGACCGTGCTCGCCCCGTGGTCCTACCTCGCGAGCGTGATCTATCACGATTCCTTCTGGTATCCGTCGCACCAGCGCTATGTCCGCGACATCCTGAGGAGCGAGTGGGGCCGGCTGTTCCACAATTGGGAGCGGGTCCGGCTCGATCCCGCCGACCTTTCGCCGCCCGGCTGGAAGGATGTCGGCGCCGCCCCGGCCGAGCTGAAAAGCGAGGGCATGCGGTATTTTCTCGAATCCCTCCGCATCCTCGGACTCTGCGTCAGGGAGGCGCCGGAATTCGCCGCGCGGAAGCGCCGCGCGGCGCGGCGGCGCGCCGGGGCCTGACCGGGCCGCGCGCGCGCGTCAGCTCGAGGCGCCGAAACTGTAGCGGACGGGTTGCCCCACGGTGGAGGCCGCGACGCGGATGCGGCAATCCACGATGCACGCGCCCTTGCCGGGCTCCAGCGCGAAGACGGGGTTCATGTCCAGCTCCTGGATCTCCGGAATTTCCTCGACCATGAACGACGTGCGCAGCAGCAGCTCCTCGATCGCGTCCACGTCGGCCGGGGCGTGGCCGCGATAGCCCTGCAGCAGCTTGTAGCCCTTGATGGAGCGGACCATCTGGCGCGCATCCTGCACGCTGAGGGGCGTGATCCGGAAGTTCACATCCTTGAGTATCTCCACGTAAATCCCGCCGAGCCCGAACGCAATGAGCGGGCCGAAGAGCGGATCCTCGGTGACGCCGACCATGACCTCGACCCCGCCGGACACCATGGGCTGGACGAGGACGCCGTTCATGGCGTCCTTCTGCCCGGTCGCGTCCACGCGGTTCCTGATGGACTCGAAGGCCCCGCGGACGGCGTCCTCCGACTTGAGATTCAACAGGACCCCGCCGACCTCGGTCTTGTGGACGAGTTTGATCGAGTCGAGCTTCACCGCCACCGGGAAACCGACCTGGGCGGCGATTCGGGCGGCCTCGTCCGCGCTCTTGGCGACGCCGCCGGCGGGCAGCGGGAGCTTGAGGTGTTTGAGGATCTCGCGGACCTCCTCGGTGAGGAGCCACCCGCCGTTTCGTTGCTCGATCGCCCGGTGGCAGATGGCGCGGGCCGCCGCGATATCCGCGTCGTCGAAATCGGGGATGACCGCCGGCGGGCCGCCGCGCCATTCCGCGTAGCGCGCGACCTTGCTCAACACGCGGGCCGCGGATTCGGGGAAGAGGTAGCGGGGCAGCGTCTCGCCGCCGACCTTCATCGGGATGTTCGCATGGTCCTCCGTCATCATCACCGCGATGACGGGTTTATCCTTGGCTCCGGCGGCGCGCCCGGCGGCCGCGCCCTCGGCGACGGCCTCCATGATGGCTTTGTTGTCGGAGGTGCCGACCGGAATGTAGATCACGATCACGGAGTCCACGCCGTCGTCCCGCATGACGAGCTCCACGGTGCGTCGAAAATGTTCGGGCGGCGCGGAGGCGATCATGTCAACGGGGTTGTTGAAGGCGGCCGCGGCCGGCAAATACGTCCTGAGTTCCGCGCGGGTCTTTTCGGAAATCACGGGCACCTCGAGGCCCGCGGCTTCGCAGGCGTCGGTGCAGAGGATGCCCGGGCCGCCGGCGTTCGTGACGATGCCCACGCGCCTGCCGCGCGGGAACGGCTGGTGGGCGAGGGTCGCGGCGAGATCGAACATTTCCTCCAGCGTCTCGGCTCGGATTACGCCCGTCTGTTGGAACAGCGCCTCGGTGGCGACATCGCTGGCGGCGAGCGCGGCGGTGTGCGAACCCGCGGCCCGCGTACCCGCGCTGGTGCGGCCGCTCTTGACGCAGACGATCGGCTTGGCGAGGCCGACGCGCCGCGCGATGCGCGCGAAGCGGCGCGGGTTTCCAAACGATTCCAGGTAGAGCAGGATGACGTTGGTTTGCGGGTCTTCCTCCCAGTACTGGAGCAGGTCGTTGCCGGTGACGTCGGCCTTGTTCCCGACGCTGACGAAGCACGAAAGGCCGAGGTTCAGCTTGGTCGCGAGCTCGAGGATGGCGATGCCCAGGGCGCCGCTCTGCGAGGACATCGCGATGCTGCCGTGGTTCGGGTAGGTCGGCGAAAAGGAGGCGCCCAGCCGGACCTCCGGGTCGGTGTTGATCAGGCCGAGGCAGTTCGGGCCCACCATGCGCATGCCGTAGCCGCGAACTTTATCTACCAGCGCGGCCTGCAGCTGCTTGCCCTCGTCGTCGGTCTCGGCGAACCCGGCGGAAATCACGACGACCGCCTTCACGCCGCGCGCGGCGCAGTCGTCCATGACGCCGGCGACGAACTTCTTCGGCACGACGATGATGGCCAGGTCCACCGGTTCCGGGATGTCGCGGACCGATTTGTAGGCCCGGATCGAGCAGATCACGCCGGCCTTCGGGTTGACCGGGTAGACCGGGCCGTTGAAGTGCTGCCCCGTCAGCTGCTGCATGATGCGGAACCCGATGCTGCCCGGTTCGCGGGAGGCGCCGACCACCGCGACGGCGTTCGGCTTGAAGAACGGGCGGATGGAGGCGGTCGTGAAAATGCGGTCGCGCATCTCGGATTGCGCCACGCTCTGCTCTCGCGGGGTGACGGCAATATCCACCTGCACGAGGCCGTCCTTGATCTGTTCCTTCATCGCGAACCCCGAATTCCGGAAGGTCTCGAGCATCGCCTGGTTGTTCGGGCTGGTGATGGCGAGGAAGTGGACGAACCCGCTCGTGACCGCGATGACCGACAGCCGCTCGAGCAGCAGGCCGCCGATGCCCTTGCCCTGGAACGCGTCATCCACCGCGACGGCGAATTCCGCCGTCGTCTCGTCGTGCGCGATGTAGGAACCGGTGGCGATGATGCGGGCCGCGCCGTCGGTGACGCGGCTGACGAACATCGTGACCTGCCGCCGCGGGTTGGAGGAATCGCAGAGCGAGGCGAGCATGTCCATGCCGGGCTTGCTCTCGGAGAAGAAGCGCCGTCGCCGCGATTCGGGCGAAAGCTGCTTGAAGAACCCCGCCAGCGACTCGGCGTCGCCCGGCCGGCTGATCCGGATGGTGGCGGTGGATCCGTCGCGCAGAATGATGCGGCCCTGCGTGGCGGAATCCTGGTAGAGGGCGGGGAGGAACAGCGGCTTGAATGTTTTCATGGATGTTTCTCAGGAAACGACGGGTATTCGTCCGGCTATCGTCATTCCCTTTTTCCGCGGGGATGGCGAGCGGAAACGGCGCGGGGAGCTCAAAATCAGTGTTTCCCCGATGGCGCGCGATCTTCGGGGTGTGGCAGCGTGGGGCGGTTGCCACGGCTGCCGAGGATCGGCGGGCCGGTGGCCGTGCCGTGAACGCGCAGCCCGCCAGACGATTCAAGGGTCTTCTTTACCTGGCCACCCTCGCGGGATTTGCCGCGGGGGCGGGCGGCTATGTGTTTGTCTATGCGCGGGGCGCGTCCTATCTGTCCGACAATCCGGCGGTTTGCGCGAATTGCCATGTGATGCAGGAACACCTGGACGGTTGGCAGAAGTCGAGCCACCACGCGGCCGCGACCTGCAACGATTGTCATACCCCGCACGCGCTGCTTCCGAAATATTGGACCAAGATGGAAAACGGGTACCACCATTCCAAGGCGTTCACGCTCCAGAATTTTCCGGAACCGATCCGCATCCGGGAGAAGAACGCTCGGATCCTCCAGCGGAATTGCCTGCGCTGCCACGCGGAGATGGTTTCGGAACTCGTGGAACACGGTTCGGAGCGGACCGCGCCGCCGGACTGTGTCCGGTGCCATGCGGATGCCGGCCACGGTCCCGTCAAATGATGGAAGGAGACGCACCATGAAATGCCCCATGAATCGTCGGTCGGGCGGCGCTCGCGCCCCCGTGTTGGCGGCGCTCGCCGCGGCCGGTCTGGCGACCGGCATCTTCGCCCTGCTGGGGAACATCGCGGAGCGCAAGATCGAGGCGCGCCACCGCTTCGTCCGTGTCGCCGAGGTGACGGAGGACACGACGGACCCGTCCGTGTGGGGGCGGAACTGGCCGAAACAATACGACTCCTACAAGAAGACGGCGCTGCCGACGCGCACGCGTTTCGGCGGCCATGGCGGGAGCGAGGCGATGCCCGATCAGAAAATCGAGCGCGATCCGTGGCTCAAGCGAATGTTTCTCGGCTACGCGTTTTCGATTGATTACCGGGACCGCCGCGGCCACGCCTACATGCTGCAGGATCAGGAGGAGACGGAACGCCTCACGAAGCCGCAGTCCGGCTCCTGCCTGCACTGCCATGCGGCGATCATGCCTCTCTATCGTGCGTTGGGCGGGGGCGACGCGGTGAAGGGGTTCGTCGAGTCGCACAAGTTCCCCTACAAGGAGCTGAACGCGAAGCTGCACGAAATGGGCCACGCGCACCCGGTGTCGTGCGTGGACTGCCACGATCCCGACTCCATGGCCTTGCGCGTCACGCGCCCCGGCTTCATCAACGGCATCCAGGCGTTCGCGAATTCGGACGCGCCCGCGCCGCATCTGCCGTCCGTGGAGCTGTGGCGGAAGGGCGACCGGGCGGTGCCGTACAACCCGAACGCCGATTCGACCCGCCAGGAAATGCGGTCGTTCGTCTGCGGCCAGTGCCATGTGGAATACTATTGCGCGACCCGGATGCCGCTCGAGTTCCCGTGGAGCAGGGGGTTGAAGGTGGGGGACGTGGAGGCGCACTGGAACGCGCGGACCTTCCCGGACGGCAAGCGGTTCTTTGACTATGTGCACGCGGAGAGCGGCGCCGAAATCCTCAAGGCGCAACACCCGGAATTCGAGTTGTGGAGCCAGGGCATCCACGCGCGCAGCGGCGTGGCGTGCGCCGACTGCCACATGCCGTATATCCGGGAGGGCGCGACGAAGGTGTCCGACCACTGGGTGCGCAGCCCGTTGCTGAACGTCAACCGCGCGTGCCAGACCTGCCACGCGGCGCCCGAGCGGGAGCTCGTGGAACGGGTCGCGGTCATCCAGGACCGGAACCACGAATTGCTCCAGCGGGCGGCCGCCGCGTTGATGGGTCTTCTCGACGCGGTCCAGGCCGCGAAGGCGGCGGGCGCCGCGGCGGAGCGGCTCGCGCCGGCGCTCGAGTTTCAGCGAAAGGCGCAATGGCGGCTGGATTTCATCGCCGCGGAAAATTCCATGGGCTTCCATGCCCCGCAGGAGGCCGCCCGCATCCTCGGCGAGGCGATTGACTACGCGCGCCAGGGCGAGATCGCCGCGCGCGCGGCGCATTGAGGCCCAACGCCCCCGCCGCGTCTTACGGGATCGCCAGCGCGTGGCGCAGCGCGCCGTCCAGCGCCGGATAGGAAAACTCGAAACCCGCTTTGCGCAGGCGCGCCGGCTCGACGCGCTGGCTCGCGAGAAAGGCCTCGGCGCCCATGCCGCCGGGCAACAGGCGCAACAGGGCGGCGGGGACCGGCAGGAGGGCGGGCCGGCCCAACGCGGCCGCGAGCGCCCGGGTGAATTCGGAATTGGAGACCGGGTTCGGGCTGACGCCGTTCACGGGTCCCGATATGTCCTCCCGCTCGACGCAGAACTGGATGGCGCGCGCGAGATCGTCCAGCTCAATCCAGCTCATCATCTGCCCGCCGCCGCCGAGTTTCCCGCCCAACCCCGCGCGGAAAAGCGGCGCCATGGACTTCAGGACGCCGCCCCCCGCTCCCAGCACGAGGCCGATGCGCAGGTTGACGACGCGGATGCCCGCGCGCGCCGCGATCTGGGCCGCCTTTTCCCATTCCTGGCAGAGCATCGGAAGGAAACCCTGCCCCGGCCCGGACGACTCCGGCAGCCATTGATCCCCCCGGTGCCCGTAGTAGCCGATGGCGGACGCGGAGACGATGGCCCGTGGCCGCTGGTTCAGCCCGGCCAGGGCCTCCATGAGGAAGCCCGTCGCCTGCACACGGCTCTGGTGGATGCGCTGTTTCTTCGC
This sequence comes from uncultured Verrucomicrobiota bacterium, assembly GCA_964388845.1. Taxonomy (GTDB): domain Bacteria; phylum Verrucomicrobiota; class Kiritimatiellia; order CAIVKH01; family CAIVKH01; genus JAMLJG01. The sequence goes on from CAYMCD010000080.1 coordinate 9,385, forward strand.
GCGTGTCCAGAGTCCGAGTATTGATTCGCCCGCGAGATGGACAACCGCGTCCAGGTTCTCCATGCCCGCGCGCTCGATCTTGCCCGCCGCCGGATCCCACAACAAGTCGCCGCGCGACCGGTCCGGATCGCGGCGCACCAGGCGGACGACGTAATGCCCGCCGCCGGTCAGACGGCGGACCAATGCCGAGCCCACCAGCCCATTTGAACCTGATACGAGGATTTTCATGCGAAGCGCTGATTCGGCCGCGCTGCGCCGGCCGGAATCGCCGTCGGAGATAGAAATGGTGGCCAGACTCGGAATCGAACCGAGGACACCAGCATTTTCAGTGCTGTGCTCTACCAACTGAGCTATCTGGCCCCAAGGCGGGATAAGCTAGGTAAAAAGCGGGCGCGCGTCAATGCGTCGCCGCGCCGGGCGCCGGCGGGGTTTTCTCGTGGCAGAGCAGTTCCACCACTTCTTCCTCGGTCTTGGCGTCGAGGACCTGTTGCCGGATAGCGGGATCGTGGAGGGTCCGGCTGATGTCGGCGAGAAACTGGATGTGAGGGCCGGTCCGGCTGGCCGGTGACAACGTCATCAGGAATATCTGGCAGGGCTGGCCGTCGAGCGAGTCGAAATCCAGGCCCTCCCGCTTGATGCCGATGGACGCGACGAGGCTTTCGACCGTGTCTGTTTTCCCGTGGGGAATGGCGATGCCGTTCTGCAGGCCGGTGGACATCTTGCGCTCGCGCTCCATCGCGGCCTTCAGCGCGGCCTTTTTGTCCTTCACCCGCCCCGACTGCGCCAGGACGTCAACCAGCTCCTCGATGAGGGCTTCCTTGGTCGTCGCCGCCAGATTGAGGATCACCAATTCCTTGGACAATACCCGTTTGGGGTTCATGCCGTATTCCTTCCAAAGCGGGCCATAATTACGGCATCACCTGCACGGGTCAATCCCGCAGTGAAGGATAAATTCTGGCGGGACATACCCCGTTGGGGTCGTTTCACTTGCTGACTCCCTTCTTTCGCGGCGTGCGAACGACTTACGCCTTTCCCCGACTGAAAATCGGGGATGGTCCCGTAAATTCTAGCCCTTGCATGCCCGGACCTACGTGCTATAACGCGACCCATCCCGCACATCGCCCAAGGAGCCACCCGCACATGTCCATGACGCCACCACCCGAGGCCGCCGGAAACGGAAAGATGCAGCGCTGGATCAACCACCTCATCCAATTGCAGGACCTGATCTTCGCTCGCGACCAGCAACAGGCGTCGTCGCAGGGCCGGCTGGAAAGCCTGGAGTCGTCCATTCAGACCTTGCAGGACGAGCTGCCCGTCGAGATCCGCGCGCACTTCGTCAAGATGAACAAGAAGGGTCACCTGGCGATCGTACCGGTCGCCGCCGGCGTGTGTTCCGCCTGCGGCATGGCGATTCCGGTGAGCCAGGTCCACGCGGTCCATGCGGCGGACAGGATCTACCACTGTCCGAGCTGCGCGCGCTTCCTGTTCTACCAGACCGCCGCGCCGCGGCGCCTCAGCAAGCGGCGCCGCCGCGGCGAACCGGCGCAGGTCGGCCTGGCCCGTTTCTCCTCGCCCGCGCTGATGATCCCGCAGGCGGCCGGGCTTGATCTGGAATCCATATTGGCCGAAATGAGCGAGCGGATGGAGGCGGAAGGGTTCATTGACAGCGCGGCGCGGCTGACCGGGGAGGCGCTCAAGCGCGAGGCCATCGCGAGCACCGCGGTTGACCACGGATTGGCGTTCCCGCACGTGCGCGGAGTCGAGGGGGGCGGGTTGACCCTTGCCCTGGCGGTCAGCCGGAAAGGCGTCCGTTTCGGATCGGGCAGGAACCTGACCCGGCTGGTTTTCTTCATGGTCATCCCCACCGCGGCGAGCGCGTTCTACCTGCGGCTGCTGTCCGGATTGACGCAGAGCTGCCGCGAGGAGGATGCGCGCGAGGCGCTCTTCAAGGCGGAGACCGCGGATGAGCTCTGGAAGGCGCTGACGCGGGTCACGCGCCAGACGATCGCGTAGGGGTCGCTGGCTACAGGCCGGGCAGGGCCTCGAGCGGTTTGCGGAGGCGCTGGACCGTGCCGTCGGAATAGAGCACGTTGTAGCGGCCCAGGTGCGGGGCCGGCACGTCCTCCGTCAGGGCATTCATATCCACCAGCATCCACGTCTTCTCGTCGCCCCGCGGGATGCGCTGTCCGTTCAGGCTCACGTTCCAGATGTAGGTGAGGCCCTCCTCGCGCTGTACGGTCCGCGCCTGCGGGCAGATGCAGCGGTGCGCGGCGATGCCATACGGCTCGAGCACGACCCGCAGGCTGTCGCTGTCTTCGATCGGGTGGTCGGGAAAATAGGCGAGGGTGGGCAGCACCCCGCGCTCCATCTCGTGGAGCTCGAGCGCGCGGTAGATGGACTTCAGGTTGTCCGCGCAGCCGGCCGTCCGCCGCATCTGGACCAGGAGATGCAGCAGCGCCAGGACCAGCAGGGTCAGCGTGGCGAGCAGCAGGAGGATCTGGGTCCAGACGCGGCCCGCGCGGCCCCGCGCGGAGGCCGTGTCGCCGTCGTATCGCCGGTCGTCCTGGTTGGGCTTCATGTCGTCAATTCCGCCGTTGCTCGAGCAGGATCCGCGCGAGGGGCGCCGGCCACTCGGACGCCGGCGCGGATTGCTGCAGGACGCGCCGCAGATGGGTCGCATAGGCCGATTCGTTCCCGTCGAGCCGGTAGCGCACCGCCAGCACCAGGTGGAAGTCGTTCTGGAGCCGCGCCGGCACGAAGGCGATGCGATCCGCAAGGGCCTGCGTCGAAATTTCGCCGGCCAGACACCGGAGCGCTTCCCGGATGGGGCCCTCCGGCGGGAGCGGTTTCAAGTTCAGGTAGCGCATGGCCTCGTCCCGGGCGTCCTGCAACAGGGCCAGCAGCACGGCCTCCAACTGGGCGACGTCGCCCACCACGGGCGATGCGTCCGGATTGGTGATCACCTCGTGGTACGTGCTCAATGCCGCGTCGGGGTGGCCCAGCATGATTTCGCACCGGGCCATTTCGAGGCCGGCGAGGGAGGCGGTGCGCGAGTCGCCGGTGGCGCGGGCCAGGGCGATCGCACCCGCAAACCCGTCCCGCGCATTCGTCCATTTGCCGCCATTCATGTCCCGCCGGGCCAGCCGGATCTCGTTCCAGACGGCCGGCTGTTCGGCGCCACCCCGCGCGCCGGCCGGCGCCGCCCGGAGCACGAGGTTCCGGAGATGCGCCGCACTCATCAATTTCTCGAAACGGGCCGTCATCAGCTTCTGCTGAAGATACAACGCCGCGCCGGCGGCCATCGCGAGCATGACGCCCGCGGCGACAAAAAACTGGTCGTAGCGCCGCGTCAATTCGCGCAGTCGCTCCAGGCGCGTGGCCAGCCGGGCCGAAACGCGGCGTCCCGTCCGCGCCCGCTCGAGGTCGCTCGCAAACGACTCCGCATCGGCGTAGCGCCGTCCCTCGTTCTTGCTGATGGCCTTGAGGATGACGGCCTCGACATCCGGCGAGACATCCTTCCGATAGTGGTGCAGCCGGCGCGGTTGCTCGTTCTTCACCGCTTCCAGGACCTGTTTAACCGGCGCGGAATGCTGGGTGGAGTAGGGCAGCATGCCGGTGATGGCCTCGTACAACACGACGCCGAGCGAATAGATGTCGCTCGCCGGTCCCGCCCGGTCCGCGCGCGCCTGCTCGGGCGACATGTAGAGCGGCGTGCCCGTCAACGCGCCGGAAATCGTGCAGGAGGGCCAGTCAACCAGCTCGGCCACGCCGAAATCTGTCAGCAGCGGCTCGCCGAACTCGTCCACCATGATGTTCGACGGCTTGACATCGCGATGCACGATGCTGCGGGTGTGCGCGTAGTGGAGCGCCCGCGCGATCTTGATCCCGATGTTCAGGATTTCATCGAGCGTCAGCGGGTGGACCTCCATCAGGTCTTCGAGCGTCCGGCTGTTGCGGATCGGCTCCATCACAATGTAGTGATAAATCCCCTCCTGGCCGGTCGCGTAGACCTTCATGATGTTCGGATGGCGGCGCAGCTTCTTGGAGGCCTCCGCTTCCCGCTTGAAGCGCTCCAGCATCGTCGGCGAGACGCCGGGACCCTCCTGGAAGACCTTCAGCGCCACCTCGTGCCCGGTCGAGTCCCGGGCCAGGTACACGGTCGCCATCGAGCCGTGCCCGAGGGTGTCAATAATGACATAATCGCCGATCTTGAAACCCGTGCCGGGCGCGCCCGGCAGCGACTTCACGGGGTCTGGCGGATCCTGTTCCATCGGGCGGCGGCAGGGGGAGGGGACGGCGCGGCGCGGCGGATCAATCGGCGGTCTCGGCGGCCGCCTCGAGGATCACCACCGGCTCGACCGGCACGTTCTCGTGAAAACCGCGGGTCGCGGTGCGGACGCCCTTGATCTTGTCCACCACATCCATGCCGTTCACCACGCGGCCGAACACGCAGTAGCCGTATCCCCGCGGGTCGGCCGACTTGAAGTCCAGGAAGGCGTTGTTGACGAGGTTGATGAAGAACTGCGCCGATGCGCTGTGCGGATCGCCGGTCCGGGCCATGGCCAGCGTGCCCCGTTCGTTCTTCAAGCCGTTCCCCGCCTCGTTCTTGACCGGGGCGCGCGTCGGCTTCTGCGCCATGTCCTTCGTGAACCCGCCCCCCTGGATCATGAAGCCGTCTATCACCCGGTGGAAAATGGTGTCCCGGTAGTGGCCGTCCGCGACGTATTGCAGAAAATTGGCGACCGTGTCGGGCGCCTGCTGCGCGAATAGCTCGATCTGGATGTCGCCGTGGGTTGTTTTCAGGATCACCATGGGGTTTGTCTCCGGTTGGGGTTTTGTCGCTGCGGAATTTTCTGAAACGGGCGCGCCGGTCGCCGGGTCCGCGGCGCCCTCGTCCGCGAGGGCCCCGCGGAGGGGCAGCAGGGCGGCGCAACAGAGAAGGGTCATCAAGTGGATGCTCATGCTCATGGGTCTCCTTTCGGGCATGCGCAGAGTATGCCCGTTGGCGCCGGGGTTTCAAG